>NZ_VFTQ01000002.1:0-452186 GCF_006439475.1 Mesorhizobium sp. B2-8-9 | reverse complement strand
CTACTCCCCTACTCCCTACTCCCCTAAACATTCAGCAACAAATACTCCCGCTCCCACGGGCTGATCACTTCCATGAAGGTTTCGAACTCGGCCCGCTTGATCGCTGCGTAAGTGGCGGCGAAGGATGTGCCGAGGATAATGCCGAGCTCCTTGTCGGCCTCGAACAAATCGACCGCTTCCAGCAAGCTGCGCGGCAGGTCGATCTCGTCGGCATTGGCCGTGGTCAGAACCGGCGGTTCAGCTTTGATCTTTCTGGTCATGCCGATCAGCCCGCAGGCAAGCGACGCGGCAAGCGCCAGATAAGGGTTGGCGTCGGAAGACGGGATCCGGTTTTCGACGCGCCGTGCTGCCGGATCGGAGCGCGGCACGCGGAAGGCGGTGGTTCGGTTATCGTAGCCCCATTTGTTGTTGACCGGAGCCGAGGCCTGCTGCGTCAGCCGGCGGTAGGAATTGACGTAGGGCGCGAACATCACCAGCGCGTTCGGCACGTGCTTCTGCATGCCGCCGATGAAATGGAAGAAGGCGTCCGTCTCGGAGCCGTCCTCGGCCGAGAAGATGTTCTTGCCGGTCTTCTTCTCGATGACCGACTGGTGGATATGCATGGCCGAGCCCGGCTGCCCCTGGATCGGCTTGGCCATGAAGGTGGCGTAGATCTCATGCTTCAGCGCCGCCTCGCGAATGGTGCGCTTGAACATGAAAACCTGGTCGGCGAGCTCGATCGGATTGCCGTGTCGCAGATTGATCTCGAGCTGGCCGGCGCCTTCCTCATGGATCAGCGTGTCGATCTCCAGGCCCTGACGTTCCGAGAAATGGTAGATGTCGTCGATCAGTTCGTCGAATTCGTTGACGCCGGCGATCGAATAGCCGGCGCCGCCGCCGATCGGTCGGCCCGAGCGCCCGACCGGCGGCGTCAGCGGATAGTCCGGGTCGGGATTCTTGCGCACCAGATAGAATTCGATCTCGGGAGCCACCACCGGCTTCAGGCCGCGCTCGTCATAGGCGGCAAGCACGCGCTTCAGCACGTTGCGCGGCGTGAACTCGACCGAGCGGCCGTCCTGGTGGACGAGGTCGCAAATCACTGCTGCCGTCGGATCTTCTTCCCAAGGCACAGCCGTCAGCGTTGAGAGATCGGGCAAAAGCTTCAGGTCGCCATCGTCCTCGGGATAGTGGAAGCCGTTGCCGTCCTCGGGATAGCCGCCCGAGATCGTCGTCATGAACACGGCCGAAGGCAGCGCCAGCGAGGTGTTGGAGGTGAATTTCTTCGACGGCATCATCTTGCCGCGCGCGACGCCCGCCTGGTCGGGAGTGATGCACTCGATGTCCTCGATGCCGCGCCATTCGAGCCAGGCGCTGGCTTCCTTCCAGTTCTTCACGCCGCGTTCGTTTTTCAGGAATGCAGGCGTGCGGGCGCGTCCCCCCCGGCTTGACGGACGGACTTCCTTTTTTTCAGGCGGCATCATTCACCAGATTGTGTTGCGGATTTCGAACTATAGCCGGGCGCAACGGGGAAAGGGAAGGGGAGGCGCCGGGCGGCTTGCTCAGGGAGCCGCTCTTTGCGAACCGGGCTGCAGCCTCTGCCGGTCGTTTGCGTCGAGCCATCGCAACAGCGCCGCCGCATAGACTTTGCGCCAACCTCGCTGGGGCGTCGACAGGAACCAGGCCTGGCGTATGTCCCAGCTATCGCCGGCCAGATCGCGCAGCTTGGTGTTGATGATGCCTTTTCCTGACAGCGGGTAGACCGAGAACTCGGAAAAATAGATTTCGCCGTCGATCTCGTAGAAGTCGCAGCGCATGTGATCGAACGGTGCCGTCAGCCGCTCCGCTATCTCGCGCATCCGCAGAAACGATGGCGGCAGATCGATCTTCACCCATTGGCTGCCGCTGCCCGGCGGCACGGGTGCGTGATTGCCGTCGCGGTCGAAATGACTTTTCAACTCGTTGCCCCATCTGTCCCGCCGTGCGGCGTAGACGTAAGCCGTCTTCCCGTTCGAGATATGAAATTTATACTCCAGCGGGACCGGCACATCGTCCTCGAGAAGCATCTCCTCAACGAAGATGAGCCGTCTCGCGCCCTTGTAGGCCCATTCACCGAATTTCCTGCCGTAGCGATTGCGCATCCAGCGCGCCGTTCGCCGCCGCAGCTTCGGCCTGTCCACCTCGCCGTTGCGGATCATCATGTTCCAGCGGCAGCCATGATTGGCCTTCACCACGACATTTCCGGTAAGCAGCGCCGGTGGGATCTGCGTGGCGTCGCGGCCGCTCCACAACACTTTCGCGGTTTTGAGTTCCGGGCATGTTGACAGGGCGTAGTCCTTGGACGCCAGCTTGTCGCATGCCGTGGCATAGACGGGATTATGGTCGAAGATCTTCCGCCACAAGAACTTGTCGACGTAAGACCTAGGCCTGGCCGGGTCGGGAAAGACGCCGCTGTGATCATAGGTTCTTTTCCAGATCAGCGGATGGCGAAGCAGGCACCATGCCACGGTTGCGGCCAGGACCGCGCGATCGGCCATGCCCGCTGCCATTAGCCTGCGCTTCCGCGCCCGGCGGCGCCAGGCCGGAAGCGGACGAACACATCACGGGTCATGTTGCGCGATACGCGGGTGCGGCCGACCACTTCCAGCCGCGGGTCGAGCGTCTCTTCCGCGCGCTCCGACCACAAGCGGGCCAACGAATACGGTTCCCATAGAACGAGCTGGAGATCGGGTGGGGCCGTGTCTGCGACGCGCGACACGACAGCTGCTTTGGGCGAGACCATGCTGGCGATATAGACAAGCTGGGCGGCGCGATAGTCATAGTCGCGCCCGTTGCGGAATTCGGCGCGCATTCGGACGTAGCCGAGTTTGGCTGCCAGAATATTCGCTGTCTCGACCGCTTCCGGCACAATATCCAGCCCGACGATCTCGGGAACCGGTGTCTGATCGCAGATACGGAACATGGTGAACGGGCGGCCGCCGCAGCCGACCATCACGGCGCGCGTGCACCGGCTGAAGTCGACATGCTCGAAGACCTCATCCAGGCGCTTGTAGGCGTCTTTCGAGGACATGACGCCGATGGTCGTTTCCTCCGCCGCTATCTGCCCGAACGAGGTTGGATGCTTCAGCTCCAGCATCTGCCTTATTTCGGCGACGTCTTGCGCATGAACCATTTCGATGAAGGCTCGCGTAAGCATGGGTCGGTAGGCAAACAGTTCCGGGTGGCTGTCTAGCAGCGCTTCGCCCGCCTCATGGCCCATGGCGACGCCAATATCGCGGATGCCGTTGATTAGTTCCGTTGGCGTGCGCTCACGAGCGCTCGCCATGAAGCCTTCCAGCTCGTCTTTCCACGAATTCAGCATGCACCCCCGCTTTGCCGATCTCCGGCTAGAGCTAGCAGTGCCCGGCGAACGCGTCTACACCGCGTTCCGAAGGAGGATGACGTGACAATATCCGCTCTTACCACGATCGGTTTCGATGCCGACGACACGTTGTGGCAGAACGAGCAGTTCTTCCGCATGACTGAGAAGCGCTTTGCCGCAATGCTGGCGGAGCACGGAGACCACGACCAAATCGCGGCAAGACTGCTCGAGGCGGAAAGGCGCAATCTCGCCCTCTACGGCTTCGGCATCAAGGGCTTTACCTTGTCGATGATCGAGACAGCGGTCGAGGTTACCGGCGGGGAGGTGCCTGGTTCGATCATCGGCGAGATACTGGCTGCCGGCCGCGAGATGCTCAGCCACCCGATCGAGCCGCTGCCGCACGCGCGCGAGACGATCGAGAAGCTGGCGGGTTCCTACCATCTGGTGCTGATCACCAAGGGCGACCTCTTCGATCAGGAGCGCAAGCTTGCGCAGTCGGGAATGGGTGACCTTTTCGACGCAGTTGAGATCGTCAGCGACAAGAGCACCGCCACCTATGCCCGCATCTTCAGCCGCTATGGCCGTGGTCCGCAGAACAGCATGATGGTTGGCAATTCCCTCAAGTCCGACGTGATTCCCGCTATCGAGGCCGGCAGTTGGGGCATCCATGTGCCGCACGAATTGACCTGGGCGATCGAACAGGCCGAGGCCCCTGTCGCGGCGCCGCGTTTCCGTCAGATTGCAGATCTTGGCGAGTTGCCGAGCCTTGTCGCGGCTATCGCAAAGGCCGAGTGAACGCTCGAGCCTTAGCCGCGCCCGACCAGGCGATCCACCACCGGTTGCAGTCTCTCGGGCGTGATCGGCTTGGCGACCACCGCATCGACCACGCTCGACAGGCCAAGGCTCTCCGGCGTGCCATTCCTGGTTGAAAGCAGTATCACCGCCGGCAGCGGCTTGCCGGAGGCGCGCCGCAGCGCGTCGATTGCCGACATCAGCCGGTCGCAATCCTTGTTGTCTGGGCCGCCGTCCAGGATGACGGCGCAGGGCAACTGGCCGGTGAGCGTCTTCTCGGCGGTTTCGGGCGTTTCCGAGATCGGTTTCAATCCCGATTTCTCGACGATTTTCGATACCACGACTCGGTTGATCGACGATTTTCCGACAACGAGCACCTTGGAAAAATTCGCCTCGATCGCGCCGGTCCAGGCTGCCGGTTTCGGATGTTTTTCGGAGTGGTCGTCACGGTTGGCGGGACACATCGGCGGGCAGGCACTCTGGTTCAATGCAGGGTTGAAACCTGAGGCACAATTGGGTGAGATCGCGGCCGGTGTCAAGCTGAAACGATCGAGGTCGAAAATATAGCAAGAAATTCCGGAATTCAGCGCAAGTCGTACCTCCTGGCGACGAAGGCAAATCGAAAAAATGCGATAGTCTCCCGGACGTATAGCGTACGGAAGACTATCGCCGAGACTGTTGACGTTACGTCAAGTATGACTCTGCTGGGTAACGATCACCGGGATCAAAAGGTCTCCCCAGTTGCCGTCGCCGCCATGGTGCCTGGCCGAACGCACCAGCTCCACCGAGACGCCGGCCTCGACTGCCTTCATGACCGACTGGTTTAGCCTGTGCAGATCGTTGGCGAGCATGCGGATCGTCGCCTGCTGGTCGACGCTCATCGCGCTCGATTGCTCTTCTGCCCTTTCCTTGACGCGGCTTATCGATGCCATCGCTCTTCTCCTCGATGTAGATGCCCTGCGGGCGTTTCCTCTGGTTGTTATCCGTTACTCGGCCGCCGGCCTGAATTGGGCGTGCTCGGTCGATTCATGCATCGCGGTGGTCGACGACTGGCCGCCGCTGATCGCCATCGACACGGCGTCGAAATAGCCGGTGCCGACCTCTCGCTGGTGCTTGGTCGCGGTATAGCCGCGGGCCTCGGCCGCGAACTCGGCCTCCTGCAATTCCGAATAGGCGGCCATCTGACGGTCCCTGTAGCCGCGCGCCAGCTCGAACATGCCGAAGTTCAACTGGTGGAAGCCGGCGAGCGTGATGAACTGGAACTTGTAACCCATCGCGCCGAGCTCCTTCTGGAACTTCGCGATCGTCGCGTCGTCGAGGTTCTTCTTCCAGTTGAAGGACGGCGAGCAATTGTAGGCGAGCAGCTTACCCGGATGGTGCCTGCGCACGCCCTCGGCGAATTTTCTGGCCTGCGCCAGATCCGGCTTCGAGGTCTCGCACCAGATCAGGTCGGCATGCGGCGCATAGGCCACGGCGCGCGCGATGCAAGGCTCGATGCCGTTCCTGACATTGTAGAAGCCCTCGACCGTTCGGCCGGCGTCGTAGTCGACGAAAGGTCTGTCGCGCTCGTCGATATCGGAGGTCAAAAGCTTCGCTGCCTCTGCGTCCGTGCGCGCCACGACCAGCGTCGGCGTGCCCATCACGTCGGCTGCAAGGCGCGCCGCGTTGAGGTTGCGGATATGCGCCGCGGTCGGGATCAGAACCTTGCCGCCGAGATGGCCGCACTTCTTTTCCGACGCCAGCTGGTCCTCATAGTGGACGCCCGCGGCGCCGGCCTCGATGAACGCCTTCATGATCTCGAAGGCGTTGAGCGGCCCGCCGAAGCCGGCTTCCGCGTCGGCCACGATCGGCGCGAACCAGGTCTCGACCGACAGCCCGTTGCCTTCGGATGTCTCGATCTGGTCGGCGCGCTGCAGGGTGCGATTGATGCGCTTGACCAGTTCCGGCGCCGCATTGGCCGGGTAAAGCGACTGGTCTGGGTACATCGCCGAGGCGGTGTTGGCATCGGCCGCCACCTGCCAGCCCGAGAGATAGATCGCCTTCAGGCCGGCCCGAACCTGCTGCATGGCCTGGTTGCCCGACATCGCGCCCAGCGCATTGACGAAATCCTCCTCGTGGATGAGCTTCCACAGCCGGTTCGCACCCATCTCGGCCAGCGTCTGGCGAATCTGCACGGAGCCGCGCAACCGCTTCACATCCTCCGGCGAGTAGGGGCGCTCGATGCCGTCGAAACGGCCTTCCGGCGCGGAAGGGACGAGGTTGTAAAAATCGGTCATTGGTCACTCCGGGTCGTTTTGGGAACTGCGTCAGCGCTGCATCGCAAAGGCATATTCTGCGACGTCTTGCGTATGACATCGTTTACATTGCAGCGCGAAAGGCACCTAGAAAAACCGCAAGATGCCTCGGAAAATAAGGGAAAAGCTGTGTTGCCATTGACAAGTCAGCTCTGTAAATTTGTCACGATTGTAAAAGCGGCGAAGCGCGCACCGCACTCGACGTTCATGTAAATTCTTGTCAAGGATGGCAGGGATGGCCGACCAGAAGATCTTCGCCGGGCCGCGGCTGCGCCGGCTGCGCAACGCCAGGAGCCTGACCCAGACGGCGATGGCCGAGGGGCTGGGCATCTCGCCATCCTATCTCAACCTGATCGAGCGCAACCAGCGACCGCTGACGGTGCAGCTCATCCTCAAGCTTGCCTCCGTCTACAAGGTCGATCCGCATGAATTGCAGGGAGAGACAAAAGGCTCGATCGCGGCCTTGCGCGAGGCCTTCAGCGATCCGCTTCTTGCCGGCGAGCTGCCCGGCGATCAGGAACTGATCGACCTCGCCGAAACAGCGCCGAACGCTTCGGCGGCGATGGTGAAACTCTTTCGCGCCTATCGCGAGCAGGCCGAGCGCCTGTCCGATCTCAACCAGCTTCTGGCGAAGGAGGGCAGGGCAACCGCGCTGTCCGGCACCCGCATGCCTTCCGACGAAGTCCATGACGTGTTTGAGCGCCGGCCGAACCACTTCGCTTCGCTGGAAGAGGAGGCGGAGGCTTTCACATCGGTCCTTGACCCCGGTGATGATCTGTTCGGCGCGCTCAAAGCCTGGCTGAGGCGCGAGCACGGCATCGTCGTCAAGGTGCTGCCGGTCGCCACCATGCCCAACTGGCGCCGCCGCTACGATCGCCATTCGCAGCGTCTCTTCCTGTCCGAGCGGCTGTCGCCTTTCGACCAATTGCGCGAAGTCGCGATGGAGGCGAGCCTCATACGCATGTCGGTGGCCATCGCGGCTGAGATCCAGGCGCTGAAGCTCGGTACCGACGAGGCCCGCCGGCTCGCTCGCTTCGAGCTCGGCCGCTATGCCGCGCATGCGCTGATGATGCCCTATCAGGCTTTCCATGCCGCCGCCGTTCGCGGCCGTTACGACATCGACGTCCTGCGTTCCCGTTTCGGCGTCTCCTTCGAGCAGGCGGCCAATCGACTGACCATGCTGCAGCGGCCGGGCGCGGCGGGCCTGCCGTTCTTCATGCTGGAAGTCGACAATGCCGGCAACCGCTTTCGCAAGGCCGGCAGCCAGGGCTATCCGCAGAGCCGCTTCGGCGGCAGCTGCCCCAAGCTTCCCGTCCATGCGGCGTTCTCGCAGCCCGGCCAGATCCTCGTCGAAGCGGTCGAGATGCCGGACGGCGCCGAATTCCTCTGCATCGCCCGCACGCTGGAAGGCCCGCAGGGCGCTTTCTCCGAACGGCCGCGTCGCACCGCGCTCCTGCTCGGCTGCGATGTCGGCTTCCGCGACGAGATCGTCTATGGCGCGGCGCTGCCGGCCGCAGCCGCCGGCAAGCCCGGTCAAGGCTTCGCTACGCCGGTAGGCCCCGCCTGCAGGCTTTGCGAGCGCGTCGGCTGCCTGGCGCGCGCCGAGCCGCCGGTGACGCGCCCGCTCGGCCTCGACGAGATGGTGACGGGCCTCAGCGCCTTCGATTTTCAAGGCTGACATCGGCGGATGTGTCCTAAGTCTCGCCGGGTGCTGGATCACGCCCGGCCGGCGTCTTTGCGCTACGCGATTGAGGCATAATTCTTTCTGAGGCACAGTTCTGTCGTCTAAGACACAAGTCTTGTTGTCCTTGCTGCATCGAACGCAACTCGCTGACAGTCATGTCCATGACCGATACCGCCTCACCCGGCGCCCCGTCCTCCACTGCCTTGCCGGCCGTCTCGCCGCGCGAGGAGCGGATCGGTATGCTCCTGGTCTTCCTTTCGGCGCTTATGTGGAGCTTCGGCGGCGCCATCGCCCGTTTCATACATGTCGGCGACAGCTGGACCGTGGTGTTCTGGCGTTCGCTGTGGGCCGTGGCCTTTCTGATCGCCTTCATGCTGTGGCGCGACGGCTGGCGCGGCACCCTGAAGCTCTTTCGGCACATGGGACTGCCCGGCCTTGGCGTCGCCTTCTGCTTCGCCACCGCCTCGACCAGCTTCGTGGTGGCGCTTGCCTACACCACGGTCGCCAACATCCTCCTGATGCAGGCCGGCGTGCCGCTGCTTGCGGCGCTCCTTGCCTGGCTGCTGTTTCGCGAACGGGTCGCTCCGGCCACCTGGATCGCCATCGCCGCCGTTATCGCCGGCGTCGCCATCATGGTTTCCGAATCCCTGGGCGGCGCCGTCTCGCCGATCGGCGACGGCCTGGCACTGCTGATCGCGGTGATGTTTTCGCTCGCGACCGTGATCACCCGGCGCTTTGCCCATGTGCGCATGGTGCCGGCCACCTGTCTCGGCGCGTTGCTCGCCGGTGCGTTCGCCGCTTCCCAGGCCTCGGCATTCGCGGTCTCGGGGCGCGACATGGGCTTCCTCTTTGCCTTTGGCGTCATCAACCTTGGCGCCGGCCTCGCCTTTTTCGCCATGGGCGCGCGGCTGGTGCCGGCGGCGATCGCGGCGCTGCTCGGCACCTTCGAGCCGATCCTTGGGCCGATCTGGGTCTGGCTTGTCCATTCCGAAGTGCCGTCGGTGCGCACCATCATCGGCGGTGCGGTCGTCGTCACGGCACTGCTCGTCCACATCGGTCTGGAGTTCAAGCGACAGGCGCGGCCTGCACGTCCCGGCGTAACCGGCCTG
This sequence comes from Mesorhizobium sp. B2-8-9, assembly GCF_006439475.1. Taxonomy (NCBI): domain Bacteria; kingdom Pseudomonadati; phylum Pseudomonadota; class Alphaproteobacteria; order Hyphomicrobiales; family Phyllobacteriaceae; genus Mesorhizobium; species Mesorhizobium sp. B2-8-9. The sequence continues at coordinate 442,970 of NZ_VFTQ01000002.1, read as the reverse complement.
CCGTCGCCCAATTGACGTTAACGCATGTCGCCCAAAAGTGCGCAGCGGTTTTGGGAGAGCGACATGCATCAAAACAAAGACTTAAAGCGCTTCGCCTAAATCCCTTTCAGCGTGACGCGCTTTAGGCAGCCTCCCCCATTGACAACCCAGTTGCCGGGCGGGCAGGCTGCAATTACGGCAACAACAAGACAGGCGTATCTTGCCAAGTGTCTCCGCCGGCCCGCTCGGGACCGGACTGCATCGTCATAGCTCTCAATACGCCACGGTGAATGCCGTTGACGCCGCCCGGGTGCCTCGCCGGGAGGCCAAAATGTCTCGAACTCTGATGCCGTTACCGGGCCTTGCGTGGAGAGTTCACGCTTGTCGCTCTCCAGAAAGCTCAATACTCTCAAACCAAAGCCGCCCCGCCATATCGCGACGAGCCGGCAAGGGAACACTCACCAAAGGAGAACACCATGATCCGCAAAGCGCTTTGGCTTTCGGCGACGTCGGCATTTCTGACGCTTTTCACAATAAGCGGCCACGCCGAAGACCGCGTCGTCAACGTCTACAACTGGTCGGACTATATCGACAGCTCGATCATCGACGACTTCACCAAGAAGACGGGCATCAAGGTCGTTTATGACACCTTTGATTCCAACGAGATCCTGGAGACGAAACTGCTTGCCGGCGGCAGCGGTTATGACGTCGTCGTGCCGAGCGCCAACTTCCTGGCGCGCCAGATCCAGGCAGGCGTGTTCCAGAAGCTCGACAAGTCGAAGCTGCCCAACATCTCCAACATGTGGGACGTCATTTCCGAGCGTACCGCCAAATACGATCCGGGCAACGAATATTCGGTCAACTACATGTGGGGCACGGTCGGCCTCGGCTATAACGTCAAGAAGGTGCAGGCCGCACTCGGCACCGACAAGATCGACAGCTGGGACGTCTTCTTCAATCCGGACAAGCTGGCCAAGCTGAAGGATTGCGGCGTCTATGTGCTGGACTCTCCCACCGACGTCATTCCGGCGGCGCTTAAATACCTCGGCCTCGACCCCAACAGCACCTCGCCCGATGACATTTCCAAGGCCGAGGAGGCGTTGCTGAAGGTGCGGCCCTATGTCCGCAAGTTCCATTCGTCCGAATACATCAACGCCTTGGCCAATGGCGACATCTGCCTGGCGATCGGCTGGTCGGGCGACGTCTTCCAGGCGCGTAACCGCGCCGTGGAAGCCAAGCAGGGCGTCGAGATCGGCTATTCGGTGCCCAAGGAAGGCGCCGAGATGTGGTTCGACCAGATGGCGATCCCTGCGGATGCGCCGCATGTCGCCGACGCGCTCGAATTCATCAACTACATGATGACGCCCGAAGTCATCGCCAAATCGTCGAATTACGTGCTCTACGCCAACGGCAACAAAGCCTCGCAGCAATTCGTCGATAAGGCGATCCTGGAAGATCCTTCGGTCTATCCGGACGAAGAGACGATGAAGAAGCTGTATACGATTGCGCCATACGATCCCAAGACGCAGCGCATTATCACGCGCACCTGGACCAAAATCGTCACCGGCCAGTGAGCATTGTGACGCGACCCCGGCAGCCAACTGCCGGGGTCGCTTTCTTTTGGGGATTTCTAAAAAAGTAACGGAGTGGGATCATGAAATCGCTTGGCAGCATCCGCAGGGATTTCGCGCCATGGAACGACCCGAATGCCAAGCCATATATCCAGTTCGACAAGGTGACCAAAAAGTTCGGCGATTTCACCGCCGTCAACAACCTGTCGCTGACCATCTTCGAGCGCGAGTTCTTCGCCCTGCTCGGCGCGTCCGGCTGCGGAAAGTCGACCCTGCTCAGGATGCTCGCCGGCTTCGAGGAGCCGTCGGCGGGCCGCATCCTGCTCGACGGGCAGGATTTGCGCGGCATCCCGCCCTACAAGCGGCCGGTCAACATGATGTTCCAATCCTACGCGCTGTTCCCGCATATGACGGTGGAAAAGAACATCGCCTTCGGCCTCAAGCAGGAGGGCATGCCTGGACCCGATATCGAAAAGCGCGTCGCCGAGATGCTGAAGCTTGTCAAGCTCGAGCAGTTCGCCAAGCGCAAGCCGCACCAGCTCTCGGGCGGCCAGCGCCAGCGCGTGGCGCTTGCCCGCTCGGTCGCCAAGCGCCCGAAGGTTCTGCTCCTCGACGAGCCGCTCGGCGCTTTGGACAAGAAGCTGCGCGAGGAAACGCAGTTCGAGCTGATGGACCTGCAGCAGGAGCTCGGCCTCACCTTCGTCGTCGTCACCCACGACCAGGAGGAGGCCATGACCATGGCCGACCGCATCGCCATCATGGACAAGGGCGAGGTGATGCAGGTCGCGACGCCTGCCGAGATCTACGAGGCGCCGGCCTCGCGCTTCGTTGCGCATTTCGTCGGCAATGTGAACATGTTCGAAGGCAAGGTTGCCGAACATATGACAAGCACCACGCGCATAACCGGCGCGACAGGAGCGCAGATCGTCGTCGACAATGGCAGCAACGCCGCTGCCGGCTCCGACATCGTCTTCGCGATCCGGCCGGAGAAGATCAAGGTCTCCTCGAAAAAGCCGGCCGATGCCGTCAACGCGCTCGAAGGCGAGGTCTACGACGTCGCCTATCTCGGCGACATGACCGTCTATCATATCAAGCTTGACGACGGCCAGATGGTGCGGGCAAGCGCGTTGAACGCTTCACGCATCACCGAGGATCCGCTCACCTGGAACGATCGCGCCTGGGTCTCCTTCCGGCCCGATGCCGGCGTCGTGTTGACCAGGTAGGAGGCTGAGATGACGGACATCGCAGCGACCGCCGCCCCATCGACCGAAACCGCAACACTGCCGGCGAGGCTGGCGACAGGCTTCGTCAACCGCCTGGTCATCATCGTCCCCTATCTCTGGCTGCTGTTCTTCTTCCTTGTTCCCTTCGTCATCGTGTTCAAGATCTCGCTGTCTCAAACGGCGATCTCGATGCCCCCTTATACGCCGGTGCTCGGCTTCAAGGACGGCTTTTCGGGATTTTTCGCCGCCGTCCGCGAGCTCAACTTCAATAACTACACCTGGCTCACCCAGGACGCGCTCTATTTCAACGCCTATGTGACGAGCCTGGTCATCGCGGGAATCTCGACGATACTCACCCTGATCGTCGGCTATCCGATCGCCTATGGCATGGCGCGGGCGCCAGCCACGATCCGCCCGACCTTGCTGATGCTGGTGATCCTGCCCTTCTGGACCTCGTTCCTGATCCGCGTCTATGCCTGGATCGGCATCCTGAAACCCGAGGGCCTGCTCAATCAGGTTCTGCTCGCCACCGGCCTGATCAGCCAGCCGCTGGTGATCCTCAACACCTACACCGCCATCTTCATCGGCATCGTCTATTCCTACCTGCCCTTCATGGTGCTGCCGCTCTATTCCTCGCTGGAGAAGATGGACTATTCGCTGATCGAGGCCGCGCAGGACCTCGGCTGCCCGCCGACCGGCGCCTTCTGGAAGATCACCTTCCCGCTGTCGCTGCCAGGCGTTGTCGCCGGCTGCCTGCTGGTGTTCATCCCGGCCGTCGGCGAGTTCGTCATCCCCGACCTTCTCGGCGGCTCGCAGACGCTGATGATCGGCAAGACGCTCTGGAACGAGTTCTTCTCCAACCGTGATTGGCCGGTCTCGTCGGCGGTGGCCGTCATCCTGCTGCTGGTGCTGACCATCCCGATCATGTTCTTCCAGCAGGCTCAGGCCAAGGCACAGGAGCAGGGCAGATGAACTCCACCTGGAGCCGCTTCAACATCACCTCGATCGTGCTGGGCTTTGCCTTCCTCTATCTGCCGATCGTGCTTCTGATCGTCTTTTCCTTCAACGAATCCAAGCTCGTCACCGTCTGGGGCGGCTTTTCGACCAAATGGTACGTGTCGCTGTTCCACAATCAGGGCCTGATGGACGCCACCTGGGTCACGGCGCGCGTCGGCGTCATCTCCGCGACCGTCGCCACCGTGCTCGGCACGCTTGCCGCCATCACGCTGACGCGCTACACGCGCTTCAAGGGACGTGTGCTCTTCTCGGGCATGGTCTTCGCGCCGCTGGTCATGCCGGAAGTCATAACCGGCCTCTCGCTGCTCTTGCTCTTCGTCGCCGTCGGGCTCGACCGCGGTTTCGTCACGGTGACGCTCGCCCACATCACCTTCACCATGTGCTTCGTCGCCGTCGTCGTGCAGTCGCGGCTGGTCACGTTCGACCGCTCGCTGGAGGAGGCGGCGATGGATCTCGGCGCGCCGCCGGTGAAGACCTTCTTCCAGATCACCTTGCCGGTCATCCTGCCGGCGATCATCTCCGGCTGGATGCTGGCGTTCACGCTCTCGCTGGACGATCTGGTCATCGCGAGCTTCACCTCGGGTCCCGGCGCCACCACGCTGCCGATGAAGATCTACAGCCAGGTGCGCCTCGGCGTGACGCCCGAGATCAACGCCGCCTGCACCATCCTGATCGCGGTGGTGGCGGTCGGCGTCATCATCGCCTCGATCGCCAACAAGCGGCGCGAGATCCAGCGCCAGCTCGATGAGCAGGCCGCGCAGCGCGGTTGAGCGTGACGAGAAGCGGGGACGCTTGCGTCCCTCGCATTTACTGGCCTGAAACGCCGGGAGCGATCGGCGATATGAACGGCGCGCTCCAGTTGCCGCCGACGAAGAACAGCGGCTGGCTCGGCCGCGCGGGAGCCGGGCTGGCCGCCTGACTGTTGGCCTGCTGGGGCTGCTGCGCCGGCTGTCCGTTGGGCACCACTCCGCCCGAGAGCGCCAGCCCGCGGCCGACATAGGAGGCGATGCCGGACAGCCAGATCTTGTATTTCTGCGAATTGATCTCGGCCTTGTCCAGGCGCGCCACGCCCTTCGAAATGCTGGCCTTGATCTCGGCGCCGTCGATCGGCAGCGATCCATTGGCGACGTCGTCGAGCGCGAAGAAACCGCCCTGCTGGTTGCGCTTGAGGAAGGCCGGCAGGTCGAGCCCATTGATAGTGCCCGGACCGAACGTCGCCGAGAACGATCCGTCGGCATTCTCAAAGATGGAATTCCAGGCCTTGCCCGGTCCCTTGAGGATGACCGATACGGTCCCGGTGCTGGCCGGCACCAGCCGCGTCATTCCCGCCGCCGTGGCAAAGGCTCCCGTATCTACGTCCGATGCCAGGAGCCGCATCTCGACCTGCGTGCCTTCCGGCTTGCGGTCGAAGCGCAGGCTGCTCTGGATGTTGCCGTTGAAGGCAGACGCGTCGGATATGTCGAAGACGGCAAGACCGTTCTTGACCTGCGCGGTTGCCGCGACGTCGGCGAGCTGGACCGGCCCCGCCATGGCATGCGCCGCCGACAGCCTGAGGTCGAGATTGATGCGGTCGGCGAAACTGGTGTCGATATCGCCTGGGCCGGCCTCGCCGGTCGGCGCAATAGGCGTGAAAGCCGACAGGAAAGATCTGAGATCCAGCGTGTCGAAGGCGAGCGTGCCGGCAATCACCGGGCTCCCCTCGGCGACGGAGAAATCCAGCGCGCCCATGCCCGGGTTGTTGTTGAACGTGACCGTGGTGTTCTCGAATTTCGCGCGCCCTGCCGAGGCGTTCACCTTGCTGGCGATCGAGACCGCGCCGATCGCAGCACCCGGCGCGATCCCTGCCTGCGACCACTCCAGCACGCGCCGCAGCGACGGGGCGGCAAACTTCGCCTGGCCGTCCAGATAGGCATTGTCCGACATCGAGGCCGTGCCGTCGAAGGAAAACGTCGCGGGCGCGGCCTTGAAGGAGAGGGTGACGGGCGCCGCCCCTCCGCCAAACAGCACCAGCGGTTTCGCCGAGGAGAAATCCAGCTGCATGCTTTCGCCGCGCCAGATTCCGCTCGCGGTCAGCGACGCCTCGCTGTTCATCGCTTCCCAGTTCACCTGGCCGCTCAGGCTGCTCAGGATTTCGATGTCCTTGCCGTCAACCGAAGTCACCACGCGACCATCGCGGAATTCGACGGTGCCGAACGGATCGGACGGCAATTTGCCGAGATCCGGCTTCTGCGGGTTGGCGGTGACCACGCCGCGCGCGGTGTCGATCGAGCGCGTGATGCGCCCGCCGGTCGGAAGCGGCGGCAGATAAAAGCCGCTGGCGGTGCGCTGCACCCTGATAGTCGGGCGCACCAGCCTGGCGGTCGAGAAGGCGACGTTGCCCTGCAAGGCCGCCATGGCGGAGAGATCGACTTCCACGCGATCGGCCTCGACCACCGGCGGCGCTTCGGTCTCGGTCCATTGCGACAGCGTCACGTCGCTGAGGATGGCCCGGAATTTCGGCCACACCTCGATACGCGGCGAGCCGTCGATCGTGACTCTGAAGCCGCTCCAGGCACTCAATTCCCAGGCGATGCGGTCGCGCACGATGCGGGTCGAGGCAATCAGCGGCAGCGCCGCGACCGCGAGCGCGATGACGAGCACGGCAACGCCGATCGCCCACACCCCGCGCCGGATCAGAGATGATCGCATTTCGCCCCGTATGCTTTCGTTGCCAACAAAATCGCCCGACGGGTGTAACCGAGCGCCGACGCTTTTCAAGTCTTTATGGCCTTGCGATGGCATTTGCACAGCGGCCGCCATAGGCCGCCCGAACAAAATCTTGCTCTGCTGCGCCGCAATATGCATAAGCGGTCTGCACGATCCCGATCCGCAATCGCACGCCGTTTCTGGGACGATGGCATATGCGACGTTGGGCTTAACTGGCTCGAAAGCGACGCTTTGGGAGGAGCGATCATGGCCGCCGACACACCTTTGTGGACCCCGACGCAGGAGCGGATCGACGCAGCGCCGATGACCGCGTTTAGGAAGGCCGCGGAGGCAACGGCTGCGCGTTCTTTCTCCGGCTATGCCGAACTGCATCGCTGGTCGACCGACAACCGCGAAGCCTTCTGGGACCTGGTCTGGGATTTCTGCGCGCTTGTCGGCGACAAGGGCGAGCGGCGCCTCGTCGACGGCGAGCGGATGCCCGGCGCAGCTTTCTTTCCCGACGCCAGGCTGAATTTCGCCGAGAACCTTTTGCAGAAAACCGGCGCCGGCGAGGCGATCGTCTTTCGCGGCGAGGACAAGGTCGAGCGGCGGCTCTCCTGGAACGAGCTCCACGCGCTGACCTCGCGCCTGCAGCAGCTCTTCCTGTCGCTCGGCGTCAAGGCCGGCGACCGCATTGCCGCCATGATGCCGAATATGCCCGAAACCATCGCCGCGATGCTGGCGGCAAGCTCGATCGGCGCGGTCTGGTCGTCATGCTCTCCCGATTTCGGCGAGCAGGGCGTGCTCGACCGCTTCGGCCAGATCGAGCCGATCGTCTTCATCGCGCCGGACGGCTATTGGTACAACGGCAAGGCGATCGAGGTGGCCGACAAGATCCGCGCTGTCGCGGACAAGCTGGCAAGCCTGAGCAAGGTGCTGATCGTCGACTATCTCGGCACCTCGAGCGATGTCGCCGCCACCATCGACAAGGCAGCCGCGCTCGAAGACGCGCTCTCGCCTTTTGCCGCAAAGCCCGTCGGCTTCGAGCGGCTGCCCTTCGCGCATCCGCTCTACATCCTGTTTTCCTCGGGCACGACCGGCATCCCGAAATGCATCGTGCATTCGGCGGGCGGCACGCTGATCCAGCACGTCAAGGAGCACCGGCTGCATGCCGGCCTGCTCGACGGCGATCGCCTGTTCTATTTCACCACCTGCGGCTGGATGATGTGGAACTGGCTGGTCTCGGGCCTCGCCTCCGGCGCGACGCTGCTGCTTTATGACGGCTCGCCTTTCTACCCCGACGGCAATGTGCTGTTCGATTTCGCCGATGCCGAGAAGATGACCTATTTCGGCACCTCGGCCAAATTCATCGATTCGGTTCGCAAGGCCGGTCTGAAGCCGATCGCGAGCCACGATCTGTCGCGCGTGCGCACCATCTCCTCGACCGGCTCGCCGCTGTCGCCGGAGGATTTCCGCTTCGTCTATGACGGCATCAAGAAGGACGTGCACCTGGCCTCGATCTCGGGCGGCACCGACATCGTTTCCTGCTTCGTGCTCGGCGTGCCGACCGAGCCGGTCTGGACCGGCGAGATCCAAGGCCCCGGCCTTGGCCTGGCGGTCGACGTCTGGAACGATGACGGCAAGCCTGTGAGGCAGGAGAAGGGCGAGCTTGTCTGCACCAAGGCCTTCCCGTCGATGCCGATCGGCTTCTGGAACGACCCCGAAGGCATGAAATATCACGCGGCCTATTTCGAGCGTTTCGATAATGTCTGGTGCCATGGCGACTTCGCCGAATGGACGGAACATGGCGGCATGATCATCCACGGCCGCTCCGATGCCACGCTCAATCCGGGCGGGGTCCGGATCGGCACGGCCGAGATCTACAACCAGGTCGAGCAGATGCCGGAAATCCTCGAGGCGCTCTGCATTGGCCAGGATTTCGACAATGATGTCCGTGTCGTGCTGTTCGTGCGGCTCGCCCCCGGCGTGAGCTTGGACGAGGATCTGGAAAAGCGCATTCGCGCCAGGATCCGCACCGGCGCCAGCCCGCGCCACGTGCCGACCAGGATCGTCGCCGTCGCCGACATCCCGCGCACCAAGTCCGGCAAGATCACCGAGCTCGCCGTACGCGACGTGGTCCACGGCCGTGCCGTGAAGAACAAGGAAGCGCTCGCCAATCCCGAGGCGCTAGAGCTGTTCCGCGACCTGCCGCAGCTGGCAAGCTGACCGATGTAGTTAACGAAATCTGTCCGGCGAATTTACCTAGATTTCACGGGTGGTACACATTCGTAAATTTTTTCGCGGCCCGGTAAGGACTTGTTAAGAGACGACGCTGATAGTCGCGTGTAACTTGAGGGAGAAATCCCGTTCCTCGTCCCCTGAGGTTCTGCTCAAGCCCCCGTTGTGACAGCATCCCATTTCTCAAGGCGTCCTCTTGGACGCCTTTTTCTTTGGCCGTCGCTGTCGCGTGCATTTTATTCGGCGAGCACGCGCGTGGAGGGGAAGCCGACCTCGACCAGGGTTCCTTCACCTGGCGTCGAGGTGATGGCGAAACGGGCGCGGTTCGCCTCCACCATGGCCTTGGTGAGGGGCAGGCCGAGGCCGGTGCCGTCACCGCGTCCGCGCTTCAGCGCATTGATCTGCTTGAACGGTTTCAACGCCTGCTCGATTTCGGCCTGGGTCATGCCGATGCCGGTGTCGCGTACACGCATGACGACGTCGCCCGAGGCCTCGTAGGCGGTCGAGACGATCACCTGGCCGCCCGCCTGGGTGTAGCGAATGGCGTTGGACAGGATGTTGAGGGCGATCTGGCGCACGCTTCTCAGATCCGCCACCACTTCCGGCAGCCGCGATGCGAAGCTGGAGCGAATGATGACGCGCTCGCGATTGGCCTGCGGCTGCATCATCGCCACCGTCTCGGCCAGCGTGTCGTTGAGCGACACCGCTTCGTAATCCATCTCCTGCTGGCCTGCCTCGATCTTGGAGATGTCGAGCAGGTCGTTGACCAGGTCGAGCACATGGTTGCCCGAGCGGTTGATGTCGCGCAGGTAGTCGCGATAGCGGTCGTTGGTGATCGGACCGAATTTCTCGTCTACCATCAGCTCGGAAAAACCGATGATGGCATTGAGCGGCGTGCGGATCTCGTGGCTGATGCGGGCCAGGAAATCGGTCTTCTGCGAGGAGGCGCGCTCGGCCACTGCGCGTGCCTGCGTCAGGTCTTCCTCGGCCCGCTTCCATTGCGTGATGTCGCGCACCACGGCGCAGAAGCCGCTGTCGTTGGGCAGCCTGCCGATGGTCATGAACAGCGGGATGAAACGCCCCTGCGCCTCGCGGCCGATGACCTCGCGGCCGTCATTGAGCACGCTCGCGACACCCGGCTCCGAAAGCCCGGCCAGATAGTCGCGCGCCGCGCGCTGGCTTTCTATGGCAAACAGCGAGGCAAAGGGCTTGCCCGCGACCTCGTCGCTGTCGAAACCGAACAGCGCTTCCGCCGGACGGCTGATCGAGCGGATGTTGCCGTCACGGCCGATCAGCACGACGCCGTCGGTGGCTGTATCGATGATGGTGCGCATCTCCGCGATGCGCGATTTCAGTTCCGGCACGTCCGGCTGCAGCGCCGGCTCGTCATTCGCGGCGGTGAAATGCGCCGCATCGTCCTCGCCGGAACGCCGCACCACCAGCATCAGCGCCTTGCCGCCGCGCCACGGCACCGAGCGCAGCAGCGCGTCGATCGGGAATTCCAGGCCCTGGCGGGTCTTGAGCTTCAGCGAGTGGTCGCTTTCGTCCGTCGCGGTGTCCTCGGCATAGGAATCGGCGAAGAGCGCGCCCAGGCCGCCTGCATCCGCGAGGTCGTCCAGCGCATCATAGCCGGTGAGTTCGAGGAAGGCGTCATTGGCATAATGCAGCATGTCGCCCGAATGGATGAGCAGCGGCACAGGCAGCCGTGCGAGGATGGATGTGTCGGGTGCCTTGGCTTCCGCTCCGGTCGAAAACGCGGACGGCACAAAACCGGAAAGTTTAAGCGGCGGCACGTCGAGGCGTCGCCGCGTCCCGGCTGTCGCGTCCAGTTCTTCCGACTGTTCTTCCGCGGTCTTGGCGGCATCTGTATCGGAGCCTGCCCAGTCCTCATTGTCCTGCGCATCGCGGAAGTCGTCGGCGGTCATGCTATCGTCCGCCGTCGCATCGGAGGCGGGCTGCCCGGCCGCGACCGGCAGCGCCGCAGGCTCTTCGACGGGCCGCTGCGGCTTCGCGGCAGCAGGTTCGGCGGCCTCCCGGGCGCCCTCTGCTTGCTCGTTCTGGGAAACCGGCGCGACGCCGGCGTCTTCCGTGGGTTTCCCGCCATCGGCAAAGTTGAGCAGCGAGCCGGAAACAGCCGAGGTCTCGGCCAGGCCGGCGTCGTTGATCTCGGCGGCGCCATCGATGCCGTCGAGCCGCGCCAGATCGTCCTGGTCTTCCGCCTCGGTCTCCGCTTCCGCGGCCTTCACGTCGTCGGCTTCCGAGGGCGTGGACAAGGTCGCGCCCTGGGCGGAATCGTCGTGCTCCGCCGCATCGGGTGGAAGCGGCTGGCTTGCGTCGGCCCTTGTTTCGCTGGCCGCTTCCTTCACCTTTGCCGCGTCCACGCTGGCAACAGCGGCATCGGGCCGCTTGTCGGCTTCGGGGGCGCGTTCCTCGGCAGGGGCGGAACTGTCCTTGCGCAGCCGCTCGCCGATCTCGCGGAAGGCGCTGCGCTCGAGGATCGACAGGCCCTTGTGATTTGCCGGCGTGTCGCTTCCCGGTTGCTTGTCGTTGGCCGGTTGGCGATGCTCGGCCAGCCTTATCACCTTGTCGGCAAAGCGTCGCTCCGGCTTCGGCACGATGGTCAGCGCCGGCACTTCGCCCCGGAAGGGGTCTTCGGGCCTTGGCTTTTCCAGAGGCGTCTGCTCTGCCGGCTGATCGCCCGACGCGTCGGGCCCGCCGGGGGTAGCCCCGGCAGGAGCGGCATTCGGCACCAGAGCCATGCCAAGCGCTTCCGGATCGACCACGGCGTCGGCGCTGCGCGCGACGCCAAAGCCGCGAAAACCCTCGAAGGCGCGGCTGCGGCCATAGACGGGCAGGGCCGCCAGATCGACGGGGATCTTCAGACCCGTTCCGGCCACCGGCCACAGCACCGAGCGGCCGGACCAGGTATCGCGCCGGTCGAGCAGGCCGGCGATCTCGCCCGAGGCGTCGAGGCCGAAAGTGGCGGCGACATCCTTGAAGCGGCGGCCGATCACATCGGCGGCAGGCTGGCCGACGATGTCGGCGAATTCGGGCGACAGCGCGCTGAACCGACCTTCGGCGTCGGTGCGCCAGACGAAGCGCAATGGGGCCGCCGACCGGTCGATGTCGCGCGGCAGGCCCGGCAGGGCTGATTTGGCAGTCTCGCGTGCAGCGGCGCCCGCATCTTGGCCTTCGGCTGCGGCGGCACCTTCCGGCTCGTCCTTCGCCGGCGCTGCCGGTTGAGCATGCCCGGCGCCATCGTCGCCGGCGTTGAAATACCAATGGTCGTGCTGGTCGGCGCCGGCGTCGGCGGCCTGATGGTCTGTCCGGGTAGGCCGCTGGCCGGCCAAGGTCCGGCCCTCCGCGTCGGGCTGTGCGTCGCTGTCGGGAGCCTCTGGCGCCGGCTCGTCCTCTTTGCCAGCCGCCACGGTAGGCACTGGGTTGTCCTGGGCAGGCTGAGACTCGGGCTCGATTGCCGCGCTTTCACCTTGGGACGGGGCGCTGACCGCCTCTGGCGCCGCAACTCCCTGATCGCCGGTCCGATCGCCTTGGCCGGCGGCCGCCCGATCGTCCTGGCCGCTATCGGAGTCGTCGAGCTGCGCCTCGTCGATCACCACCAGCAGATGCCGCGTGTCGGTGAGCCGCGCAAAACCGGCCGGGTAGGCGGTGTCGGTGCCCGGCACGAGGCGTTTGACGATACGGTCGCCGCTGCTTGCCACATCCGCAACCAGGGCAGCCAACGTCCGCGGCTCGATGCCGAGCGCCGCAAAGCCGTCCGAGGCTGCCTCGACCTCGCCTTTCGCGTCGACAAAGGCAATGAAATGCCCGGCCTCGGTAAAGCCGCCGATGGCGCGGCCGGCGATCTCGACGGCGCTGCGCGAAGTGGTCTGTGCCGCCGGCACCGCCAGCATGATTGCCGCCTCGCCGTCCGGCATCGTCACGGCGCTGGCCAGAAAGCCGACGGCGCGGCTTTCCATGCCGGTGGCCAGCCTCACCGTGACGGCGCGGTCGCTGCCGATGTCGGGAAAACCGCTGGTCGCCATGATCTGCCGGCGGGCGATCAGCGGCAGCCGCGCCGAGGCGCCGATGATGGCCTCGATATCCGGATAGCCGAAGGCCGACGCCCCCGGACCGTTCGCCCAGATCACCTGTTCGAGGTCGACGGCCAAAATGACCAAAGCATCGCCCGCGGCAAAGCGCTGGCGCACCGCGTCGAGCACGGCAACGTCGAGGAAGGAGTAGTTTTCAGGCGGCATGCGCTGGCCAACCCTCCGGAGCGGGCATTTTTCAGTTAACGCTTTGTTAATAAAAGCCCGCGGCCCGGAGGTCCACAAGCCTAAGCTTGCATCGGTCGAAATCTCTGGGCTCTTGGTTAACGGCTCTCGTGGCTGACGCAGGGGAAAGATTTTATGGTGCGGTGCAGCAAAGATATTGCAATGCACAAAAAAGTCCTTTATATTGCCATCATACATGAACGAGACGGCTTTCTGTCAAAGCCGCTGCCGCGAAAGGTTGGAAAATGTCCAAGACCACTGCCAAATCCGCCGAGACCATCGAAAACGTCGAATTCCCGAGCTTTGATGCTTCCAAGGCCACCGACCAGATCCGCGCCTTCGCCGAGAAGGGCGTCGAGCAGTCGAAGGAAGCCTATGCCAAGCTGAAGACCGGCGCCGAGGAGACCCAGAAGGTTCTGGAGTCGACCTACGAGACCGCCAAGACCGTTTCCAGCGACGTTTCGCTGAAGACCATCGCCGCGCTGCGCGCCAATGCCGAGGCCAGCTTCTCGCACCTCGAAGCCCTGGTCGGCGCCAAGACCCTTTCGGAAGTCGTCGAGCTGCAGACCTCCTTCCTGCGCAAGCGCGTCGAAATGGCCGTTGAGCAGGCCAAGGAGTTCCAGACCGTTGCCACCAAGGCGGTCGAGGACGTCTCTAAGCCGGTCAAGAGCGCCTTCGAGAAGGCGATGAAGGACGTCAAGGCCGCCTGATTTCAGCGCACAACGCTGCGATGCATCAAAACGTCGCATTTCGTCAGACAAATAGTCATGCGATAGGTTGAGCAACCAGATACCCGGAAATGGAACCTCCTCCCTCCGTTTTCGGGGTGACCAGCCAGCACCTCCTCCCGCTGGCTCGTAACAGGAAAAGGCCGGCACCTCCTCCCGCCGGCCTTTTCTTTTGCCTTGACGAAAGGCGAATGAGGAAACCAATCGTTTACCTTATCAAGGCCCTTGAATTAGAATCCGATAGCCCGTATTTGACGCATCGCCGAACGACAGAGCGGATCACGGAGAATGAAGCTTTCACCTCGATCCAGCTCAGGCAGGCAGGCCGTTGTAGCTCAGCTGGTTAGAGCGCCGGATTGTGGATCCGGAGGTCGCTGGTTCGATCCCAGCCAACGGTACCATCACTCTCGATGATCTGAACGTGCACCTTGAACCCTTCCATTCCTTCGGCTCCGCGGACCATGGGCAAGCTCTCTTGTCTCTAGGGCGAGATATATTGTCCCATGGACAAGGTGTCTTGCCGGTCGAGGCCGACTCGGCTCGAATGGAGCATGCATCCTTTGCAGGGATGCGGACGTTCATGACGACCAACCGGCTTTGCCGCTAGGGAAAAAAGCAGTATGAGTGAACATGCGATCGAGTTCTTGCGCGGATGGATTGGCGAGAAAGTCCAATGCCAGCATTTGCCGATCAAGATCGACAAGCAGGCCGAGACCCTTGCCAAGGAATGCTGCGCCAAGGCCGCCGAGGCAGGCATTCTGCTGGAGGACATCCAGGAAGAGGTCGGCGACATCCAGGAATTGATCGCGTCGCGCCTCGAGGAAGCCGTTGAAGAGGGCAGCAGCGAAGTCAACCCGGACAAACCGGAATAAACACCGGCCTGCCACGGGCCGGCGGCGCCGTTTCTCAGCCGAATTTTTCCTCCAGCCATTCCTTCGGCAGCGCCGGCACGAAATTGCCGTCGCGCCCCGTCATATCCGCATTGGCAACCAATGCGTTGAGGATCGCTTCCTCCACGCCTTGCACGACCGCGTCGAAGAACGGGTCGATGTCGACGTCCGGGATGAATTCCGCGCGGGCGATGCGGCCTGAAGGCGCAAGCGCGGCCTCGGCATTGGCGGTCGAGAAGGCGAGAAAAATATCGCCAGAACTGTGATAGCCATAGCCCCCGGTCACGGCAATGCCGAGCGGCACGCGCCGGGCGAGCCGCTTCATCTGATGCGGCAGCAACGGCGCGTCGGTGGCGATGACGGCAATGATGGAACCCTTTTCGGCGCGCGGCGTGCCCTCGCGGATGGCCGGTTGGGCCAATTCCGGGCCGACACGCCGGCCGCGAATGGTGAAATTGTGCCTTTTGCCGAAATTCGCCTGCACGAAGACACCAAGCGTGTAGCGCCGGTCCCGCCATCCGACGATGCGCGAGGCGGTGCCGAATCCGGCCTTGAAGCCGAAGCTTATCATGCCGGTTCCGCCACCGACGCTGCCTTCCTCGATGGCGCCGCCGCTGGCGCTGTCGAGTGCCGTGGTCACATGGTCGACGCTCACATGATGGCCGTTGATGTCGTTGAGGAAGCCGTCATAGGTCTCTGCCGCCACCGGCAGGCCCCAGCCGCTATCGAGCGCAGCCGGCAAGACGCGATGCATCCAGCGCAAGGTGGCATCGCGGGTCACGCCGCAGGAATGCGTGTTGGTGATGGTGACCGGGAAATTGAAGGCGCCGGTTTCCTCGATGATATGCGTTCCGGTCAACTCGCCATTACCGTTCTGGCTGAACACGCCGGCGAACACCGGCGTCGCGAGTTCCTGAGCCGGCCTTGGCAGGATCGCGGTCACGCCGGTGCGCACCGGTCCGGTGCCGACCTGCAGCGGGCCGTCGCCTGAAATGAGCGTCGTGTAGCCCACCGACACGCCCGGCACGTCGGTGATGGCGTTGAAAAGGCCCGGTGTGCCATCGAGCGCGATACCGAACGAGCGCAGGCGCGGCTTGCCCGACGGGGTGCGAAGATGCGGGTCGTGGTCGCTCATTCAGACCTCAGAACAACGAACCCTGATTGCCCGGCTCCTTGGCCTTGGCGGGCGATTTTCCGGCCAGCTTCGGCCGCGCCCCGCCGGAGGTTGCGATGGCCTCGGCAGTGCCGTCGGCGAATTCCAGCTGCAGCGCCGCGCCCGGCGCCAGCTCCGCGACCCGCTTGATGACGGCGCCTTCGGCATCCTTGACCAGCGCGAAGCCGCGCGCCAGCACGGCCTTGTGCGACAATGTTGAAAGCAGCCGGTCCGCCTGGGTAAGAGCCGCGCGCAGCCGGTCGAGGCGCCGCGCCGTCGCCTGATCTTGCCTGCGCGACAGCGCTGCCAGCGTGTCGGCCTGTTGCTTCTGGCGCCGCACGATCGGCGCCGGCGACAGGCGCATCGAATTGCGCTGGAAGCGTGCGCGCCGCTCGCGCACGATGGCGAAGAACGCGGCTCGCGCCCGGGCAATATCGCGACCCGTCAGCGTGCGCGCTTCATTGAGGCGCCGCGACAGGGTTGCCGGCGTCAGCCTTTGCCGCTCCAGTGTCGCCCGCTTGCGCTCGATATTCACCGTCAGCCCTCGGCCGAGGCGGCTGGTCGCATCGTCGAAACGGCGGCGCGGCAGCGCTAGCAACTGGTCGGGCGAGGGGAGCGCGCGCGCCGCGGCGCGCACGGCTTGGCGCTTGCGTTCCAAATGCCGCGAGGCGCAGGCGTTGAGCCGCGCGGCAAGACTGGCCAAGGTAGCCTCCAGATCCGCCCTGACCGGCACGGCGATCTCGGCCGCGCCCGTCGGCGTCGGCGCGCGCATGTCGGCGACGAAGTCGATCAGCGTCGTATCAGTCTCATGGCCGACGGCCGAGATCACCGGGATGGAGGACGCCGCAACGGCACGCGCCAGCCCTTCGTCGTTGAAGCCCCAGAGGTCCTCGAGGCTGCCGCCGCCGCGTGCCACGATCAACAGATCGGGTTGGCGGATGGGTCCATCCCATGTCAGCGCGTTGAAGCCGTTGACGGCCGCGGTCACCTCCCTGGCCGTCGTCTCGCCCTGGACCCTCACCGGCCACACCAGCACATGAAGCGGAAACCGGTCCTTGATGCGGTGGATGATGTCGCGGATCACCGAGCCCGTCGGCGAGGTGACGACGCCGATGACTTTGGGCATGAAAGGCAGCCGCCGCTTGCGGCCGGCATCGAACAGGCCCTCGGCCTGCAGCCGGCGCTTGCGCTCTTCGAGCAGCGCCATCAGCGCGCCGGCGCCCGCCGGCTCCAGATTGTCGATGACGATCTGGTAGTTGGATTTGCCGGGGTAGGTGGTCAGCTTGCCGCTGGCGATCACCTCCATGCCTTCCTCTGGGCGGAACTTCAGCCGCGCCATAGTGGTCTTCCAGACCACAGCATCGATCCGCGCGCGGTCGTCCTTCAACGCGAAGTAAGCATGGCCGGACGAATGCGGGCCGCGATAGCCGGAAATCTCGCCACGCACCCGCACATTGCCGAAGGCGTCCTCGACAGTGCGCTTCAGCGCGCCGGAAATCTCGCTCACCGTGTATTCGGTGGCGTTGCTGCGTGATTCGGTTGCTGTTTCACTCATTACGCGATTGGGGAACGCTTATCGGCCCGCGTCAAGCGCGGCGAAACCGCGCTAATATCATAACGCGATCTTAAGCCCGATTTGCTTTGACAGGCCCAGAAGAGCCGGCCGGGGACCTGATGAGCGCACGCCAAAACAGCAGCCCGTTGACCCGTCAGGTCACGCTGACCGTGCTGACGCTCGCCACTTTCGCTTTAGCCATCGTCGTGGGCTTCGGCTTCTACGCGGCCAGCCAGGCCGATGATGCCTCGCTCGTACGACAAAAGATGTTCATCGCCGATGGTTTGAAGGACCAGATTGCGTCTGTTCAGCGGGAGCAGGAAAGCGTTTCGGTCTGGGATGACGCGATCATCAATGTGAGGGCAGGCAACCAGACCTGGATCGAAGAGAATCTCAGTGTCTGGATGTACACCTATTATGGTCACAACCGGGTCTATATTCTCGACGCCGCCAATCATGCGATCCACGCCATGCGCAAGGGCAAGGTGGTCGACGCTTCCGCCTATGGCGAGGACCAGCCCACGCTTCTTCCAATCATCGAAAAACTGCGTCGCATGCTGGCTGGGCCGCCGCAGACCGATGCGTACGGCCAGCCTGCGAAGATGGTGGCCGAGGATCTGGTGTCCCTCGATGGCGCGCCAGCGATCGTCAGCGTCGCGCCGCTCCTGCCGAGCTCGGACAGGATCAGCCAGGCGCAAGGCACCGAATATCTGCATGTGTCGGTCGAATTCATCAATAACGCGGTGATCGGCAAGATCGCCGGAAAGTACCTGCTTGATGGCGCGCGGCTGGTGCCTTTGTCACAGCCGGCTGGCCCAGCCGCGGTGCCGCTGGTCGATTCGCGCGGCGTCATCCTCGGCTATATCGGCTGGGACCAGCTACGGCCCGGCCTTGCTCTGGTGCGCGAGATCACTCCTGCCTTGGCGATCGCGCTGCTGTTGGCGGGCGGCGTGCTGGTATTCCTGTTGAGCAGGTTGCGTCGGGCCTCGACGGCGCTGCAGACCAGCCAGGACCAGGCGCAATATCTTGCCTTCCACGACACGCTCACCGGCCTCCCCAACCGGGCGCTGTTCGAGGACCGCTTGCGGCGCACGCTGCTGTTCGCCAGCAGGGACAAGACGCGGGTCGCGCTGCTTTACCTCGACCTCGACCGCTTCAAGCATATCAACGACACGCTCGGCCATCCGGCCGGTGACGAGCTCGTGCGCCAGACGGCGGCGCGGCTCAAGCATACGATCCGCGAAGTCGATACCGTCGCGCGGCTGGGCGGTGACGAATTCGCCGTCATCCTGCTTGACGTTCCCGACGTCGGAAGTGCCGAGGACATCGCCGAAAGGCTGCTCTTGAAGCTGCGTGAGCCGTTCCGGCTGATCGACGACCAGGTCTTCGTCAGCGCGAGCGTCGGCATCGCGCTGTCGTCTGGATCGGACATCGACGCGGACGAGCTGTTGCGCAAGGCCGACATCGCGCTTTACGAGGCCAAGAAGAACGGTCGTGGCCGTTACGAGCTGTTTGCCGGCGACATGGACGATCTCTTGTTGCGCAAGCGAAAGGTCGAATCGGAACTCCGTAAGGCGCTTGAGGGCGAAGGTGGCATTAAGCTCGCCTATCAGCCGGTTTTCGCGGCCGACGGCCGCGCGATACTGGGTGCCGAAGCGCTGATCCGCTGGGGCCATGAAGTGCACGGCGCTTTGCCGGCGGCGCAATTCATCGCCATCGCCGAAGAGCGCGGCCTCATCGGCGATTTGGGCAAATGGGCGCTGGGCGAAGCCTGCCGCTTTGCCGCCGGGACCGAATTGCCCTGGATCGCGGTCAACATCTCGCCGATGCAGCTGCGTGACATCGGCTTTGCCGGACAGGTCGCCGATATCCTGAGCGAAACCGGGCTCGATCCCTGTCGCCTGCAGCTTGAGACCACCGAAAGCGTGCTGCTCGAGCACAATGATACGATCGGCACGGTGATTGCCGCGCTGCGTCAATCCGGCATCTGCATCGTGCTCGACGATTTCGGCACCGGCTATTCCTCGCTGAGCTATCTGCGCCGCCAGGCGATCGACAAGTTGAAGATCGACCGCTCTTTCGTGCATCTGCTCGACGAGGACGAAAGCGCGCGCGCAATCGTCAAGACACTGATCGAGCTGGCGCAGGCGCTCAAGGTCGAGGTGACCGCCGAAGGCGTCGAGACCGATGCACAAAAGGCCTTGCTGGTCGGCATGGGCTGCCGCCAGTTGCAGGGCTATCTGCTGTCGCCGCCGCTGGAGCCCGGCCAATTGCTTGCGCTGCCGGGTGTTTCACCTGCCGACCGGGAACGTTCCGCCGCTCGCGCCTGACTCTACCAGCCAGGCATGATCTGGTTCGCCTTGACCCGCTTCATCTTGGCGAAGGCGAGGGCGGCGAAGTCGAAGCTTCCCGCCTCCTCGCCGAGCGGCACGGAAATGTTGTCGAGGCTTTCGGCGATGTGACGGGCCAAAGCGTCGACGATCTCCGGTTGCGAGGTCTGGCCGCGCATAATGCCGATGCGGCAGTCCGGCAACTGGCCGAAGCCGTCGGCCTCGCCGAGCACGCGCATGCCGGGCCGAAGCGCGCATTCCGGCAGCACCGAGACCGCCAGGCCGGAAAGCACGGCCGCGGTGATCACCGTGGCCGAGAAGCTGGAGAACAGCACGCGATACTCGCGGTTCTGCCGGTCGAGCACGTCGACCGCCGCGCGCCGCCAGATGCAGTTCGGCCGGCCGAACGCCATCGGCAGGGTTTCCTGTTCGTGAGTGGCATGGTTGGCGGACGTCACCCACAAAAGCGGCTCGCGCCGCACCACTTCCGACTGGCCGCGCGTATCGTTATGCGTCACCAGCGCCAGGTCGAGATTGCCGCGCTTGATGTGCTCGACCAGCCCTGGCGTCGGCTCGCAGACGACCGTCAGTTCGACGCGCGGGTTGGAGCGCGAGAAACGCGCCATGATCTCGGGCAGGAAGCGATCGGCATAATCGTCCGGGGTGCCGATACGGATCGTGCCTTCGAGCCGCTGGTCGTCGAAGGCGGCCAAAGTCTCGCGGTTGAGATGGATCAGCCGCCGCGCGTAGGCAAGCAGCCTTTCGCCCTCCTCGGTCAGCTTGTTGGTGCGGCCGTCCTTTTCGAACAACGGCTTGCCGATCCGCTCCTCCAGCCGCCGCATCTGCATCGACACTGCCGACTGTGTCCGATGCACCTCCTCGGCCGCGCGGGTGAAGCTGCCGGTGTCGGCGATCGAGATGAAGGTTTGCAACTGATCGAGGTCGAGCGGCGCTTTCATCGGTCAAACCCATCATTGATGTTGATGCTACAGATTAAAAACATTCGTTGGATTAATCAATCTCGCGATGGCAAATTGGCATTGTCCACATGACAGCAGTGCATGTCGCCCAGAAGTCGGTTCCCGGTTCAGGGACGACGACATGCATCACGTCAATGAATGGAAACTGGAACGGCGCTTCTCCCAAGGCGCCGTTTGCCCGGTTTCGTCCGCTCGACTCCTGGAAGGAGAGACTGACATGACCACGATTGAATTCGCTTCCGAGACCCCGCGCATCACCACGCGTCCGGCCGTTGCGACGCGCGTGCTCAATGCTCTCGCCAACGCCTATGTCGCCTGGAAAAACCGCCGTGCCTTCTATCGCCTGGGCGAGATGTCGGACGCCGAGCTTGCCGATATCGGGCTGACGCGCTCCGACCTTCATCTCGCCGTCGCCGTGCCCTTCGGGCGCGATCCGACGGTGAAGCTGCGCGCCATTGCCAGCGAGCGCGCCGACACGATCGAGGATCTTGCTCGTCGGGTGGCCTGAACGGCCGCATTGCCCGGATTTCCGGTCGCGTTGAACCTTTTCACGGCTCGGCGCGACCAAGTTTCATGCAGGCTCCCACACTCCCTGCCGGTTCCCCGCCGGCCAGCCTGCACATTGCCCGGTTCTCCTCCAGGACCGGGCATTTTTTTGACCGCGCCTCTTTCTGGAAGGCGTCTGAGGGGATCAGGCGAAAGCCAATTTTCTCGACGGTCTTGGCACTGACCGGCCAAGTTCATGCGCAGCTCCTATCCAAGCCGCGATGGCATCCTGAACATTCGCGATGGCCTCTTCGGGGGTTTCGCCATCGCTCATGCAGCCGGGAAGATCCGGCACATAAGCGGAGAACCCGCCACCGTCCTCAATCGAGAGTGGTGCGATGACGACAGGATATTCAAGCTTGTCCGTCATGCTTTTTTGCCTCGTCGATAAAGGACACGAGTTTTCGAATATATACGGGCTTGATCGGGCGTTTAAAGGCACCGTCAAAATGTCAGTCATTGCCGTGTGGTAGATTTTGTAATGCGAACCGCCCGATCTCGGTGGCACGCATTGAATGCCGGCCTCGTCGCAAACTGCCTTAACATCTCGCATCGACCAGTCGCCGCGGGGATTGCGGCGCATTTGTTCGAGTCTCCTGCTCACGAAAGTCGTTCCGGGAGGCGTTCGATAACTCACCGCCGGTCCATGTCGCGCTTGAACTGGTCGAAGATCGTCCCGACGCTCTTCTCATATTCGTCGCGCTGCTGGGCACCGGTCTCGAACATCTTGCCGAAGATATCGTCGAACGGGTTTCGCGGCCGGCCGCTCGGATTGGTTTGCGGCTGTTGCGGCGCGCTCTGCTGCGGCTGCGGCGCCGGTTGTGCCCCAGGCATGCCGAAACCGCCGCCGCCCTGGCGCAGCATCTCCTCGAAGATCTTGCCGAGCGGGTTGTCGCCATAGGGGCTTTGCGTCTGCTGTGGTTGAGTCTGCTGCGGCTGCTGCGTCGCGCCGCCGCCGAACATATCCTGCAGCACCTTCCCGAGCGGGTTTTCGCCGTACGGACTGGGGGCCTGCTGGGGCTGACTTTGCGGCAGCTGCGTGCCGCCGCCGAACATGTCCTGCAGCACCTTGCCGAGCGGGTTCTCGCCATAGGGCGCCGGCTGCGGCGCCGGCGCGAGGCCGCCTTGGCGCAACATCTGCTCGATGATCTCGCCGAGCGGATTGCCGCTGCCGCCGAAGCCGGCGGCCTGCATCTGCCCCCCACTCAATTGATTGTTGGTCTGCTTGAACAGCCCGCCCATCATCATCGAGGCCATGGCCGGCAGCATCTGCTGCAGCACCTGCTGGCTCAAACCCGTCGCCTGCGCGGCTTGGGCTGCCACGGCGCGCGACAAATCCTTCGAGCCGAACAGATGGCCGAGTATGCCGTTGCCCTCATCGATGCCTTGCGGCGAAAAGGCCCTCGTGGCGTCCTCGAAATACTTGGCGTGCTGACCGCTCGCCATCGCGGTCATGAACGCACCCATCCCGTAGGGATCGGCGGTGTTGCGCTGCAGCCCTTGCGAGAATGCCGGCAGCAGCGCCTGCACCGCGGCCTGCGCCTGCTGCATCGAAAGCCCATATTGCTGTGCCAGCGCCTGCATGCCGGCGCCGTTCTGGGCCTGGGCGAAAATGTCGAACAGGGAAGGCATTTGGGTTCTCCTCCGAGAATATCCTCATCGGAGAGCCTAGTTCGTTTCCATCACCGATTGAAGCGGCTTTTGGCGCCCAACCGCTCGGCGCATGCCGGACGGTTAATACGCATATTCCATGAACACCGGCTCGATCGAGCCGCCCCAGCGCGTGTGGTAGGCCGACAGCATCTCCTCGGCGCTGGTGGTGCCGCGCGCGACCACTTCGTCGAGCGTGTTGAGAAACGACGTCTCGTCATAGCCGTCGCGGTTCTTCTTGGCCCGATTCTTCAGGCCCATGCGCGAGATGGCGAGCACGTCGCGGGCGACATCGCGCAAGGTGGCGTTGCGGAACGGCGCCGCGATGCCTTGCTCCGGCACGGCGTTGCGCATCGCCAGCGCTTCCTCGTAGGTCCAGCTCGCGGTCAGCGTCTCGGCGGCGTCAAGCGCCTGCTCGTCGTAAAGCAGCCCGACCCAGAAAGCGGGCAGGGCGCAGATGCGCCGCCACGGTCCACCGTCGGCGCCGCGCATTTCGAGGAAACGCTTCAGGCGCACGTCGGGGAACAGGGTCGAGAGATGATTTGCCCAGTCGCCCATCGTCGGCAGGCCGTCAGGGAGTTCATTGCGGGCGGCGCCCGCCATGAACTGTCGGAACGTATAGCGCGTCATGTCGTGATAGTGGCCGTCGCGGATGACGAAATACATCGGCACGTCGAGTGCCCATTCGACATAGTCGGCGAAGCCGAAATCGGGCGAGAAGCAGAATTCGAGCATGCCGGAGCGCTGGTTGTCGGTGTCGCGCCAGATGTCGCCGCGCCAGCTCTGCAGGCCGTTCGGCCGGCTCTCGGTGAAGGGCGAGTTGGCAAACAGCGCCGTCGACAGCGGCTGCAGCTTCAGCGACACCTGCATCTTGCGACGCATGTCGGCTTCGCTCTCGAAGTCGAGATTCACCTGGATCGTGCAGGTGCGGTACATCATGTCGAGGCCCTTGGTGCCGACCTTCGGCATGTAGCGCGTCATGATCTCGTAGCGCGACTTCGGCATTTTCGGCGTATCGGCCAGCGACCATTTCGGGCTGCCGCCGAGGCCGAGGAAGCGGATGCCGAGCGGCTCGGCGATCTCGCGCACCTGCGCCAGATGCGCATTGCCCTCGCGGCAGGTCTGGTGGATCGATTCCAACGGCGCACCGGAAAGCTCGAACTGGCCGCCGGGCTCCAGCGAGATCGCGCCCTGGCCGGTCGGCTCGACCAGGCCGATGATACGGCCGGCATCCATGATCGGATCCCAGCCGAGTTTTTCGCGCATTCCCTCGAGGATGGCGCGGATGCCGCGCTCGCCGCCATAGGGCACCGGCGCGTTGCCGTCGACATAGAAGGGGAACTTCTCATGCTCGGTGCCGATGCGCCATTTGTCGCGCGGCTTGTTGCCGTCGGCCAGATAGCCGACAAGTTCGTCGACGCCTTCGATGAGCTGGGTATCGGTTGTGTCGCGCGCCATTAGAAAGCCCTCCGCAGCCATCAGCTGGCCGCCGGGCGCTAGATGGACGAAATGTCAGTAGCCGATCAAGCGAAAAATCCTGAGCCACGGCTCAACTGGATTTGATCTGCATGGCTTACCTTCCCTTCTCCCCCCTGTGGGAGAAGGTGGATCGGCGCGTAGCGCCGAGACGGATGAAGGGTGTTCCAGCGGAGTGAGAGGCGGGTGTCTTCTGGAACCCCGCTCATCAGTCGCCTTCGGCGACACCTTCTCGCAAAAGGGAAGAAGGCAAGGTCCTACCAGTCGCCGATCGTCGCCTGGATCACAGCCAATGCGGCCACCGCCGCGGTGTCGGCGCGCAGGATGCGCGGCCCGAGCGGGATGGCGGTGACGAAAGGCAGGGCCCTCAGCATCTTGCGCTCGTCCTCGGAAAATCCGCCCTCAGGTCCGACCAGAAGCGCAAGTTTCTTCTCGTTTACCGCCTGCAGGGCCGGCAGCGGATTGTTGGTCGAGGCATCCTCGTCGCAGAAGATCAGCCGCCGCTCCTGGTCCCAACTGGCGAGCAGCCGTTCCAGCTTCTCCGCTTCGCGCACCTCAGGCACTGCCAGGATGCCGCATTGCTCGGCCGCCTCGACGACATTGGCGCGCAGCCGTTCGATGCCGGGCTTCGCCACCTGCGTGTGCTGGGTGATGACAGGCTGCAGCATGCCTGCGCCCATCTCGACCGCTTTCTGCACAAGGTAATCGAGCCGGCCCTGCTTCAGCGGCGCGAAGCAATAGACGAGGTCCGGCAGCGGCGGCTGCGGCCGCTGCAGTTCCAGCACCTTCAGCCGGACCGCCTTCTTGGACTTTGCGGCGACCGACGCCGACCATTCGCCGTCGCGGCCGTTGAAAAGCAGGATTTCGGCGCCTTCGCCGAGCCGCAGCACATGGGCGAGATAATGGCTCTGCTGCTGTCCGGCGTCGAATTCGAGGCCGGGTCCGAGATTGTCAGGCACGAACAGCCGCTGCATTTTGTAGTTGGCGCGCATGGCTCAAGCAGGTTCCGCAAAAGTGTCTCGCGGTTTTGCGATCAGAACCTGCGAAAAACAAGGAAATCTAAGCAGATATTCGTGGGACATCCCACGATATCTGCTTAGGAACGAGCGAGGCCGGCTGCGGCATCAAATATCGGCGGTCGGATGCCAGACCGGCGCAAAGCCTTGCCGCAATACCGCAATGGTGGTCGCCGGCGTCAGCAGGCGCAGCGACCCTCCGGTGAGGCGATCGAAGGCGATAGGACTCGAATAACCCGCGAACGACCATTTGCGTGCCTTGCCGCCGCGCAGCGCATAAGCAGCGTCGCCCTGTGCTACCACCGTTCCATCCGGCAAGCCTCCGAGCTCCGGCGCGGTCACGAGAGGCGGCCGTCCGCCGGAAGCCAGCCGCTCCTTGTGCAGCCGTTTGTCGACCATCGGCGCGCGCGGTTCTTCAATCCCGAACGCCTTACCGAAACGGCTAACGAAGTCGGTCGCCCGTTCACGCCGGCAGAAGAAGCAGGGCCGGTGGCCGGCGGCCAAAGCTGTCACCTCGTCGAGGAAGAACAATTCGGTCCAGCCGGCTTTTCCTCCGGGCCGGTTGCGGCCCATCGGCTCGCGCCGCACGTAGCCGAATTCGCAGACGCAGATGATCCAGGCCGGCAAGGCCCAGCGCTTCCTCAGCAGCGTCTTCGTCTCGGGGTCATGGATGATGCCGCGATTGCCGGTGAACAGGCCGCGTTCCGGCACGGCGTGAATGGCGCCGAAAGGGTCGACCCGGTTCTGCAGTGGCATAGCTTTCTCCGGCACGCATCTTGGCTGAAACACGGGCCGCATGATATCGCTCGCCCCAGCGTTTTCATGTCAGCAGGTTTTCGATGCGGGTTTTGGTCGTCCAGAATTTCGACAATGAGGGCCTTGGCCAGATTGGCGCTGCCCTTGTGGAAGCCGGCGCCGATATCGACCTGCGCAAGCCCTATCGCGGCGATAAGCTGCCCGGCGACAGCACCGGGCACGATGCCATCGTGGTGCTTGGCGGCGCCCAGAATGCGCTCGACGACGAGATCTGTCCCTATTTCCCCGCATTGCTCGACCTGGCACGCGATTTCGCCGACAAGGATCGCTCGGTTCTCGGCATCTGCCTCGGCGGTCAGCTTCTGGCGCGGGCTTTCGGCGGCACCAACCAGATCGGCGGGGCCACCGAGTTCGGCTGGCACAAGGTGTCGCTGACGCCGGCCGCCAAATCGGATCCGGTCATGGCGGCGCTACCCGAGAAATTCCCGATCTTCGAATGGCATGACGACACGTTCGGCCTGCCGGAAAACGCCGTGCGGCTGGCCGGCAGCGCGGTCGCCGAAAACCAGGCCTTCCGCCTCGGCCGCGCCGTCTATGGCTTCCAGTTCCACTTCGAGGCGGATACGCCGATGGTGCGCGACTGGAGCACCTCCTTCGCCGCTATGATCGCCGAGCGTCATCCCGACTGGAACGATCGTCTCGACGACGAACTGGCCCGCAATGGCGCCGACGCCGATAGCGCCGGTCTGGCGATAGCCCGCGCCTGGGTTGCGACGATCTGAATATCCACCCCGATCGGGCGAAGCGTGGCATAATTGGCACGCCTCAGCGCTTCCGTCTGGGGACAACATTCTTCTTTCTTGGTTTGTGTCCGGCCGCTCTTCTAAGAGGGCGCGCTTTGTATCGTCGATGCAACCGCCATGAACCTTTTGTGTGATCCAGCCGACACACCGGCGAAACAGAATCTGCTTAGAAGCGCGAAATCGTCGAAACATTGAGACGCATTTTATCGTTTCAACGCATTGGTAACCGCCTCGTGCCCAGATGCAGAAAGCTTAACCAGAGATGACGTCGGTGAAAGCAGCTCTCCTGTCTTTTGTCATGCTGTCTGCCATCGTGCTCTGCGGCCTGGGCATTTATGCCGCCGACGCAGCGACCAACCACCGCGCCGTCGACGGCTATGGCGTCACCGCCTCGCTGAACTAGGCCCAGTCAAAAATCGCAAGCAGGCCTGCGCCGGGATCGCGCCTAAAACGCTTTCCCCTGCATGGCGAGGATGCGTTTGTCGCCGCCATTGACGGCCAGCGCGCTTAGCGTTCCGGATTTCCAGGCGAGCGTGTCGACATTGACGCGGTTGGCCTTCACCTCGGCTTCCGGGACGGGCGTGTGCCCGTGCACGATCACCTTGGAAAAAAGCCCTGGATGGTCATGGAAGGCGTCACGGATCCAGATCAGATCCTGCTGGTTCTGACGGTCGAGCGGCACACCCGGTCTTATCCCCGCGTGGCAGAAGAAGAAGTCGCCGAAGGTCGCCGAAAACGTCAGCGATTGCAGGAAATCGATATGGCTGTGCGGCACC
The DNA here is from genome assembly GCF_006439475.1 of Mesorhizobium sp. B2-8-9. NCBI lineage: Bacteria > Pseudomonadati > Pseudomonadota > Alphaproteobacteria > Hyphomicrobiales > Phyllobacteriaceae > Mesorhizobium > Mesorhizobium sp. B2-8-9. The sequence continues at coordinate 415,324 of NZ_VFTQ01000002.1, read as the reverse complement.
GCTTTCACCAGGGCCATATGTCCCCGGGCGATCGCTTGCGCCTTGCCGTACCAGTGGCCGTCGCGAAGAAGATCGACGCCATAGGACTGCGCCGTCTGCACGCCGCCGTAATTCACGAACAGGCCGTCCGGCTCTGCCTCGGCCAGGAATTCGAGCATGCCGATGTCGTGGTTGCCGGCGAGCATGATGTTGCGCGGATCGCGCTTGCGCGTCTCGATCAGGAAATCGATGACGCTTCTGGAATCCGGTCCGCGGTCGACATAGTCGCCAAGATGGATGATGCGCCAGTCCGACCCGGGCGCATGTTCCAGTTCGCTCTCGATGTGGCGATGCATGGCGGCGAGCAGGTCGTGGCGTCCGTGCACGTCGCCGATCGCGTAAAGCCGCATGCCGTCCGGACCGCGCGCGTCGAGATAATGGATGCCAGGTTCGGTCAAGGCGTACGTCTTCCCGTGTGGTCCACTACGGGAAACTAGGGCGGATCGGTGAATAAGGCCTAGCGCCGCAACTGGTCCTTGCCCATGTCGGTTACCAAACGCTTACCGCACAGCGCCAGCGTGATGTCCATTTCCTTGCGGATGATTTCGAGCGCCTTGGTGACGCCGTCCTTGCCCATCGCACCGAGGCCGTAGAGGAAGGGTCGGCCGATATAGGTGCCCTTGGCGCCGAGGCAGAGCGCCTTGAGCACGTCCTGGCCGGAGCGGATGCCGCCATCCATATGGACTTCGATCCTTTCGCCGACCGCATCGGCGATTTCTTCCAGCACCGAGATCGAGGACGGCGCGCCGTCGAGCTGCCGTCCGCCGTGATTGGAGACCACGATCGCATCGGCGCCAGTCTCAGCCGCCATCAGCGCGTCCTCCTTGTCGAGGATGCCTTTCAGGATGAGCTTGCCGCCCCAACGGTCCTTGATCCAGGCGACGTCCTTCCACGACAGATGCGGATCGAACTGCTCGTTCGTCCAGGACGACAGCGAAGAGACGTCGCCGACACCCTTGGCGTGGCCGACGATGTTGCGGAAGGTGCGGCGCTTGGTGCCGGCGATTCCCAGGCACCAGCGCGGCTTCAGCGCCAGGTCGATGATGTTGGCGAGCGTCATCTTGGGTGGCGCCGAGAGACCGTTGCGCACATCCTTGTGGCGCTGACCCAGGACCTGCAGATCGAGCGTCAGCACCAGCGCCGAGCATTTCGCCGCCTTGGCCCTGTCGATCAGATTAAGCACGAAGTCCTTGTCGCGCAGCACATAGAGCTGGAACCAGAACGGCTTTTTGGTCACCGAGGCGACATCTTCGATCGAGCAGATGCTCATTGTGGACAGGGTGAACGGCACCCCGAACGCTTCTGCCGCTTGCGCCGCCAGCATCTCGCCGTCGGCATGCTGCATGCCGGTAAGCCCGGTCGGCGCGAGCGCCACCGGCATCGCTACCTTCTCGCCGACCATGGTCGATTCCAGCGAACGGTTGCTCATGTCGACCAGCACGCGCTGGCGGAACTTTATCTTGCCGAAATCCTCTTCGTTGGCCCGGTAGGTGCTTTCCGTCCAGGCGCCGGAATCGGCATAGTCGAAGAACATCTTCGGCACCTTGCGGCGTGCCAGGTCCTTGAGGTCGGCGATGGTGAGGATTTCGCTCATGGTTGTCCCCGCTGCTTAGGAGCGTTTTCGTGTGGGTTCGATGTCGCCGGCGTCCGAGCGCTGTCTGAGGCGCAGCCTAGATACGCGCTGCCAGTCGCCGCTGCGCTCGGCTTCAGCCATCGAGCGCTCGACATAGGTGATGTGGTCCATCGCAGCCTTGCGCGCCGCGATTGGGTCTGCCGCCTTGATCGCGGCGTGGATCGCCCTGTGCTGCTCGAGCAGCGCCTCCCGCGCGCCGGGCACGCCGAACACCAGAAGCCTGTTCTGGAACACGCCTTCCGACAGCAGCCGGTAGCAGGAACGCAGCGTGTGCAAAAGGATGATGTTGTGCGCGCATTCGCAGACGGCGTGGTGGAACTCGACGTCGATTTCCGCCTCATCGTCGAAATCGCCGGTCCGGTGCGCCTCGTCCATCCGTGCCATGATGCGGTCGAGCAGGGCGAGGTCCTCCGGCGTGGCGCGGCGCGCCGCGTATTCGGCCGCCACAGCCTCGATCTCGCGCCGGTATTCCAGATAGTCGGTCACCGCCTTGCGGTGCGTGGAAATGAGATCGGTCACCGGCTTGGTGAAAAGCTGGCCGATGACGTCTGCGACATGCGTGCCGCCGCCGGCCTTGGTCGTCAGCAGCCCGCGGCCTTCCAGCGCCTTCAGCGCGTCGCGCAGGATCGGCCGCGACACGTCGAACTGGCGCGCCAGCTCGCGCTCGCCGGGCAACCGGTCGCCGGTGCGCAGCACGCCTTCGAGGATCAGGCTCTCGATCTGCTGCACCACCTCGTCGGCGGTGCGCGAATGCTCGATCCTGGAGAAGATGTCGCTCAACGGAAGGGTGCCTGGGATGCGGGACGGATGTGGTGCAGATTAAAGCCTCTGTCGCCAACTGGTCAAATTATTTATCCAATTCGTCCAGCCCGTCGCATTGCCGGCCGCGTGCCGCCGGGCCTGGATGCGGATATTTGCTGTTTACGCGTCCCGCCGATTGACGCAAGACGGCAGGGTTTGCACGAAGGTCGAAACCAGGGGGACCAACCGTGTCCGACGAGATGTCCAGTCTCGAATTCCAACCGCGCGCCCAAGGCAGCGTGATGGGCTTTCCGGCGCATGAGGGACGGCCCGGCGCGCTGGGCGAGGTCCATGCCCGCCCGCATCCGTTGATCGAGAAACCGCGCGTGCTGGTCCAGCTCTCCTTCATGACCGAGGGCGGCACCGCGGTCGATCATGCCGTGCTGTCGGAACTGTCGCGGCGGCTGGGCATCGCCGCGCCCGAGCGCAATGCCCGCCATCATGCGATGAAATGGGGCAAGGGCACGCTGCGCTGGGAGCGCCATACGGAATTCTCGACCTATCTCTGGGAAGGGCCGCTGGCCGAAAACGGCCGGGGGCAAGAGGATTCGCCCTTCGGCAATGGCTTCTCGCCGCCCGGCACCGTGATTTCCGGCATCCGTCTGGAAATCCGCAAATGGACGCAGGCGAGCGAAAGGCTGATCGCCGGCTTCGACCCGACCAGCCTGTGCTATTCGCTGGTCGAGCGGGGCGCTGCCGCCATCGTCACCGATTTCCGCCAGGACGGCGACGGCCTGACCCGCATGCTGGTGCTCGATCGCGGCCTGACGCCGGCCAGCACCGGCGCCCTGTCGCAGCGGCTGATCGACATCGAGACCTATCGGACGCTGGCCATGCTTGGCCTGCCGATGGCATTGACGCTGTCAGGCCGCGCCCGTCGCATCGAAGACCGCCTGGCGCAGACCACGCTGGAAATGAAGGCGGTCGAGACCCGCGACAGCCAGACCTTGCTCGCCGACCTCACCGAACTCGCCGCCGAGCTCGAGGCCGACGCCGCGTCCAGCCTCTATCGCTTCGGCGCCAGCCGCGCCTATGACGGCATCGTCACAGCGAGGCTGGAAGCGCTGGATGAAGAGCCGGTGCAAGGCTACGACACCTGGGCGGGCTTTCTCTTGCGGCGCATGGCGCCCGCCATGCGTACCTGCCGCTCGGTCGAGGAGCGCCAGGCCAACCTGTCGCGAAAACTCACCCGCGCCACGACGCTGCTGCGCACCTGGGTGGATGTCGATGTGGAGAAGCAGAACCGCGATCTACTGGCCTCGATGAACAACCGCGCCCGGCTGCAACTGCGCCTGCAGCAGACTGTCGAAGGCCTGTCGGTCGCCGCCGTATCCTATTATGTCGTCGGCCTCATCGGCTATTTGGCCAAGGGCGCCTCGGTCTTCGGTCACGCTTTCGCGCCCGAAGTGATCACCGCGGCCTCCGTGCCGGTCGCCATCCTGCTCGTCTGGTGGGGCGTGCGCCGGGTGCGCAAGATGCATTCCGAGCCGGCAAAGCATCCGGGCGAGTAGCGGACAACCATCTTCATGCGCGGGTCTGTCCGCAGCGGCAGATTGCCGCTGCGGAAGCTTGGCGTCACGCTCGCCGCCGAATGCAAGCAAAGCAGCATTTGCAACAAAACCGTCGGGCTGGTAAAAGATTTTGACCAGTCAAGAGCGGATGAGGCTGCCCGATGTCCGGCTTAGCCATGCCCAAGCCAGATGCCGAAACGATGCGCCGGCGCGCCGAGATCGTCGCCGACATGCGCATCATCGTGCCGGGCGAGGGCGTCGTCGACGCGGCTAATGAAATGCGCGCCTTCGAGAGCGACGGCCTGACCGCCTACCGGCAGCTGCCGCTGGTCGTGGTGTTGCCGCAAACGGTCGCCCAGGTCTCGCGCGTGCTGAAATACTGCAACGAGCGCAACATCCGCGTCGTGCCGCGTGGCTCCGGCACCTCGCTGTCCGGCGGCGCGCTGCCGCTCGAGGATGCGGTGCTGCTGGTGATGAGCCGCTTCAACCGCATTCTTCAAATCGACTATCCTAATCGCGTTGTCGTGGCCCAACCGGGCGTCACCAATCTCGGCATCACCACCGCCGTCGAGCAGGAGGGCTTTTATTACGCCCCCGATCCATCCTCCCAGATCGCCTGCTCGATCGGCGGCAATGTCGCCGAGAATTCCGGCGGTGTGCACTGCCTGAAATACGGGCTCACCGCAAACAATGTGCTGGGCATCGAGATGGTGCTGATGAACGGCGAGGTGGTGCGCCTCGGCGGCAGCCATCTTGATCAGGAAGGCTATGATCTGCTCGGCGTCATGACCGGTTCCGAGGGCCTGCTCGGCGTCGTCACCGAGGTGACCGTGCGCATATTGAAGAAGCCGGAGACGGCGCGCGCACTCTTGATCGGCTTCCCGACCAGCGAACAGGGCGGCCAGTGCGTCGCCGACATCATCGGCGCCGGTATCATCCCCGGCGGCATGGAGATGATGGACCGCCCGGCGATCCACGCGGCCGAGGATTTCGTCCATGCCGGCTATCCGCTCGACGTCGAGGCGCTGCTCATCGTCGAGCTCGACGGACCGAGTGTCGAGGTCGACCACCTGATCGGCCTCGTCGAGGCGATCGCCTACAGGAACGGCTCGACCACTTGCCGCATCTCGCAATCCGAGCAGGAGCGGCTGAGCTTCTGGGCCGGCCGCAAGGCGGCTTTCCCGGCGGTCGGCCGTATCTCGCCGGATTATTACTGCATGGACGGCACCATCCCGCGCAAGGAACTGCCGCGCGTGCTCGCCGGCATGCGTGATCTCTCCGACAAATACGGCCTCGGCGTCGCCAATGTCTTCCACGCCGGGGATGGCAATCTGCACCCGCTTATCCTCTATGACGCCAATGTGCCGGGCGAGCTGGACAAGGCCGAGAGCTTCGGCGCCGACATTTTGCGCCTTTGCGTCCAGGTCGGCGGCGTCCTGACCGGCGAGCATGGCGTCGGCGTCGAGAAGCGCGACCTGATGCCGGAAATGTTCAACCAGATCGACCTCGACCAGCAGATGCGCGTCAAATGCGCCTTCGACCCCAACCACCTGCTCAACCCGGGAAAAGTATTTCCGCAGCTGCGACGCTGCGCGGAGCTTGGGAGGATGCATGTGCATCGCGGGCAGGTGGCGTTTCCGGATATTCCGAGGTTTTGAGTGGCAAGGTTGGCGCTTGAACACCCCCCTCTGTCCTGCCGGACATCTCCCCCGCAAGGGGGGAGATTAGCAGCTTCGGCGCACCGCCTTTCTGCCGGCGTTGGAGATTGGCGAAAGCCCAGGCGACATCTGATCTCCCCCCTTGCGGGGGAGATGTCCGGCAGGACAGAGGGGGGTGCGAAGGAACTCGACGTATCCTCTTTTGGGAGCTTGGCGTCGTCATGACCACCTTCACCCCCTCCACACTCACCGAAACCCTCTCCACCATCCAATGGGCAGCCGCCGAGGAAACGCCGCTCGAAATCCTCGGCCATGGCTCGAAGCGCGGCATCGGCCGCCCATTACAGACCGAACACACACTCGACTTGTCGCACCTCATCGGCGTAACCCTCTACGAACCGGCCGAGCTCGTGCTCTCGGCCAGGGCCGGCACGCCGCTCGCCGAGATCGAAAAATTGCTTGCCGAGAACGGCCAGCAATTCGCGTTTGAGCCGATGGACTATGGCCCGTTGCTCGGCGGTGAACCAGGCAAGGGCACGATCGGTGGCGTGCTGGCTTCGAACCTCTCCGGCCCGCGTCGCCTCAAGGCGGGCGCCGCGCGCGACCATATCCTCGGCGTCGCCGCCGTCTCCGGCCGTGGCGAGGCTTTCAAGTCGGGCGGCCGCGTGGTCAAGAACGTGACCGGCTACGACCTCTCCAAGCTGATGGCCAACAGCTGGGGCACGCTCGCCGTCTTGACCGACGTCACCTTCAAGGTCCTGCCGGCCGCGGAAACGGAAGTGACCTTGGCCATACGCGGCCTGCTCGACGATGCCGCCGTGGCCGCAATGGCGCTGGCGCTCGGCTCCAGCGCCGAGGTGTCGAGCGCCGCGCACCTGCCGGAGCGCATCGCCGCGAAGGTCGCCGGCGGCAAGCACGGCAGCGATGCCGCCACGCTGCTGCGCGTCGAGGGATTCGGGCCTTCGGTCGTCTATCGCATCGAGGCCCTGAAGCGGCTGCTCGGCAAGGCCGGCCCGCTCGAAGAAATCGCCGGCGAGGCCTCGAAGGCGATCTGGCGCGACATTCGCGACTGCGTGCCTTTCGCCGACGGCGGCGCGCGGCCGGTCTGGCGCGTCTCGATGGCGCCATCCGCGGCGCATCACATGGTGATGGCGCTGCGCATGCAGGCGGCGGTCGATGCCTTCTATGACTGGCAGGGCGGTCTGGTGTGGCTGTCGATGCGCGAGAACGACCCGGAGGCCGGGCTGCTGCGTGGACTGATCCGCAAGCATGGCGGCGGCCACGCGACGCTGGTACGCGCATCCGCACCGCATCGCGCGGCGCTGCCGGTGTTCGAGCCGCAGCCGCCGCATCTGGCCGCGCTTTCGGCGCGGCTCAAGGCCGAGTTCGACCCGAAGCAGATTCTCAACCCCGGCCGCATGGCCTAAAGCAATTCCAGGAAAAATGTGAAACGGTTTTCCGTCCGGAATTGCGTCTAACAGAGACGGCGATATGCAGACCAATTTCTCCGCCGCGCAGCTTGCCGACCCGCATGTCGCGGAATCGGAAAAGATCCTGCGCAAGTGCGTGCATTGCGGCTTCTGCACCGCCACCTGCCCGACCTATGTGACATTGGGCAACGAGCTCGATTCGCCGCGCGGCCGCATCTACCTCATCAAGGACATGTTGGAGAACGGCCGGCCGGCCGACAAGGAGATCGTCACCCATATCGACCGCTGCCTGTCCTGCCTTGCCTGCATGACGACCTGCCCCTCGGGCGTGAACTACATGCATCTGGTCGACCATGCCCGCGCTCATATCCAGGAAACCTACAAGCGCCCGCTGCTCGACCGGCTGACGCGCGCCATGCTAGCCTTCGTGCTGCCTTACCCGAACCGCTTCCGCGCCGCGCTGAAGCTCGCCGGGTTCGGCCGGCCGTTCATCGGCCTGTTCGAGAAATTGCCGGCGCTGAGGCCGGTGGCGGCGATGCTGAAGCTCGCGCCATCGGCGATCCCGCCGGCATCGCCGATGGCTTCGGCCGGCACACATGCCGGGAAAGGCGCAAGGCGCGGCCGCGTCGCGATCCTCACCGGCTGCGCGCAGTCCGTGCTCGATCCGGCGATCAACGAGGCGACCATCTCTTTGCTGACCAGGCTCGGCGTTGAGGTCGTGGTGCCGGAGGGCGAGGGCTGCTGCGGCGCGCTCGTCCATCACATGGGCCGCGAGCATCAGGCCCTTGCCTCGGCCAGACAGAATGTCGACGCCTGGATGCGCGCCATTGAGCAGGGCGGGCTCGACGCTATTATCATCACCGCGTCCGGCTGCGGCACGACCATCAAGGATTATGGCTTCATGCTCCGCCTCGATCCCGCCTATGCCGAAAAGGCGGCGCGGGTATCGTCACTGGCCAAGGACATCACCGAATATCTCGCCGCGCTCGACCTTCCCGAGCCAGTGCGCAAGCCGGGCACGGTCGTCGCTTACCATTCGGCCTGTTCCATGCAGCACGGCCAGAAGATCACGCGTCAGCCGAAGGAGCTGCTGGCCAAGGCCGGCTTCGTTGTCCGCGAGCCGCGCGAGGGGCATCTGTGCTGCGGCTCGGCCGGCACCTACAACATCCTGCAGCCCGACATTTCGGCTAGATTGCGCGACCGCAAGGTCAAAAACATCGAAGCGACGGGCGCTTCAGTCGTCGCCACCGGCAACATCGGCTGCATCACGCAGATCGCGTCCGCGGCGAAGCTGCCGGTCGTGCATACGATCAAGCTACTCGACTGGGCTTATGGCGGCCCGAAGCCGGAAGGCGTTTCCGACAGCGGTTTGATCGCTGCCGAATAATTATTCCGCCGCGAGCTGGTCCGGCACGCCATAGGTCGCGCGGTAAAGCGCGCGCTGGCGGTTGAGCGCGACCATGGTGTTGCGCAACAGGATCGCCACGGTGAGTGGGCCGACGCCGCCCGGCACCGGCGTGATCCAGGAGGCCACGTCCTTGACGCTGTCCGTGTCGACGTCGCCGACGATGCGGGTTTCGCCGTCGGATCCGACCTCGGAATTGATGCCGATGTCGATGACGGCAGCGCCCGGCTTCACCATGTCGGCCTTGATCAGCCTGGGCTTGCCGACGGCGACGAACAGCGCGTCCGCGCGCCGCGCATGCGCCGCCACCGATCGCGTCATGTGATGGCAGACCGTCACCGTCGCGCCTTCGCTCATCAGCAGGAAGGCAATCGGTTTGCCGACGATCTCGGAATGGCCGACGACGACCACTTCGAGCCCCTGGAGCTCGAGGCCGGTTTCCTTGAGCAGCTCAACCGAGGCAGCCGCGGTGCAGGGCGCCAGGTCGAGCTGGTTGTAGACGATGTTGCCGATCGAGGCCGGATGCATGCCCTCGACGTCCTTCAGCGGATGCACCGCCGCCTGCAGCGTCTTGATCGGGATATGCGCCGGCACCGGCCGCTGGATGATGATTCCGGTGACGCGCGGGTCGGCGTTGAGGCCGTGGATCGCAGCTTCAAGTTCGCCGGCGGTGATGTCGGCGGCAAAGCGCCGCTCCTCGAAGGAGATGCCGGCAAGGGCTGCCTTGGCGCGCTGGTTGCGCACATAGACATCGACCGCTGCGGTATCGCCGACGGTGATCGAGACAAGCTTCGGCGGGAAACCTTCGGCCGTGGCGATCGCTGCGTCCTCGCGCACCGAAGCGATGATGCGCTGGGCGACCGGGCCGCCTTTCAGGTAGCGGCTGTCGTCGGTCCGGGTCATGGCTGGCACCTCTGCCTTCTGAGGCAATTCAAGGAAAGGCGCACTGCCCTCCGGAATTGCGTGACTATCAAGATTTGTGCACTGCAATAGCAGAGGAGCGCCGGGAAATCAGCCCCGGAAACGAAATGCCCTGCTTTCGGGGCGACTTGCCACCTCATGCATGGAAAAAACAAAAAACGAAAAAGGCAGCGCGGTTTCCCTGCGCTGCCTTTTCGCGACTGGCCGTATCCCCACACGGCCCGTCCCCCATAAACCCCTTCGCTGGTTAAAGCACATCCCGCAGGATGGCACTATGACTTGGCTGCAACAGCATCAGACAAAAAGTGCTGCGCCGTCTAACCAGCTGATTCGCTGTGACTATATCACCTCGACCGTGGTTCCGACATTTACGCGCTCATAGAGATCGACGACATCTTCGTTGCGCATGCGGATGCAGCCGGAAGACACCGCGCCGCCGATCGTCCAGGGCTGGTTGGTGCCGTGGATGCGGTATTCGGTGGTGCCGAGATAGAGTGCGCGCGCGCCGAGCGGGTTCTCGATGCCGCCGGCAAGATAGGTCGGCAGGTAGCGGCCCTTGGCAGCTTCGCGCTTGATCATCTCCGCGGGCGGACGCCAGTCCGGCCAGACCTTCTTGTCGGTGATCTTGTGGGTGCCGGACCATTCGAAGCCGGGCTTGCCGGTGCCGACGCCGTAGCGCCGCGCCTTGCCGTTCTTCTCGACCAGATAGAGGAAATTCTGGTGCGTATCGATGACGATGGTGCCCGGCTTCGCAGGGCCGTCATAGGCGACTTCCTGCGGCAGGTAGACCGGATTGATCTGCGGCCGCATCACCATGCGCTTGGCCGGCTGCTGCACGGCCGCCGTCTTCTGCCGGTCGGGCTGCGCCTGGAACAGGCGCTGCAGCGGCTGCTGTACCGCCTGCCGGGTTGGGCGCACGATGCCCGGCGCATGGCCGAGCTGCAGCACCCAGGGCGCCGAAAGGTCGGGGCTCACCATCACCGGCGGCACGTCGGCATAGCGGTCATTGGCAAGGGAAGTCGTGGCGCCGGCGGCAAGAATGGCCACCGCGCCGAGCAGGGAACAAAACGCTGTCTTCATCGGAACGCACCTTGATCGAACTCATCCGGGGCGTAGGGAGCCCGCGGTTTCGCGATCCTTGGCGCGGAGCGGCAAGCAAAACATGAATCGGAATGCGTAAAATGCCGCTTTGTCAGTAAACCTTTTGGTGTGGTTACCGGCCGGTTCAGGAATCTGGTAAAGCCACGGTAAAAGCTGCGCTGAGGCGCGTTAACGAATGGATTTGCTGACGATGGCGATTGAAAATGCCGGCATTCTCGACGGGCCCGACGGCAAGGCGCGCTGTTTCTGGCACGGCAATTTGCCGGACTATCTCCACTACCACGATCACGAATGGGGCCGGCCAGTGACGGATGATCGCCGGCTGTTCGAAAAGATCTGCCTCGAAGGCTTCCAATCGGGCCTGTCGTGGCTGACCATCCTGCGCAAGCGCGAGAATTTCCGCGAGGCCTTCGCCGGTTTCGACTTCGAAAAGGTGGCGGCGTTCACAGACGCGGATGTCGAGCGCCTGCTCGGCAATGCCGGCATCATCCGCCACCGCGGCAAGATCGTTTCGACCATCAACAACGCCAAACGCGCCCGCGAGATGGTCGACGAGTTCGGCTCGCTTGCCGCCTGGTTCTGGAAGTTCGAGCCGGGTCCGGGCGAGCGGCCCGAAATCGTCGACCTGGCGCATCTGCGCGCCAACCCGACGACGGCGGTGTCGGTCAGGATATCGAAGGAATTGAAGAAGCGCGGCTGGAGCTTTGTCGGCCCGACCACGGTCTATGCCTTCATGCAGGCGATGGGCCTGGTCAACGACCATCTCGAAGGCTGCTACTGCCGGGCAGAGGTGGAGAAAGAGCGCAAGACGTTCAAGCGGCCGAAGTAGGGGTGCTTTCTTCCTTCTCCCCTTGTGGGAGAAGGTGGCCGCGAAGCGGCCGGATGAGGGGTGTTCCAGGGAAAGCCAGCGTCTCACACCGCCGGAGGAGACGGCAAGATTGCCAGCGGCTCACTTCGCTGGAGCACCCCTCATCCGTCTCGGCGCTAACGCGCCGATCCACCGTCTCCGACAGGGGGAGAAGGAAAAGAGGCGCGCTACTTCTCGAATCTGCCCTTATGGCCGCTGCCGTTGATGTCCCACACCAGACTGGAGCCGGACACCGTCAGCACCAGTCCGCTGAAGCCGCTGTCGTCGGGCGTATGATGCGTGGAGGCGGAGCTGCGGCCTGCCGGGATGACCTCGACAGTCGAGCCCTTCCGCACCCAGCAGCCCTTGCCGTACTGGTCGTTGGCGCCATAGGCGAGCGCGAATTCAAAGCTGCCGTCTTTCTTCAACAGCAGTTCTGAACCGACCTCCATGACGCCGTTCAGGTAATAATGGCCGGCAAGACGGGCATCACCCGCCTGGCAGGCGTTGGCGGCAACGGGCATGCTACAGAAAAGCGCGCCGGCAAGCGCGTACGCGAATTGCAGATGCATGATGATCCCCCGATCGTTGAGTGAAAGTCAGACGCTGCCGGCGCCGGCCAGGAACAGTCCGGCAATGATCGCCGCCACCGCCGCGAAGGCCGGATAGATCACCAGCAGGCCAGTCACCAGCGCGTCGCGCACGGTGGGCTCGCGCGCCTCGGCCGCGACCTCGAACGGCCCGGCCGGCTGCTGGGCCGGCTTGAGCATAAAGCCGCCGGCAGGCCGCAGCCTGGCCGATGTGCCGCTCTCGGTAATCTCGTTAGCCGTCGTCATGCCCCGAACCCCTTGTTTCGACTTGCTTTATGGTCGCCGATTGTGTCGGTAGCATGCCGCGCCGACGGCGGAATTGTTTCGTTTTTGGCGCTGTTTGTTTCAGTTTTCCTTCTCCCCTTGTGGGAGAAGATGGCCGCGAAGCGGCCGGATGAGGGTGCTTCAGGAAAAGCCGACGTCTCGCTCCGCTGGAACACCCCTCATCCGTTTCGGCGCTATCGCGCCGATCCACCTTCTCCCACAAGGGGAAGGCGAGGCGCTAACCCTTGCCGCTCCAAGCGGCATCGTTTAGGAAACGCGCGCCCATTGACCAGAAAGACCGATCCCATGGCCGACAAATCGGAAAAGACGAAAGCGCGGCTGCCGCGCGGATTTGCCGACCGCAGCGCCGAGGATATTCGTGCCGTCGAGAAGATGATGGCGACCATCCGCTCGGTCTACGAGCTCTACGGTTTCGAGCCGGCCGACCAGCCGATGATCGAATACACCGATGCTCTCGGCAAATTCCTGCCCGACCAGGACCGGCCGAATGAAGGCGTGTTCTCCTTCCAGGATGATGACGACCAGTGGCTGTCGCTGCGTTACGACCTGACCGCGCCGACGGCGCGTTTCGTCGCCGAGAATTACGACAGGTTGCCAAAACCCTATCGCAGCTACCGCTCCGGCTGGGTGTTCCGCAACGAGAAGCCTGGTCCCGGCCGCTTCCGCCAGTTCATGCAGTTCGACGCCGACACCATCGGTACGCCGGGTGTCGCCGCCGATGCCGAGATGGCGATGATGATGGCTGACGTGATGGAAGCGCTCGGCATCAAGCGCGGCGACTACGTCATTCGCGTCAACAACCGCAAGGTGTTGGACGGCGTGCTGGAAGCAATTGGCCTTGGCGGCGAGGAAAATGCCGGCCGCCGGCTGACGGTGCTGCGCGCCATCGACAAGCTCGACAAGCTCGGGCCGGAAGGCGTCAGGCTCCTGCTTGGTCCCGGCCGTTGGGATGGCGGCAAGGAAGGCGAGGGCGACTTCGCCAAGGGCGCCGGATTGAACGACACGCAAGGTGAGGCGGTTCTTCTGGCAACGGCAAGAAACGGGCAGGCCGCCCAGGATGCAAGCGTCAATGCCAACGCTGTCTATCAGGAAGGCGTCGGCGAACTGGCAACGATCGAGGCGCTGGTTAGAGCCGCTGGCTATGGCGAAGACCGCATTGTGATGGATCGCTCCGTCGTGCGCGGCCTCGAATACTACACCGGCCCGGTCTTCGAGGCCGAGTTGCTGGCCGAGATCCCCAATGACGAAGGCCAGATCGTGCGTTTCGGCTCGGTCGGCGGGGGCGGGCGCTATGACGGGCTGGTCTCGCGTTTCCGCGGCGAGCCGGTGCCGGCGACCGGCTTCTCCATCGGCGTCTCCCGGCTGATGACGGCGCTCAAGAACCTCGGCAAGCTCGACGCCTCCGATGTCATCGCGCCGGTCGTGGTGCTGGTCATGGACAAGGACACCGAAAGCCTCGGCCGCTACCAGAAGATGGTTGCCGACCTGCGCGCCGCCGGCATCCGCTCCGAAATGTATCTCGGCGGCGCCGGCATGAAGGCGCAGCTGAAATATGCCGACCGTCGCGGCAGCCCGGTCGCTATCATCCAGGGTGGCGACGAGCGCGCCAAAGGCGAGGTGCAGATCAAGGACCTGATCGAAGGCGCGCGCCTGTCGGCCGAGATCGCCGACAATGCCGAATGGCGCGCCGCAAGGCCGGCGCAAGTGACGGTGGCGGAGAGCGAGCTGGTTGGCGAGGTGAAGAAGATCCTGGCGGCGCAGGCTGAGGAGCGCGCACGTGGCCGATAGGGCGCCGACCTCCCCTTCTCCCCTTGTGGGAGAAGGTGGCCGAGCGAAGCTCGGTCGGATGAGGGGTGTTCCAGGGAACGCCGGCGTCTCATTCCTTCCAACACCCCTCATCCGTCTCGGCGCTGCGCGCCGATCCACCTTCTCCCACAAGGGGAGAAGGGGAAGGGGCGCCGCATGACCACCCGTCCCGCCATCGCCGCCGACATCGTCGAACTATTCGCCGCCCGCGACACCCACGCCGTGGAAGTCGCCGTGCTGCAGCCTGCCGATCCGTTCCTCGACATGGCCGGCGAAGACCTGCGTCGCCGCATCTTCCTGACCGAAAGCGAGACCGGCAAGACGCTGTGCCTGCGGCCCGAATTCACCATTCCCGTCTGCCTCGACCACATCTCCAGCCAGGCCGGCACGCCGCGCCGCTATTCTTATCTCGGCGAAGTGTTCCGCCAGCGCCGCGACGGCGGCAACGAGTTCTTCCAGGCCGGCATCGAGGATCTCGGCGACCGCGACACGGCCGCCGCCGATGCCCGCTCGCTGGCCGACGCGCATGCGCTGCTGTCACTGGTGCTGCCTGGCTGGAAGCTCGCCGTCACGCTTGGTGACCAGACCTTGTTCGAGGCGGTGCTGGCGGCGCTCGGCCTGCCGCGCGGCTGGCGCATGCGCCTGGCGCGCGCCTTCGGCTCCGCGCCGATGCTGGAGGCCGCCCTTGCCGATCTCGCCAATCCGCCGCGCAACAGTCAGCTTTCCGGTCCGGTCGCGCTGCTGGTGCTCGACGGCGATGTGGAAGGCCTTGCCGCGCATATTGCCGACGGCATGGAGGAAGCCGGGCTGTCGGCGTCATCCGGCCGCGCGCCTGCCGACATTGCGCGCCGGCTGATCGAGAAAGCGCAACTGCGCAGCGTGCGGCTGTCCGACGAGGCCTTCTCGGCGTTGAAGGGCTTTCTCGAGATCGACGTCGCGCTCAGCGACGCGACCGCGGCGCTGGAAAAATTCGCCGCCGATGCCGGCCTGTCGCTGGGACCGGCGCTGGAGAATTTCGCCGCCCGCGCCAAGGCGATCGAGGCGCATGGGCTGTCGGCGGCGCAAATCCGCTATGACGCCGCCTTCGGTCGCCCGCTGGATTACTACACCGGCCTGGTCTTCGAGATCGCGGTCCGGGATGGCGATCGGCCGCTGGTCGGCGGCGGTCGCTACGACCGGCTGCTGACGCTGCTGGGTGCAAAAAAGCCGATTCCAGGGGTCGGCTTCTCGGTCTGGCTCGACCGTATCGAAGCCTTGCGGGAGAGCGCCAAATGATCACGCTGGCGATCCCCTCGAAGGGCCGTCTCAAGGAGCAGTCGCTCGAAGTGCTGGCCAGGGCCGGCCTGGCCGTGAGCCTGCCTGAAGACGACCGCAAGTACCGCGCCCGCATCGACGGTCTCGACAATGTCGAGGTGGCCTTCCTGTCCGCGTCCGAGATCGCCGGCGAGATCGGCCAGGGCGCGGTCGATCTCGGCATCACCGGCGAGGACCTTTTGCGCGAGAACCTCGCCGACTGGGAAGCGTGCGCGGAGATCGTCGCCCGCCTTGGCTTCGGCCATGCCGATGTCGTGGTGGCGGTGCCCGACATCTGGCTGGACGTCGACAGCATGGCCGACCTCGATGACGTCGCCGCTGATTTTCGCCAACGCCACGGCCGGAGGCTCAGGATCGCCACCAAATACTGGCGGCTGACGCAGCAGTTCTTTTCGCTCAAGCATGGCATCCAGGTCTACCGCATCGTCGAAAGCCTCGGCGCCACCGAAGGCGCGCCGGCCGCCGGCCTTGCGGACGTCATCGTCGACATCACCACCACCGGCTCGACGCTGCGCGCCAACCACCTCAAGGTGCTGGGCGATGGCACGATCCTGAAGTCGCAGGCCTGTCTGGTGGCGTCGAAGAAGCGGCGCGATGCGGCCGACGAAGCGATCCTGCGCGACATCGCCGCGAAGATGAGCGTCCTCCCTCCTCGCTGAGGGGCCTCAAGCAAAGGGGGACCTTTGAAGGATTTCCACCATCTCCATCGGCTGATAGGCTGGCCTATCCCGGGAGGAGAACGGCGATGGCGATCAAACTCGACGAGCTCATGAACGCCACCAATCTGCGCAAAACGCGCAACAGCTTCATTGCTCCGGTTGGCGGCAAGGCGCATGTGTCGGGCGACCGCTCGGTGCCTCTGCTCGACAAGACCATTCCGGAATTGTTTTCCGATACGGTGAGCAGATACGCGACGCTCGACGCCGCCGTTTTCGTCGGCCAGGACAAGCGTTTCACCTGGAGCGAGCTGTCGGATGCGGTCGACGCCTTGGCCGCCGGTTTCCTGGCGCTCGGCCTCGAAAAAGGCGACCGCGTCGGCATCTGGTCGCCGAACCGCTGGGAATGGCTGGTGACGCAGTTCGCCACCGCCCGCATCGGCCTGATTCTGGTCAACATCAACCCGGCCTACCGGCTGACCGAGCTCGAATACGCGCTGAACAAAGTCAGCTGCAAGGCATTGGTCACCGCCGCGCAGTTCAAGACCTCCGACTATCTCGGCATGATCGAGACATTGGCGCCGGAGATCGCCAAGGCGGAGTCCGGCAAGCTCAAGGCTAAGAAACTGCCGGCGCTGGAAATAGTCATCCGGATGGGCGACGACAACTCGCCCGGCATGTTCAATTTCGGCGACGTGCTCGCGATGGCCGGTCGCGACGAGCATGACAGCCTCGACCGCATCTCCGAAGGGCTGAAGCCCGGCGAGGCCATCAACATCCAGTTCACCTCAGGCACGACCGGCGCGCCGAAAGGCGCGACGCTGACGCATTCCAACATCGTCAACAACGGCAATTTCGTCACCTCGGCCATAAAACTCACCACCGAAGACCGGCTCTGCATTCCGGTGCCGCTCTATCACTGCTTCGGCATGTCGATGGGTACGATGGGCTGCGTGTCGAAAGGCGCGACCATGGTCTTCCCGGGCGAAGGCTTCGATGCCGGCGCGACGCTGAAAGCGGTCGCGCAGGAGCGTTGCACCGGGCTATACGGCGTGCCGACAATGTTCGTCGCCATGCTCGATCACGCGGATTTTGCCAGCTTCGATCTCTCCAGCCTGCGCACCGGCATCATGGCCGGCTCGCCTTGCCCGATCGAGGTGATGAAGAAGGTGGTGTCGCTGATGCATATGAGCCAGGTGACCATCGCCTATGGCATGACGGAGACCAGTCCCGTCTCCTTCCAGAGCAGCGTCGACGATCCGCTGGAAAAGCGTGTCTCAACCGTCGGCCGCATCCACCCCCATGTCGAGGTCAAGGCGATCGGCGCCGACGGCGGCACCGTCGCGGTCGGCGAGCCGGGCGAGCTCTGCACGCGCGGCTATTCGGTGATGAAGGGCTATTGGGACGACGCCGAAAAGACCCGTGAGGCGATCGACGTCGACGGCTGGATGCACACAGGCGACCTCGCCACGATCGACGCCGAGGGCTATTGCAACATCGTCGGCCGGGTGAAGGACATGGTCATCCGCGGCGGCGAGAACGTCTACCCTCGCGAGGTCGAGGAATTCCTCTACCGCCATCCGAAAATAAAGGAAGTGCAGGTCTTCGGCATCCCGGACGACAAATATGGCGAGGAGCTCTGCGCCTGGATCGTGCTGAAGCCCGATCAGATCGCCACCGCCGAGGAGATCAAGGCCTTCTGCGCCGGCCAGATCGCGCATTACAAGGTGCCGCGCTACATCCGCTTCCGCGCCGAGCTGCCGATGACGGTGACCGGCAAGCCGCAGAAGTTCCTGATGCGCGAGGCGATGGTGGAGGAGCTCGGGCTGGTGGCGCAGAAGACGGCGTGAAACGGCATCTATGGACAACGAGTTTCCAAATTTCGCGGCGCTGAGAGCCGCCAAAATTGAAAACGTGGATTATCGCATCGTCGTCCGGCGGGGCGCGCGAACCGGAAGTGCCATCGTCATGGCCCCGCATGGCGGCAAAATCGAGCCTCGCACCTCCCTGATCACCGAGACGATAGCAGGGGCCGATCTCGATATGTATTGCTTTGAAGGGCTCATGCCGGAAAGCAACCGGGAGCTGCACATAACGTCCAGGAACTTTGACGAGGCAACCGCGCTCGAACTGTTGCGGACGAAGTCCACCGTCGTCGCTATCCACGGCCGTCAGGATCGCGACGATTTTTCGACAGTCTATCTGGGCGGCAAGGACGCCGCGTTGGTTTCAGAGATAGCCGGGCGTCTGCAGGAGGCCCGTTTCCAGACAAAAAGAGACAATCATCCCTTTCCCGGTATCCAGGATTCGAACATCGTGAATCGCGGGCTGACGGGGAAGGGAGCGCAGCTGGAAGTGCCTTTCTCGCTGCGCCGCCGACTGGGCAACGAGCCGGAACTTCTGGAAAAATTCTGTGGGGCAGTTCGTAACGCCATCGAGACATTCGACGCCATAAACGGCGCCCAGTCCCCGATCATGTTTTGAATGCTGCAACGATGCCCGTGATGCTCCCCAGGCGCTTTTCCGCTAAGCTCGGGCAAACGCCTGGCATTCGGGGGCTTCGATGACTGGTTATGCGCGATCGGTGACGTCCTACACGATGCCGTTGGTGGCGCTGGCAATGGCTTTCGCGGTCAGGGCCAGCGGCCTTTCGGTCGACGAAGGGTCGCTGAATACCAGGATCCTCATTGGGGTGCTGTCGAGCGCCATCATGTTCACCACCATTTTCGTCGTGCTCGACCACGCCGAGGGAGTCGCCTCGCGCGTGGGCGAGCCCTATGGAACTTTGGTGCTGACATTTGCGGTGACGGCAATCGAAGTGACGATCATCGTCTCCATGATGCTGCATGGAGAAAACAACCCGACGCTGGCGCGCGAGTCCGTTTTCTCGACGGTGATGATCACCTCCACCGGCGTCGTCGGCATCTGTCTCACGCTTGGCGGCTGGCGCTACCGCAAGCAGGCGATCCTGCGGCAAGGAACCAGCGCATACCTGTCGGTTCTGATCGCGCTGACCGTGATGACGCTTATTCTTCCGACCTACACCCAAGCCACGGATCCCGGCACGTTTTCGGCGGCTCAGCTTGGTTTTGTCAGCGTCCTTTCGGTGCTGCTCTATGCGAGCTTCGTGTTCGCCCAAACCGTCCGACACCGGGAGGACTTCGTCCAGGGGCAGGCGCACGACGCTCCGACGCGAACTGCAACCCACGGAAGCATCTCCGTCAGCGCGCTCCTGCTGCTGAGCGGGCTCGTCGGCATTGTCCTGCTCGCCGAGCAGGTCGCCGCGAGCGTGGAGGATGCGCTCGCCGCCTATCAGGTGATCCAGGCCGACAGCATCGTAGGGGCAATGATCGCGGCGCTGGTTTTGATGCCGGAGGCGATCTCGGCGATCCGCGCTTCCTTCAAGAATGAGCTGCAGCGCAGCCTAAACGTCGCGATGGGCTCGGCTTGCGCCACGATCGGCTTGACGATACCGGCGGTCGCGGCGGCCAGCCTGCTGACGGGCAGGGGGCTGACCTTGGGGCTCCCGGCGTCCGATGCCGTGCTTCTGGTGCTGGCGCTTTTTATCTGCAGCGTCAGCTTCAGCACCGAACGAACGACGTTCCTGACCGGCATGGTGCATGTCGTGGTGTTTTTCACCTACGTGTTTCTGATCTTTGTGCCGTGAAGTGCCGGCCGGCGGGCGCAGGGATGGAGATGCGTCGAAGCGCGCTTCACACCCCCAGCACTGCCCGGTCCAGCCCGCGTATGATCCGCGCCAGCTCCACGCATTCGTCCTGGCGCACCTTGTTCTTCCGCCAGGCCATGCAGATCATGCGCTGCGGCATCGGCTCCTGGAACGGCACGATTCTCAGATCCGGCATGACGCCGGCAGCACTTGCCGCCATTTCCGGCACCAGCGTGACGCCCAGCCCATGCGCCACCATCTGCAGGAGCGTCGTCAGGCTGGTCGCGCCGTAGCTTGCCATCGCCACCGGCCGCACATTGCCGCAGACGGCCAGCGCCTGCTCGCGCAGGCAGTGGCCTTCCTCCAAAAGCATCAGCCGCTCCAGCGCCGGGCTTTCGGGCGGCACCGGCGGCGAGGCGAAGGCCGGATCGCCGGCGGGAACGGCGAGGAAGAAGCGGTCTGGAAAAAGCGCTTCGGTTACGATCGCCGGCTGATCGAGCGGCAAGGCCGCGATGAAGGCGTCGAGCCGGCCGGACGTCGCATCCTCGACCAGCGACGCGGTTACCGCCTCGCGCAGTTCGAGCTGGAGGGCAGGATAGTGCTTTTTCAGCTCCGGGAGCACATGCGGCAGGAGATAGGGCGCGACCGTCGGGATGATGCCCAGCCGGAAGCGTCCTTCCATGGTCGGGCGGCCGCGCCGGGCAGTCGTCTCGACGTCACGTATATCCGCCAGAATGCGCTCGATACGCGGCTGCAGGGCAAGCGCCTCGTCGGTCATGCGCACCGTCTTGCCGCCGCGTTCGAACAACAGGCAGTTTAGCCGCTCTTCCATCTCGGCGATCTGCGCGGAAAGGGCCGGCTGGCTGACGCCGGCGAGTTTCGCGGCGCGGCCGAAATGCAGCGTCTGCGCCAGCGCGTCGAAATACTGCATTTGCCGGACAGTGAGGCCAATCATAAGAAAATCCTATCAAACGAAACAGGAAAGGCAATTTGTCTTTATCGGCAGGCCGGCCTAGTCTGGAATCGTTCCAGGTTGGCACGGCCAGCGGCTGCCCCCGAAATTTCGGGAAAATCAACCTCGGCAAATTCAACCACGGCAAAACCTCGGCAGAATCGGGAGACTAAGATGGACGCGAAAACCGACGACAACAGCGCTGGCAAATGCCCGGTGGCGCATGGATCCGCACGGACCAACCGCGACTGGTGGCCGAACCAGCTCGACCTTGCCGTTCTCCACCAGCAGTCGAACCTCTCGGACCCGATGGACGAAGATTTCGACTACGCCAAGGAGTTTGCGAGCCTCGACCTTGATGCGGTGATCGCAGACCTGCACAAGGTCATGACGGATTCGCAGGACTGGTGGCCGGCCGACTTCGGCCATTATGGGCCGCTCTTCATCCGCATGGCCTGGCACAGCGCCGGCACCTATCGCATCGGCGACGGCCGCGGCGGCGCCGGCGCCGGTCAGCAGCGTTTCGCGCCGCTGAACAGCTGGCCGGACAACGCCAACCTCGACAAGGCGCGCCGGCTGCTGTGGCCGGTCAAGCAGAAATACGGCCGCAAGATTTCCTGGGCCGACCTTCTGATCCTCACCGGCAACGTCGCGCTGGAATCGATGGGCTTCAAGACCTTCGGCTTCGCCGGCGGCCGCGCCGATGTGTGGGAGCCGGAGCAGGACGTGGACTGGGGCTCCGAAACCAAGTGGCTTGGCGACGAGCGCTATTCGGGCGACCGTGAGCTTCGCGGCCATCTCGGCGCCGTGCAGATGGGCCTCATCTACGTCAACCCGGAAGGCCCGAACGGCAAGCCGGATCCCGTCGCGGCCGCGCGCGACATCCGCGAGACCTTCGGCCGCATGGCCATGAACGACGAGGAGACCGTGGCGCTGATCGCCGGCGGCCACAGCTTCGGCAAGACGCATGGCGCGGGTGATGCCTCGCTGGTGGGCGTCGAGCCGGAAGGCGCCGGCATCGAAGCGCAGGGCCTCGGCTGGTCGAGCAAATATGCCTCCGGCATTGCCGGCGACGCCATCACCTCGGGCCTCGAGGTCACGTGGACGACGACGCCGACCAAATGGAGCAACAATTTCTTCGACAACCTCTTCAACTATGAATGGGAGCTGACGAAGAGCCCGGCCGGCGCGCATCAGTGGACGCCGAGAGGCGGCGCCGGCGCCGGCACCGTTCCGGACGCGCACGATCCCTCCAAGCGTCACGCGCCGGCCATGCTCACCACCGACCTCGCGCTGCGTTTCGACCCGGCCTATGAGAAGATCTCGCGCCGCTTCCACCAGAACCCGGACCAGTTCGCCGACGCCTTCGCCCGCGCCTGGTTCAAGCTCACTCATCGCGACATGGGCCCGGTCGTGCGCTATCTCGGCCCGCTCGTGCCGAAGGAAGAGCTGATCTGGCAGGATCCGATCCCGGCCATCGACCATGAGCTGGTAAGCGAGGCCGACATCGCTTCGCTCAAGGCCAAGATCCTGGCCTCCGGCCTGTCGGTGTCGGAACTGGTCTCGACCGCCTGGGCCTCGGCCTCGACCTTCCGCGGCTCGGACAAGCGCGGCGGCGCCAATGGCGCCCGCATCCGTCTGGCGCCGCAGAAGGACTGGGAGGTCAACGAGCCGGCCCAGCTCGCCAAGGTGCTGGCCAAGCTGGAATCCATCCAGAAGGAGTTCAACACCGCGCAGACCGGCGGCAAGAAGGTCTCGCTCGCCGACCTCATCGTGCTTGGCGGCGTCGCCGCAGTCGAGAAGGCGGCGAAGGACGGCGGCACGGAAGTCAAGGTACCCTTCACGCCGGGCCGCATGGACGCTTCGCAGGAGCAGACGGACGTCGCCTCCTTCGCCGCGCTGGAGCCGAAGGTAGACGGCTTCCGCAACTATGCCCGCGGCAGGTTGCCGATGTCGGTCGAAGCGATGCTGGTCGACCGCGCCCAGTTGCTGACGCTGACCGCGCCGGAAATGACGGTACTGGTCGGCGGCCTGCGCGTGCTCGGTGCCAATGCCGGCGGTTCCAAGCATGGCGTCTTCACCGACAGGCCTGGCCAGCTCACCAACGACTTCTTCGTCAACCTGCTCTCGATGGCCACCGTCTGGGATCCGGCGGCCGGCTCAGAGCCGGGCTCGGACGAGGTTTACGAAGCGCGCGACCGCAAGACCAAGGAGGTCAAGTGGACCGGCACCCGCGCCGACCTGATCTTCGGCTCGCACGCGCAGCTGCGCGCGCTCTCCGAAGTCTACGCCTCGGCCGACGCCAAGGCCAAGCTCGTCAAGGATTTCGTCAAGGCCTGGACGAAGGTGATGAACGCCGACCGCTTCGACATCGCGAGATAAAGTCGTAGCTCCCAAGCAAAAAGGCGCGGGTCATGCCCGCGCCTTTTACTTTATCGAACTGCGGTCAGTCTTTTTCGAAGACGCCGGCCTTGGCGACGACGCCGGCAATCGCGCCGCCGACCAGCGGCGCGACGATGAACAGCCAGAGCTGGCTGAGCGCAGCACCGCCCGAAAACAGCGCCGGGCCGATCGAGCGCGCCGGATTGACCGAGGTGCCGGTCACCGGGATCAGGGCGAAGTGGATGCCCGCCAGCGTCAGTCCGATGGCCAGGCCGGCAAAGGCGGTGGTGTGCTTGGCGTTGGTGACGCCGAGGATCACGGTGACGAAAGTGAAGGTGCCGATCAGCTCCCACAGGAAGGCTGAGCTCATGCCCCATTTCGTTTCGTCCCAGCCATTCGCGCCGAAGCCGCCGGTGTGGCCGCCGACCTGGCCGGAAACGATGATCCACAGCGCCAGCGAGGCGATGATGGCGCCAATGATCTGCGAGATCCAGTAGGGGACGACATCCTTGGCCGGCATCCGCCCCGCCAGGAACACGCCGAGCGTCACCGCCGGATTGAGATGCGCGCCCGAGATCGGGCCGATCGCATAGGCCGCGGCGATCAGGCCGATGCCGAACGCCAGGCCGATGCCTTCCTGTCCGAGCGGCAGCGCGCCGCCGAAGCCGCCCGTGACCACGGAGGCGGTGCCGATGAACACCAACAAAAACGTGCCGAGAACTTCTGCCAGATAAGTCTTCATTGCCCTCTCCTCATAGGATCCGTCGAAACTGCGTTTCCCGCGTCGCGAATCACTACCGGAAGAGTATTCCTGCCGGAAACACTTGAAAAGCTTGGAGGTTAAGCCGGTTGGCTTTCTTGCAGGCGCCAATCAAAAACATTAGAAGTCTTTCATGTTCTGATCGATTGTTCTTGTTTCCTGACTCGGGCTCCCACCAACGGAAAAATCGTTCGGCCAAATGGGCCGGTCTTGAAACGCCATTTCATCGGCAAACCGAACGGAACTGTTTCAATCCTGGCCGGAAAGGCTTTATGAGCGGGCTGGAACCGAATTGTAACAGCTACGGAAAACGGGATGCGACTGGGCGGAAGGCTGGCGGCGGCCATAGAGGTTCTTGAAGACATCGGCCGGCGTCACCGGCCGGTGGCCGACGCCCTGCGCGATTGGGGCCTGTCGCATCGTTTCGCCGGCGGCGGCGACCGCGCCGCGATCGGCAACATCGTTTATGATGCGCTGCGCCGCAAACGCTCGGCCGGCTGGCTGTTCGGCGAAGACACGCCGCGCGCTATCGGCTTCGGCGCGCTTCTGTTGGAATGGGGCCAGACGGCGCAGTCGCTCAACGACGCGCTCGACGGCGACAAATTCGCGCCGCCGCTGCTCAGCGCGTCCGAGTTGAAAGCGGCTGCCGAGCGCAGGCTTGGCGAGGCCCCCGATGCTGTGCGGGCCGATATCCCGGACTGGTGCGCGCCGCTGCTCGAGCAAGCCTATGGCGACGCCTGGGTCAAGGAAGGCGCCGCCCTGGCGCAGCGCCCGCCGCTGGACCTGAGGGTCAACACGCTCCAGGCCGATCGCGCCAAGGTGCTGGCCGAGCTCCAGGGCACCGGTGCCGCGCCTACGGCGATCGCGCCGCATGGCATCCGCATCCCGCCGATCGACGGCGACGGCCGGCATCCGAACGTGCAGGCCGAGCCTGCCTTCCAGAAAGGCTGGTTCGAGGTGCAGGACGAAGGCTCGCAGCTTGCCGCCGCGCTTGCCGGCGCCGAGCCCGGCATGCAGGTGCTCGATTATTGCGCCGGCGCCGGCGGCAAGACGCTGGCGCTGTCGGCCGAGATGGACAATCGGGGCCAGCTCTTTGCCCATGACGCGGAGAAGGTGCGGCTGGCGCCGATCTTCGAGCGCATCCGCCGCTCACACAACCGCAACGTCCAGGTCGTCAGCAAGCCCGCGGAGCTTGCGCCGCTCACCAACCATATGGACATCGTGCTGATCGACGCGCCCTGCACCGGCAGCGGTACCTGGCGGCGGCGGCCCGACGCCAAATGGCGTTTGACGGAAAGGCAGCTCGATGCCCGCAAGGCAGAGCAGCAGGCGATCCTCGACACCGCGCAAGTCTTCGTCAAGCCGGGCGGCCTGCTGGTCTACATCACCTGTTCGGTGTTCGACGCCGAGAACGGCGAGCAGGTCGCCGCGTTCCGCGCGCGCCATGAAGGCTTCGCGCCGGTCGATCATCGCCAGCTGTGGGACAGCCGCTTCCCGGGCCATGAAGGGGCCGCGCGCATTGCTGATACCGGCGGTATCTCGCTGTCGCCGGCGCTCAGCGGCACCGACGGGTTCTATCTCCATGCCTTGCGCAGGACCGCCTGAACACCGCCGGCTTTTGCTGCGCTGCAGCATAAAAGATTGCCTGTCTTGCCTGGCTCTGCAATAAACTTCGCCAGCAATGTGAGGCAAAGCGCCATGGCGGCAGCCAAGATCGTACCCGCTCCGGATTTCGAGGAACGCGTCAGGGCGTCCTTTGCCCGCCAGGAGGCGATGGCGACAATCGGCGCCGAGCTGACGCTGGTGACGCCTGGCATCATCGAGATCGAGATGCCGTATTCCGCCTCGCTGACCCAGCAGCACGGTTTCCTGCATGCCGGCGTCATCTCCACGGCGTTGGACTCCGCCTGCGGTTACGCGGCCTTTTCGCTGATGCCGGAGAATTCCGGCGTGCTGACCATCGAGTTCAAGGTGAACCTGCTCGCGCCGGGCAGGGGCGAGCGGTTCCTGTTCCGCGGCTCCGTGACCAAACCCGGTCGCACCATCATCGTCGCCGACGGCCAGGCCTACGCCTTCGCCGCCGACGGCGAGGCCAAGCTGATCGCCACCATGACCGGCACGATGATGACGGTGGTCGGCCGCGACGGGATAGAGGGGTGAGGAGCGGTCCGCGCAGCGGACGAAAAGCTCCCAAATGGGCTTTTCGAGCGACGAACGCCCGGAGCCATAGCGAAGGCCGGCAGGCCGCGAGGGCACGTTGTCCCTTTCGCGTCGTCGTAGCAAATAGGGGTAAAGCTTCATGACTGTCGAAGTGTCACGCCTGTCGCAAAAATCCGTTCTCTTCGTCATGGCGGCTGAGGCCGAATACGGCCCGCACCTGAAGAACCTGTTCACGCCGCTGATGACCGGGGTCGGTCCGGTCGAGGCCGGGGTCAGGCTGGGCGCCGAGCTCGCGGCGTTGAAGGCTGAAGGCGCGCTTCCGGACCTGGTCGTCTCGCTGGGCTCGGCCGGCAGCCGCAGGCTGGAGCAGACCGAGATCTACCAGGCCGTGTCGGTGAGCTATCGCGACATGGATGCTTCGCCGCTTGGCTTCGAGAAGGGCGCGACGCCTTTCCTCGAACTGCCGGTGTCGGTGCCGCTGCCCTTCGTCATTCCAGGCATCAAGACCGCCACGCTCTCGACCGGCGGCGCGATCGTCTCCGGCGTTGCCTATGACACCATCGATGCCGACATGGTCGACATGGAGACCTTTGCCTGCCTGCGTGCCTGCCAGCTGTTCGGTTTGCCGCTGATTGGGCTCCGCGGCATTTCCGACGGCGCGGCCGATCTCAGGCACGTCAACGACTGGACGGAATATCTGCACGTCATCGACGAGAAGCTCGCCGCGGCCGTCGCCCTGCTGGAACAGGCGATCGGCGGCGGCCTGCTTGGTGGCTGACTGCCGGTTGGATCAGGCAGCAAGGCGTTGCGGATCGCCGAAATCGATGCGTGAAATGCGTCCACGGGAGGCGCCTGTCGCATCGATATAGTCGATTGCCCCCGCTGTATGATCGAGTTTCCACGCGCCGGCGGGGCCGTTTTTCCATTCGACCTTGTAGCCGTCGTCAAGCAGCGTCCAGGTCCCGTGAAAGCGCGTGCCATCCGGCAGGAGCATGTGCGCCCGATCGTGGGTTTCATAGTGGATGAAGGCGTTCTTGCCGCCCATGTCGATGACATGCGTGGTTCCGACCATGATAATGGCCAGCGTGTCCCTGTTCAGTATCGTCATTGTTCCTGTCCGCGGGTTTGCGTTTCTCGAATGGCCTCGACGCCAAGAAGATCGTCAAGTATCTTGACCATACGGAGTTCGAATTAAATGGTCAAGGAGCTTGACGAAAAAACTGACGGGCTGCCCGATCACGTCGGTTGGCGGCTGTGGCAGGCGAGCCGTGCCTGGCAGGCGGAATTTGCCGCTGCTATGCGGGCCGCCGGCCACGCTTGGTTCAGCGAAGCGCGTGCCGGGCTGCTTGGACACATTCCGCGCAACGGCACGCGCCAGTCGGCATTGATCGAGCGCGCGGCGACCTCCAAGCAAGCGGTTCAGCAATTGCTCGACGGGCTCGAGGCGGAAGGCGTGCTGGAGCGATTGCCCGATCCACGGGACGGGCGCGGCAAGCTCGTGCGCTATACGCGCAAAGGCCTGGATGCCTTGCGCGACGGCGATCGCATCAAGCTTCAGATCGAACGCAGCTATATCGATCGCATCGGCGAGCAGCGGTTCGCGGCGCTGATGGACGCCTTGCGCTCACTTGACGCCGGGCAGGGCGATGCATCGGGAGAAGCACCAGCATCGAAGTGAACGGCGCGACCGCGCCAACCCATTGCGCCGACTCGTTTCTTTCTCTAAAGGCTCGCCATGACGACGACAGCCAATCATCCCGACACCGTTCTGATTGTCGATTTCGGCAGCCAGTTCACGCAACTCATCGCCCGCCGCATCCGCGAGGCCGGCGTCTTTTCCGAGATCGTGCCGTTCCAATCGGCCGAAGCGGCCTTCAAGCGCATCGAGCCCAAAGCGGTGATCCTGTCGGGCGGCCCGGCCTCGACCACCGACATCGGCAGCCCGCGTGCGCCGCAGGTCGTCTTCGACGCCGGCGTGCCGGTGCTCGGCATCTGCTATGGCCAGATGGCGCTCTGCGTGCAGATGGGCGGCGTCGCCGAAAGCTCCAATCATCGCGAGTTCGGCCGCGCCTTCGTCGAGATCGAGAAGGAGAGCCCGCTGTTCGAAGGCCTGTGGGCGCCTGGCCAGCGCCACCAGGTGTGGATGAGTCACGGCGACCGGGTCATCGAGTTGCCGCCGGGCTTCAAGGTGCTCGGCAAGTCGGAAAGCTCGCCCTTCGCCATTTTCGGCGATGTCGAGCGCAAGATGTACGGCATCATGTTCCACCCGGAAGTGGTGCACACGCCGGACGGCGCCAGGCTACTCCGGAACTTCGTCCACAACATCGCCGGCATCGAGGGCGACTGGACGATGCGCGCCTATCGCGAGCACGCTGTGGAATTGATCCGCAAGCAGGTCGGCAAGGGCAAGGTCATCTGCGCGCTCTCCGGCGGCGTCGACTCCTCCGTCGCCGCACTTTTGATCCACGAAGCGATCGGCGACCAGCTGACCTGCATCCTCGTCGACCACGGTCTGATGCGCAAGGACGAGGCCAAGGGCGTCGTGGAGATGTTCCGCCAGCATTACAATTTGCCGCTGATCCTGGTGGACGCCTCCGACCGTTTCATCTCGGCGCTGGAAGGCGAGGCCGATCCCGAAAAGAAGCGCAAGACCATCGGCCGGCTGTTCATCGAGGTGTTCGAGGAAGAGGCGAAGAAGCTCGGCGGCGCCGATTTCCTGGCCCAGGGCACGCTGTATCCCGATGTCATCGAAAGCGTCTCCTTCTCCGGCGGTCCGTCGGTGACGATCAAGTCGCACCACAATGTCGGCGGCTTGCCCGAGCGCATGAACATGAAACTGGTCGAGCCGCTGCGCGAACTCTTCAAGGATGAGGTGAGGGCGCTCGGCAAGGAGCTCGGCCTGCCCGAAAGCTTCATCGGCCGCCATCCCTTCCCCGGCCCAGGCCTTGCCATCCGTTGCCCGGGCGGCATCACGCGCGAAAAACTGGAGATCTTGCGCGAGGCCGACGCCATCTATCTCGACGAGATCCGCAAAGCCGGCCTCTACGACGCCATCTGGCAGGCCTTCGCCGTGCTGCTCCCGGTGCAGACGGTCGGCGTGATGGGCGACGGCCGCACCTACGAATTCGTCTGCGCATTGCGCGCCGTCACCTCGGTCGACGGCATGACGGCCGATTTCTACCACTACGACATGAGCTTCCTCGCCGCCGCCGCCACCCGCATCATCAACGAGGTGCGCGGCATCAACCGGGTGGTGTATGACGTGACGTCAAAGCCGCCGGGGACGATCGAGTGGGAATAAAGGTCGGTCGTTCGCCAGCATTCGGCGACTATCGAAGAAACTTCATTAAACCTCTGAATCTTATCTTCTTTTCTCTCTAGGTCTATCGCTGACTATCGCCCCTAAGCGGAATCATTTGACGGTATATCTGACGGCATTCCTTTTCGCGTCATCTTCGCTGCAGACTGATGCCGTCAGTGCGCCGGACTCAAGCATGTTGGCATCTTTCGAGGTAAGGCATTGAATCCAATGGGCTCTCGCAGAGCCTTGACGGTAAAACGAATGACGGTAAAATTAGGCGTTTCACAATCCTAGATGCGCCCGTCCGTCTCCTCCTATGCTCACAGATATCGCACTTAAGAAGCTGAAACCAAAAGATAAAATATACAAAGTCACTGATCGTGACGGTATGTACGCGACCGTGGCTCCCACAGGGCAGATATCATTCCGATACGACTACCGAGTAAATGGTCGGCGAGAGACAGTGACGCTTGGCCGCTATGGGGAGGGAGGCATCTCGCTTGCAGAGGCGCGTGACCGCTGTCTTGCCGCACGAAAAATGGTTGCAGCCGGAAAATCGCCAGCCCAGGAAAAGCAGCGTGACAAGCGGCGCCTGTCTGGGACGGCCACGTTCGGCGATGCTGGCAGAAGATGGTTTAAAGAGGCGAAGATGGCGGACAGCACGCGCTCGATGCGCAAAGCCGTCTTTGATCGCGACATCTTGCCGATTTGGGACAAAAGGGTCCTCGCAGAAATAACATCGGACGATTTGCGGGCGCTGTGCGCAAAGGTGAGGGACCGTGGCGCACCGGCAACGGCCATTCATGTCCGGGATATCGTTAAGCAGGTCTATGGTTATGCCATTCTGCACGGCGAGAAGATCGCCAATCCGGCGGACGAGGTAGGGCCAGCTTCCATAGCCACCTTCGAGGCGAAAGACCGGGCGTTGTCACCCGCAGAAATTCGACTCATGCTGAAAGAGTTGGAAAATGTGCCGACGTTGTCGACCATTCGGCTGGGCGTAAAGCTGATCCTGCTCACGATGGTTCGGAAAAGTGAGCTTCTGGACGCGACGTGGGATGAGGTTGACTTCGAGAACGCGCTATGGAGCATTCCCAAAGAGCGAATGAAACGGAAGAAGCCACATAACGTCTACCTGTCCCGCCAATCCCTCGACATCATGATTGCGCTTAAGACTTGCGCCGCGAACTCTCGATACGTGCTTCCATCTCGCTACGACGCCGACGAACCCATGTCGCGCGCGACCTTCAATCGGATTACGATGGCGATTGTGGAACGCGCAAAACAACAAAATCTGCCGCTAGCTCCCTTTACCGTGCACGATCTACGGCGGACCGGGTCCACGCTCCTAAACGAGATCGGATTCAATCGCGATTGGATCGAAAAATGCCTTGCCCACGAAGACAGTCGCTCCTCCCGGGGCGTCTATAACAAGGCTGAATACGAACCGCAGCGGCGCCACATGCTGCAGGAATGGGCCGACATGATTGAAGCGTGGGCGGCTGGCAATAAACACGCACCCACACTGCAGCCGATTTCCGGGGCAGCCGTCATCCTCGATCCGATTTGACGGGCCTTCTCTTCCGTGACCGCACGTCTGGTCCTGGGGCCAGTTCGATTGAACCGGCAGAGGACGCGTTCCGCCGTTCCTGAATCCAGGCTTCGACTTCTCCCAGGTCCCAAACGACGCAGCGGGGGGTCAGATTGAACCGTCGTGGGAACTCGCCTCGTTGTTCCATTTCATAAATGGTCGTGTCCGATAGCGGGACGATTTCTCGCAACTGTGATCGGCGAACAGTTCGCACGACCTGTCGCGCCGCAATGTGAGGTAGAACCGGAAGGGAGCGATCCGCTGGCGCGGCCTCTATGCCTTGGCAGCTTTCGTGTTGAGTTTGCTTCTCCCGTTTGACCATTTGCATACCAAGGGCTCCTTCGGGCCAATGATCGCGCATCTGCTTCAATCTGAGTATAGCTCTCAACTACGATCGCATCGTCTCGTTTGACCAACCGGCGAGCTTTGCGATGGTCGAAAAGCCTAGGTCTTGCTCAGGAGCACACCCACTTCGCGAGCCTCAATGACAGTTTATTACGCGCCGATCCGCAAGAATGAACGGCGGCAATGGGGTACCTCCCTACGGCCTGCTGGTAGTTGTCGTCACCGGGCAGCGTCCCGATCGCACGGAAGGGCGCGGGCAAAGACCAGCACCACGGAGGCAGTATTCCTGATGGGGATACTGCAACACCTTTAGATTCCGGTTACCCGTTTTTACCCAGTTCGCCTGGTGCATTCAGAGCGAGGTATTTGGAAATCGCTTATGGTGGCTTTGGGCGAACTCGGGATGGAGGAGTGGACCCAGAAATTGGCAAAATGCCCCAGGGAGGATTACATGGGTCGCTCATTCGCCGTACTCTTTACAGGTGCCCGTCGCTACGCAAACAGCTTGCTTTTGACTTCAGCGTTTTTTGCCGTCTCGGCATCGCTCTCCAATTCGGCCGCTGCCGAAACCATGAACTGGCGCCAATTCGAAGGGACCAGCATAACTTGGGCCTACGACATCCACCCGTATGCCGATGCTCTGGCCGCGCAACTTCCCGAGTTTGAGAAGCTGACCGGCATCAAGGTCACGCCGGAACTGTACCCGGACGACTCCTACTGGAGCAAGATGACGATCCAACTGACGACGAAGTCGCCAGCATGGGATGTGTTCGGCACTGGCATTCAGCCCGCGTGGGACCTCGCTCCGAGTGGCGCTCTGGAGCCGCTGGACAAATACCTCGGCGATCCGAAGCTTACCGATGCTGGATATGACTTCAACGACTTCTTCCCGAGCCTACGCTCGGCGCTTACCTGGAAGCTGGAAGATGGCCAAGTCGCAACGGGGGATGGTGGCCAAATCTGGGCAATCCCGCACGCATTTGAGAACATCCAGCTGTTCTACCGCAAGGATATCTTGGACAAATACAACATCGCGGTTCCGACGACTCCGCCGGAAATGGCAAACGCGTGCGAAGAACTCAAAGCCGCCGATCCTTCCATCACGCCGTTGGGCGTCCGAGGCGTGCGTTTCTGGAGCAGTATCCACACCGCCGCAGTCTCGATCGCCCGCTCTTACGGTGTCCACGATTTCGTCGTCAAGGACGGCAAGCTCGACACGGGACTGGATTCGCCGGAATCGATCGCGTTCCACAAGGATTACGTGGACATGATCAAAAAGTGCGCGGCTCCTTCCTTCGCCAATGATAACTGGTACCAGGTCGTGGACGGCATCTCGTCTGGCCGCACCGCGATGGCGATCGACTCAAACATGTTCGGCTTCTGGAACGATGTTGCGGGAAAGCCGGCATCCGGCAAGATCGCCTTCGCTCCGCCGCTTCGCGCACCGAACGCCACGAGCTTCGATTCCAACATCTGGATCTGGGCTCTCGCCATGAACGCGGCTTCCGAAAAGAAGGGCGCGGCCTGGCTGTTCATGCAGTGGGCCACCTCCAAGCAGGTGGCCCTCAAGGGTGCCGTTGCCGGCCAGCTCGTCAATCCGCCGCGCACGTCGACCTGGCAGGACGAGACCTGGACTAAGTACGCTTCGCAGCCCGAGTTCAACAATTTCGTTGACAGCTTCAAAAAGACACAGGACCACGCCGCGCTGGCTTTCACACCGCGTGTCGGCTTCGGCGAAGCTATGAACGCATGGGCTGTGGCGATGCAGAAGATGGTAAACGGCGATGACGTCGAGACAACGTTGAGGGCGCTTGCCGAAGAAATCCGCGCTGGTCTCTGATCAAAAGGAACAGGGCAGTATTATTGCACTGCCCTGTTCCCGCCAACGACGGAGACCACGCCGTGTCATCCCAAGCACTTAAACCCATCGTGCCGGTGGCAGCCGAAGGACCTGGCGCGTGCGCTTCGTCCGGTTCGGATTCGCTGGAGGGGCGTTCCATCGACTGGTTCAGCCTTGCAATCATTCTTCCTGCCGTCCTTATCCTGTTCGGCTTCCTTCTTCTGTTCTTCTATGGTGTCTACCAATCTCTGACTGACCTTCGCCTGGGCAGGCCGATCGCTAAGTTCGTCGGCTTCGCCAACTTTATAGCGCTCGGCAGGACGGCTGATTTCTGGAACAGTGTTCGCGTCACCGTAACTTACGCGCTCTCGTCGGTCGTGATGGAGGCTCTGCTGGGCCTAGCAGTCGCGAAACTGTTCGCCTCCGGCGTGTTCATGGCCAGGGCTTTGCGTCCGGTCATCCTACTTCCCCTCGTCCTTCCACCCATGAGTGTCGCGTTGATGTGGACGACGATGATGAACCCGCAGAGCGGCATCATGAACTATCTTTTGTCCCTGATCGGGCTGGCGCCTTTCGCCTGGATTTCGGATACCAGGACCGCACTGCTTTCGGTGATAATGATTGATGTCTGGACCTACACCCCATTCTTCGCGCTCATCATCTTCGCAGGGCTCCAGGGCATCACGGACGATATTCGCGAGGCCGCCCGCATCAACGGCGGGAAGGCATGGGCCACATTTGTCAACATCGAGCTGCCGCTGGTCGCGCCCCACATCCTGATCGCCGCGATCTTTCGGCTTATCGAGTCCCTGAACCAGTTTGACATCATCTTCGGAACCACGCAGGGCGGTCCGGGAAACTCGACCTCGGCGCTTTCCGTGCAAGCCTACATCACGGCTTTTCAGAACCTTACATTCGGCCGCGGCGCGGCCTTGATGGTCGTCAACTGGCTCATCGTGTTGATCGGCGCGTTCTTTACCGTGAAACTCTGGCGGGCGGTTCGCCGCCGCGTGCAATAGGAGCCAGACCCATGGATTTCACGCGCTCCCTCACGACCAGGATCGTGCTCAACGCAATGGTTCTGATCTGCGTCGCCGTGCTCGCATTTCCGCTCGTGTGGATCGTCATGATGGCGTTGAAGCAGCAGAGCGACGTCATGGCCTGGCCTCCGAGCTTCGTCTTCACTCCCACAATGGACAATTTCCGCGTCCTGTTCGATGCGGCCCAGGCGGGCGCCACGAGCTATGGAACCATCAAGGTCGACTTCCTCAAACCCGTGATAAACAGCGTCGTCATCGCCCTCGGCGCAGTTGTGGTTTCGCTGATCGCGGGAGTCCCTGCCGGCTATGTATTGGCCAGACGCGACATCCCCTACAAGGAAGACATCGCGTTCTTCATCCTTGGGTTTCGCTTCGCTCCCGTTCTCTTGGTGGTGATCCCGCTCTTTAGCTTGTTTCAGTCCCTGGGCCTTTATGACACCTATATAGGCATGATCTGGGTCTACCAGGTCGTGACGCTGCCGATGATCGTCTGGCTGACACGATCCTATGTCGAGGACATCCCGAAAGACATCGAGGAGGCTGCGGCAATCGACGGCGCGAAACCGTTTCGTGTCGTCCTGCACATAGTCCTTCCGTTGCTGAAGCCCGGCCTCATCGGCGCGTCCCTGCTGGTATTCCTCCTTGCCTGGCACAACTTCGCGCTCGGACTGATGCTGAGTTCAACCAAGGCGCCTGTCACCGTCGCGCTGCTGAAACTCCTCAATCCCGGTATCCAATTCTATCCCGTCATGGCCGCCGGGCTGGTCGTTACCATGATCGTGCCGGTTATCCTGATCGTCATAGGACAGCGCCATCTTGAGCGCGGGCTGACCTTCGGAGCTGTTAAATGAACCCTTGCCCCCTGATCTTCTTTGGCACCACGAATCTCGACTTGTGCTTCAATGTGGAACGGCTACCCACGATAGGTGAAAGCTTGATCGGCTCTCTTGTCCGTCACCCCGGAGGCAAGGGTGCCAATCAAGCCGTGGCCGCGGCGAAGCTTGGCATGCGGCCAAAGTTCTTCACGCGCCTCGGCGATGATGAGGCGGGAGACGTCTTAATGCGCGCCCTGTCAGACGCCGGGGTCCTGACCGAGGCGGTCCAGATCGCGTCGGGCGAGGCCTCGGGGTCAGCGCTCGTCATGGTGGCAGACGACGGTAGCAACATGATCATCATCGATCCTGGCGCAAACGCGAATGTCACCGCGGCCGTGATCGACGAAGTCGCGCATCACATAGAGCCCAGGTCCATCGTGGTCGCCGAAATGGGCCTCCCCGTGAATGCGCTGGAGCGGCTTTTCGCGCTGAAGCCCAGGCTCGGCTTTCGCCTTATCTTCAATCCGGCCCCCGTGCGCACCGGGCTCTCTCGCAAGGCCTGGTCCCAGGTCGATTTCGTCACCCCCAACGAGTCAGAGACCTTCGAACTCACAGGAGTGGAAGTCGTCGATCCACAGAGCGCAGCCCGAGCTGCGACGATTCTACTCGAACTGGGGGCCAGGGCAGCCCTCATTACCCTGGGAGAGCGCGGGGCGTTCTATTCGAACGGCGAGGAAAGCTTTCTCCTTCCTTCGTTCCCTGTGGTCGTGGTGGATGCCACGGCGGCAGGCGATGCTTTCAACGGAGGGTTCGCGGCAGCGCTCGCCAGGAATGTGCCTGTCCGCGAAGCGGTCCGCCAGGCCATGGCCGTTGCGGCGCTCTGCGTCACGAGAAGGGGCGCACAGCCGTCAATGCCCACCGCCGCAGCTGTCGACGAGTTCCTGAACCACAGAACATTACTGGAGATACGATGACATCACCAATTTTCACGATGTCCGGCAAGACGGTTCTCGTCACCGGCGCGGGCGGCGGTATCGGTGCCGCCATCGTCAACGCCTTTCTGGCGAGCGGTGCCAATGTCGTGGCGACCGATGCGAGCAGTGAGGCGCTCACCCGGACCTACGGCATGGTTGAAGCCAACGGCCAACCGCTCACGCTCGCCATGGACGTGACGAGCGAACAGGACATCGTCCGCGTCCTCGACATCGTCGCCGAGCGCTTCGGACGACTGGATGTTCTCGTCAACAACGCCGGGATCAAATCGGCGGAGTCGCTTCTTTGCGGCGACAAGGCCAAGATCGACCGCACGATGCTGATTAATTCTGACGCGGTGCTCCTCTGCTCCAAGTCGGTCGTGCAACGATTTCTTCGTGACGGCGGCGGACGCATCGTCAACATCGGATCATCCCTGTCGTCGCAGGGCGCCGTATTCAACTATCAGGCAGGCGGAGCCGACTACTGTTTCTCCAAGGCCGTAGTCCACGATCTCACAAAACTTCTCGCCTATGAATGCGCACCCATGGGCGTCAACGTGAATGCCGTCGCGCCGGGCATAATTGATACGCCCATGCATGGCCGCCCAAAGGAGGAGACCGAAGCAAGGCATGCGGGTCGCATCCCGCTGGGACGGGTCGGATCGCCGGAAGACGTCGCCGGACTGGCGGTGTTCCTGGCGAGCCCCGCGGCCGCCTACATTACCGGTCAGATCGTTCATGTAAACGGCGGGATGTTGATGAATGGCTGATATGGTTTCAACGCTTGCGTGGCCGCGCATAACGGGGATCGTCTCCGACCTCGACGGCGTCGTCTATCGTGGCAAGAATGCGATCGAAGATGCTGTCGAGGCATTCAAGGCCTGGCAGGCCGAGCGGATCCCATTCTGCTTCGTCACCAACAACTCGACCCACACGGCCGGCGACGTCGTCTCGAAGCTGCGCGGCTTTGGCCTGGAGGCGGGGGAGGAGAACGTCGTCACATCCGCAGTCACCGCCGCGAAGATGATCCGGCAAACCTATCCCGCGGGGACGCGGACCTATGTCATCGGAGCGCCTTCGCTGAAGAAGGCCATCACCGATGCGGAGCTCGAGATCACCGACAAGCAACCGTGCGTCGTGGTCATGGGGCTCGACCGGGAAATCACGTACGAGAAGCTCACGATCGCAGTCGACGCGATCCTCAAAGGCGCGGTGCTGATTGGAACCAATCCGGACCTCCTGCTGCCCACCCAGACCGGTTTCGAGCCCGGGGCAGGTGCCTGTCTGACCGCAGTCTCGGCTGCCGCACGTGTGAAGCCCATCATCGTGGGAAAGCCGGAAGTGCACATGATCGAAGCTGCACTATCGCAGCTCGGCACAGATCGAGCCTCGACGCTGATGATCGGCGACCAGATACCAACCGACATACAGGCCGGGAAACGCGCCGGGCTATGCTCAGTCCTGGTGACCACGGGCGTTCCGCCGATCGACGATCCGTCGCTGCTGGCGCCGGATTTTACCGTATCGAGCCTGAAACAAATATTTTTGAAGCGCTGATGCGCGCCGGCACCTTGGGAGGAAATCATGGCTGAGGTTCGCCTCGAAGGGATCAGGAAGGCCTATGGCAACCTTGAGATCCTGCGCGATATCGACCTCGACATTCGGCATGGCGAGTTCGTGGTTTTTGTGGGTCCCTCCGGATCCGGCAAGTCGACATTGCTGCGCATGATCGGCGGACTGGAGAAGATCACCGGTGGAACGCTCAGGATCGACGACAAGGTGGTAAACAAGATTGATGCCGCGGACCGCAATCTAGGCATGGTCTTCCAGTCCTATGCGCTCTACCCGCATCTGTCCGTCCGCAACAATCTCGCGTTCCCGCTTAAGATGGCAAAGATGAAGAAGGACGAGATCGCCGACCGCGTCCAAGCCGCCGCCGCACTGCTCCAGATCGAGCACCTTCTCGACCGAAAACCAAGGCAGCTGTCCGGCGGACAACGTCAGCGCGTGGCGATCGGAAGGGCAATCGTCCGAGAGCCCAAGGTGTTCCTGTTCGACGAGCCGCTATCCAATCTGGATACCGAGCTGCGTGTCCAGATGCGAGTGCAGATAGCCAAGCTTCATAAGCAGCTGGGCAACACCATGATTTATGTGACGCATGATCAGGTCGAGGCGATGACCATGGCCGACAAGATCGTGATCCTAAAGGACGGGCGCATAGAACAGGTCGGGTCGCCGCACGATCTCTACCATCGGCCCGCCTCAAAGTTCGTGGCGGGTTTCATAGGGTCGCCAAGAATGAACTTTCTGCCCTGCAAGGAGAAAGGCTCCGACCAGGCAAGGACCGAGATTACCTTGAGCGATAAGATGTCCCGTTGGCTGCCGATACAGACGACATCGTCGAAAGGCGGCCGCGCGCTGACACTCGGCATCCGCCCCGACGATTTCGTGGCGCCAACCGGCATGCCGGGCGAGCTCGTCATCGAGATCGACGTCGACTTCGTTGAACATCTGGGAAGTGCGACATATCTCTATGGGACCGCTCTCGGCGACCATGTCGTCGCCCGATCGCCCAACCACCACTTTCCCGCCGGCAACGCCGGGCGGGTATCGCTCGCCGTCTCCGCTGCCGACTGTCACCTCTTCGACCCCGAAGGGAAGGCACTGACGAGGCTGGAGGCGCCCGGGAGCTGGAATTGAACATTGGATCCGCAAACGTGCTAGGATCGCGGCATTCCAATGGGAAAGCCTGAGATAACGGACTTCAAGCAAATCCTCGGCAACTCGCGTTCATTTATCCTGGGAGCCGCGATCGGCTCCGGCATGACAGCGCGGGCCGCCGAGCGCGCGGGGGCGGACTTCGTGCTAGCGCTCAACGCCGGCCGGTTCCGTGCGATGGGGGGGTCGTCTCCGGCGTCGATCTTTCCCATCCGCAACAGCAACGAATTCGTTGCCGGTTTCGCCCGCTCCGAAATCCTCAGGAGCACAAAACTCCCGGTGTTCTTCGGCGCCTGTACGTTCGACCCTCGGCTCGACCTCGATCGCTTCCTCGACAACATCACCCGATGGGGGTTTGCAGGGATCACGAATTTTCCGTCCGTGATCCATGTGGACGAGGCGCGCAGGTCGATTCTCGAGGGCTGCGGCCTCGGATATGCGCGCGAGGTCGAACTACTCA
Organism: Mesorhizobium sp. B2-8-9; assembly: GCF_006439475.1. Lineage (NCBI taxonomy): Bacteria > Pseudomonadati > Pseudomonadota > Alphaproteobacteria > Hyphomicrobiales > Phyllobacteriaceae > Mesorhizobium > Mesorhizobium sp. B2-8-9. The sequence continues at coordinate 376,322 of NZ_VFTQ01000002.1, read as the reverse complement.
TCAACGCCGCGGCGCGGGGGCTGATGACGATCGCCTACACCCGCACGCAGGCTGAGGCCCGCCGAATGGTCGAAGCGGGCGTGGGCGCGATCTGCATGAATTTTAATCTCAACCCTGCTGAAACTGCCGTGTCGTCGTCGTCCATCGGCCTGGCGGAACTCGCCGCCCGAACGGGAGACATCGCCCGGGCGGCTCACGGTATCAACAGGAATGTCGTCTGTCTGCTCGGAGGCGGCCCGATCACGAAGCCCCAGGAGTTGATGGACGTCTGCCGCGAGACAGGAACGCAGGGGTTCATAGGCGGTTCTTCCCTCGACCGGGTGCCGCTCGAAATGTCGGTGCTGGAGATGACCTCGGGGTTCAAGACCATCAACGTTCTGCGGGAAAAGGTCGATCTTATGGAGCGGCAGCTCCAGCTGAACGGCTACCGCCATGGCGTGATCGCGCAATCGGCGTTGATGAATCAGGCGCTTGACGCGGCAAAGCGTCTTTCGACGGGCACGAACCCGGTTCTGATCGTCGGCGAACCGGGCACGGGGAAGCGTCGCGTCGCGTCCCTGGTGCATGCCTTCGGCGCGAGAAAGCACCGCAAGCCGGTTACCTTCCCCTGCCGCAAGGCGCCCGGCAACCAGAACGAGATGGCGCTCTTCGGCATGGAAGCGGAAAAGGACGCACGGCGCCGGCTGTCGCTGCTGGAGATGTCAACGGAGACCTCCCTGGTCATTCTTCACCTCAACACACTTTCTGAAGACGGCCAGGAGCAGCTTGCCGATTATCTGGAGCGCGGCACCTTCAGCGCCGTAAACGGCGCGGTTGCGACGCGATCGGAAGCAAAGATCATCGCCACCTGCACCGTGCCGGCCGGAGCAAGCCTGGAAGCGCTGCCCCTATCGCCACGATTGAGAAGCGTCTTCGCCGGACTGGAAATTATCCTTCCTCCCATGCGGGACCGTCTGGAAGACCTTCCTGCGCTCATCCATCATTTCACAGTGGAGACCAAGGGCGATGCGGATGCAAAGGCGCTGACGATCGAAAACTCCGCCTTTTTGGCGCTGGCCAGCCATGCCTGGCCAGGCAATGTCAGGGAGCTTCGCCATGTCGTCGAACAGCTGGCCACCTTGCCCTCGAACACGTCGATCACGGCGGAACGGGTCCTTCCGGTCCTTGGAGCCAAACCGGCAACCAAAGCGACCACTACCCTTTCGGAGAGAGAATGGATCATCGACGCCTTGCGCCGGAACAAGCTTCACCGCGGCAAAGCTGCCGCCGCGCTCGGCATTACCCGCAAAACCTTATACAACAAGATCAAGAAGCACCGCATCCTAGAATGACGTCTCAGCCTTGGCGAGCGAGGGCGCCGGCAGCGACCAAACAGGCAGTTCACTACCCGTTTCGCCCAGACGCACAAGCGACGTGATCGGCGCTATCGGACAGGAAAGGGCCGTCGCCGGTAGATAGAGCATGGCTTCCGGCTGTTTCTCGAACAGGTTCCCTGCCGCGGCTGCGTCTCGATTAGTCGATGTCAGAGCTAAGCCCAAGCCATTCTCCGCGAACCATCTCATGCGCTCCAGCTCAATTGAATTCAGATGGTCTTCGGCCCCCGCCTCCGAGCTGGTTTGTATGAGAGAGGCTGGCGGAAGGTTCACCACGCCGCAGAAACCTTTCTCCGTCAGAGCATCCGCGACGTCCTCCCAAAGCGCGAACGGGTCGATCATCAAGATCGCTGCGTAGCAACGAGCGCCTGCAACGGGCTCGATCTCGTTGAGGCCGCGCAGCAACTCGCCATTCCAGTCGCAAACGGGAAGCGTCGCGATTACAAGGGGAAACCCAGCGGGCAAGGCGCGAAGGCTCGGCGCAAACACGTAGGCGTCATCGGCGCTCGGGGCATCGGTCCAGATCGGTCGGTCTACGATTACCCACCTACCCATATTTACCCATCTCTCCTTCGGCAGCCGATTATCCAGCCTGCCCGAAGCGTTTACTAGTCCTGGGCAACAAAGCAAGAGCGGTGCCTTGGAGGGCGAAGACATGGGAGCTCAAGGTTCGACGTCCCCTCCATCCCCTGCAGGAAGGTACGGAACATCGTGATCGCAGAGACAACCGTTGATAACTCCGTGGCCATTGTCGCGACGATGGACACGAAGCAAGTCGAGGCTTCGTTCGTGGCCGACATCGTCAGGGGCGCGGGACGCAGCGTCTTATTCGTCGATGTGGGCACCTCAAAGGACGGAAGGTTCCGGTCCAATGATCCGGCGGTTCTGCTTGCGGGAATCGCGCGCGAGGCCCGCAAGTCGGTGAACGGACTTTTCGAGACCGGCAAGGTCTCCGCCGTGATTGGCATCGGCGGCGGCAAGGGGAGCGGCGTGTTCGGCGAAGTCGTCGCCGACCTGCCATACGGTTTTCCCAAGCTGCTAGTCTCCAGCGCACGCCCGGCCCTGCTTGCCGAACTGGCCGGGAAGCTGGATGTCCTGCTCTATCCCACGCTGGTCGATCTCTTCGGCGTGAACGGGTTCACTTCGCGGGTGCTTGAAAACGCGGCGCGGGCAATCGCCGCCATGCATTACCTTCCCAAAGCGAAATCACGGCGAAAGATCGTAGCCATCACGTCGTTTGGCGTGACGACCCCCGCGGCCAATGCATGCGTCCGGCTTCTTGGGGACAAGAAGATGGAGGCGATCGTTTTTCCGGCGAATGGCGCTGGCGGTCGAAAGATGGAATCGCTGGTCGACGCGGGTGAATTCGATGCCGTAATAGATCTCACCACGACCGAGCTGGCCGACGAGCTCCTGGGCGGCACCGCCAGCGCCGGACCGGATCGGCTGACTGCAGCCGGGCGGTGCGGGATTCCGCAATTGATCGCTCCCGGCGCCGTGGACATGGTAAACTTCGGTGTCCTCTCCTCGGTGCCGCCCGAGTTCGCCGAGCGCAGGCTGTACGCGCACACACCGTATACGACCCTGCTGCGCACGACGCCTGAAGAGACGAACGCGATCGGACGTCTTACGGCGCAAAAGCTGTCGGCGTCGAGAGGACCCGCGCAAGTCCTGTGGCCCTCGAAAGGTGTATCGGATTACGACCGCGAAGGCGGGCCGTTTCACGACCCCGAGGCGAACCGCGCATGGCTCTCAGGCCTGCGCGCCGCGCTTCCCGGGAACATCCCCGTCCGGGAACTCAATTGCCACATCAACGATCCCGAATTCGCAAGTGCCGCGGTCGAATGGGTACTTGACCACATTGATACGGAGACCGCCGATGAGAATGTTTGACCGCAACGAAATCCTGGCCCGGATCGCCGAGCAGTCCGTAAAAGGCGCCGCGATCCTGGCTGCCGGTAGCAGCTGCGGCCTTGTCGCCAAATGTGCCGCGCTTGGCGGTGCGGACATGCTTGTCGTCTACAGCACGGGCCTCTCGCGGCTCATGGGCCTGCCGACCAGCCGGATTGGGGATTCGAACGCGCGGACCATAGAAATGGCCGACGAGATCCGCAATGTCATCTCCGACGTTCCGGTGATTGGTGGCGTTGAAGCGTGGGACCCGGTCCGGCTCGATCTCGACAGGCTTCTCGACAAGTTTTGGGCCGCTGGCTACTCCGGCGTGATCAACTACCCGACGATTTCGACGATGGGCGACAAGTGGCGCGACCGCCGTGGCCGCGTAGGCCTTGGCTTCGCGCGCGAAGTCGAGATGATCGCCACGGCGCGGAAGAAGGACATTTTCTCAATGGCCTATGTCGCCTCAGCGAACGACGCGGCGGACATGGCCAAAGCAGGCGCGGACTGCATCGTTCCTCATGTCGGCGCCACACGTGGCGGACTGGTCGGCCATGACGAGGGTCAGGCGATCGGCGAGGCGATCGAACGGATTAACCGGATCAACAACGCGGCGCGCACTGTCCGCGGCGACGTCATCCTTCTTGCCCATGGCGGCGCGATAGCCGAACCGCAGGACACCGAAGAAGTCTACAGGTCCACCGATTGCATCGGCTTTGTCGGCGCGTCCTCGATCGAGCGCATTCCGATCGAGCGGGCCGTGAAATCGGCTGCCGAAGCCTTCAAGGCCGTCCCCCTGAACCGCAAGAAACCCTAAGCACGACTGCCGAGGAATCCATGGCCGACACTGTAACCCCACTCGTGACCAAGCAGGAGGACCCCACACACTGGGACGCGGCCTACGACATGGTCGCGATTGGAAGCGGCGCGGCGGGCTTGTCTGCGGCCCTTTATGCTTCCCAGTCGGGACTAAGTGTGCTGGTGACCGAAAAATCCCCAAAGCTGGGCGGCACGACCGCCCTGTCGAACGGAATGATATGGGTACCCTGCTCGCCGCAGGCCTTAGCTGCGAAGGTCGAAGACAGCATCGACAATGCTCGCACGTATCTGAAGGGAGAACTCGGGAATTACTACCGGAAGGAGTTCGTCGAAGCCTATCTGGCGGATGGACCCGAGGCACTCATCGAGATCCAGAAGCACTCCGAGGTCAGGTTCACGCTCGCCGCGGCTCCCGATTACCACTCAAGCCGGCCCGGCGGGATGAACTCAGGCCGCGCGTTGAGCCCCGCTCCGTACGATGGCCGCCTGCTGGACAAGGACTTCGATCTGGTTGGCGATCCCATTCGCGTGGTTCTCGGAGGCATGATGATCTCTTCCGGCGAGGTTGGAAGATTCCTCAATCCCTTCAAGTCGGGGGATTCCACGAAGCATGTCCTGAGGCGCCTGGGGCGCTACATCGGCGACCGGATGCGCTACAGGCGCGGCACCGAGTTCAGCGGCGGAAACGCATTGATTGCGAGGTTCATCAAGAGCCTGAGACAGCTGCAGGTGGATATCTGGACCAGCGCGCCAGCCACCGGACTGATCATAGATCAGGGCAAGGTGGTTGGGGCGGTCATACGCAAGGACGGCAGGGACATGCGCGTGCGGGCAACTCACGGCGTTGTGCTCGCAACCGGGGGGTTCCCCCATGATGCCGGACTTCGCAGTGCTCTCAGCGGCGATCACCAGCATGACCAAAGCCTGGCCCATGCGGACGCCACGGGCGACGGCATCAAGATTGGACTGCAAGCGGGCGGCAAGATCGACAACGAGGTCGCGAGTGCCGGCTTCTGGACACCCGTGTCGCTGCTGCGCGAGAAAGGCGGGCGAATGCAGACGGTTCCTTACGGCTGGCTGGACCGCGGCCGCCCTGGCGTGATCGCCGTCGGCCCGGACGCGCGGCGTTTCGTCAACGAGTCGAACCCGTATCACGACATCTGCATGGCGATGTTCGAGAACGGCTACCCGAAGGATAAGCACTTCTACTTCATCTGCGATCATGAATTTCTCAAAAAGCGCGGAATGGGCCAAGTTCTTCCGTGGCCGTGGACCCTCAGCACGAAATCCTATGAGCGTGCCGGGTACATCCAGGTGGCGGATACCCTCGCGGCGCTGGCCGTGAAGATCGGCCTCGATCCCAAGGCGCTCGCACAGACGATTCAGGAGCATAACGAGCATGCCCGAACGGGTGTCGACCCGTATTTCCAGCGAGGTGAATCCGCGTTCAACCAAACGCTCGGTGATCCTTCCGTTGGCAAGCCGAATTCAAACCTCGGTCAAATCAAGACCCGTCCTTTTGTTGCCTTGCGGATCGTTCCAGCCACCTTGGGGACGGCTACCGGTCTTGCGACAGACACCTATAGCCGGGTGCTCGACCAGTGGGGAAAGCCGATCGATGGGTTATACGCCTGCGGCAATGACGCGACTTCAGTCATGCGAGGGGTCTATCCCGGCGCGGGCATCACAATCGGCCCTGGGATTGTGTTCGCATTCCGCGCGATCAAGTTCATCCGCGACAGCGCATTGCGCGGGCTTTGATATGCAGTTCGGTACCAGGACGTAAAAGACTGGGTCATACCAGTTCCCCATGTCTCCTGCGCCGACCAGGCCGATCTTTTGTCCTGTGTCGTACGCGTTGCGGGTGATGCCGGATCTCCGGTCAGGTCTATTGCATAACTCATTTACGCATTCCGAAAGAAGCCGTACTTTCTCAGAATGGGCAGCAGCTTGTGATGGTCATCGATGATGTAGTCTGGCTGCGCCGCCTGCAAACGTGATTCGGAAACAAATCCGCCTGTAATAGATATGCTGATCAGCCCGAGGTTACGTGCAATATCAGTTTCGATCGGCATGTCGCCAATGATGAAGGTCGACTCGGCACTCAGATTGTTCGTTTGCATGTACACGCCAAGCCGGTCGCCCTTACTCATAGATTTATATTGAGTGGCGCGGCTTTCAAATGCCAGAACCTCGGTAACACAATCGTCGATTCGGAGCCTTCGCAGTTGGGTACGAAGGGGCTCGACTATATGGTTGCTGAGAATGATGGTTGAGACAGCTTGTTGACGCGCCGTTTCCAAAATGAGGCGCGCGCCTTCGCGTAGATCGGCTTTGCTCGCCAGCGGTTCGTACATGTCGTGAAAAAAAGCGCTGTCATCGTTTTCCACTTCTGCGACCTCGCGCTCCGACATTCCAAGATTGCGGTAAAGGATAGAAAGTGGAACCTCGCACTGTTCCCGAAGAGTATGCATATCGATGGCAGCGCGACCGAAGCGGCTCAGAATAGCGTTGGTTGTTTGTAGAAATGCCTCGGCATCGTCAAGCAGGGTCCCGTTCCAATCGAATACAAGAGTAGGTTTCATTATGTGACCTCAGGCAGGCATAGTCAGGTTAAGGCGAGATTGATAGTCGATCTATTCAAATTCTTATTCGCGCGTTTTTCTCCTTCTGGAGTTGGCATGTCGAACGTAAACGGAGATAGATCAATCCCATCGGACCCTCCAGGCAGCAACGATATCAGAGCCTTAAAGGGCAGAAAGGTGATGGACGCAGCGTTGATTGATAGGGCTATTTTGCTTTCGATCATCCTGAGGATTTGCGGTTCGGTTTTATGAAAGCTAAGGCTTTCTTTCCGCTTTTTGGATGGCAGTGTTTTCCATACCTTCCAGAACGCCAGCTCGTCGATCGTCTCGATGCCCATGCCGTAGTAATTCGGTGCGACGATAGGCGGCGAACCGATCGCCCAATGCACAGCCTTCGCTCCGGCAGCATGGAGCATTGCTGTTACAGCCCGGCTTGTATCCCCCCGAATTAGTGCTTCGTCCACCATCATGACAACTCTGCCCCTAACATCGCTCTCTGCATTGACACAGTATTTCTGCGCGATAAGCGAGTTGCGAGTGCCAACGATACCTATAAGCGTCCGCTGCTGAAGTTGTGTTGCGATTACTTCACGTCGCTGGACGAAAGCGCCGTGTTTCTCGGCCAGAGACGCGAACAAGCCGTCGGCGTACGGGCCCCCGGTATGCGGCATGGAGGAAACGACAATAGGGGCAGAGCCCATCTGTGCCGCCACTTTCGGCGAAATAGTTCCACCGAGACTCGCGCCTATATTGTGCCGCGTGGCCAGGTGAGATTGACCTCGTATGGACGTTTCGAGATTTCCGATGTAAAGCGTTTCGTAGACGCAAAGCTTAGGGCTGTATCGGGTATGGCCAACGAAGCTGTCAATGCATTCTCCTGTTTTTCCATCCAAATACTTGATGTGGCCTGGCGAAACTTCCTCCGTGGTGCCTTGTAATCCGGCAAAAGCTGAATTTTCAGAAGCAAAAAGTATATCACCATCTTCCGTTTGCATAAATTCCAGCGGACGTAAACCGCTACTATTGCGGAAAGCGATCAGATTTCCTTCGCCATCTAATACAAGTGCACTCACGGCTCCATCAATCCGATCATCGATATCACGAAAGACATTTTCGTAGTTGACCGGGAGAGCATGCTGCCAAAAAGCTCTTTGGCAAATGTGCTCAATAAGCTTGAGCAGAAGCTCTGCATCCGTTTGGCCGTCGAAGCTATGCCCTCGCGCGTGCAATTCTTTCCGAAGTTCATTAGCGTTGACTAAAGCCCCATTCAACGAAAGGGCCAAATGGCGGCAGCCTGCTTTATGGTTATCAACAGGCTGGGCGACGTTGCCATCGTTTTCCAGGGAAGATGGACTTCGAATATGTGCAATCGCTACATGAGGCCTGAAATTCGCGTCCTGCCCATCGCAATCGATGGTTACCAATTCGCGTGGTGGCCGACACGACCTTATATGTCGAATTCCTTTTGCGTGCATGAACGCTGCAAGACCGAACCCAGCTTGTCCACGATTGTCAAGCTTCGGAACCATGTGCTTGAGCCGATTATAAACCGTCTGCTGTGAATGACTTGAAGGCAACACAAATGCGCCCGCAATACCGGACATCCGACTTTTCCTTCAATGCGGCTCAGCGCGAGCTCGTGGTTTGTTTCCACTTACGCAAGGCTCGTGCCAAGGTCTTGAAGGCACGCCTGACGATGCGCCACATCGTCTACGCGCCCGACGATCGGGATGTCGTCAAGCGGCCCTGATCCGGATGGTGGGACTTGCGATTCGCTGTCCTCGTCAGACGCCAGCTTAGGACTTGTCGCAGAATCGGTGGGTTTGCGGCATTAACACCGCGATTGTCGGCCACATGCGCCATCGGTCGCTTCAGGCGTGTGGTCGGAGAAATGCTGCTGGATTGCGGGATCGCGGTTTCTTATGGGACCATCCGCCGTGGCGTTCAAAAGTGTCCGGTTGAAGACGTTCATGTCTGAAGGCCGACAACAAAGCGGATGCACTCGGTTAGCTTGAATTCTTCGCAGGCAGCATGGGCGACGACAGCAATGATTACGGGGAGCGAGGGCGGTGGACCGAGGCGTGCCGGCGCGAAGAGGCAATCCGCGAATTCCTGGAGCGGTATCTACAAAGTTTGGGCGGTCAGGAACTGGACCTCAGCCCGGTCACCGCAAGCGCGGTCGACGCCAGGGACATCGCGCCCTCGACAAAGATCGAGAAGCCCTCGTGCGTCGAACGATGGAAGGCTTTTATCTCAAGCCGACACCCCCCCTTTCGCGCAGTTGGTTCGCCAAGTCCAAATCGCTTGCGCAAGCGGCCGGCCTTGCTCCACCAAACTGGCTCTCCATCAAATCCCGGGTTGAAGATGTCGATCTACGGGTGAGGGGTGTAAGCGCGAGAGCGAGGTCATCAAAGCTACAACCACGCCAGGTGCCCTTTCGGTGCCGCGGCGGCTTGAACTTGTGCAACCGATCATAGTTGACGTATTCGTTGTCGACGAAGAAACGCGTCTACCGCTCGGACGGCCTTGGCCTTGGCTGAAATTGGCGTTGGACATCTCTTCTCGCATGGTGACGGGCCTCTATCTAACCATGGAGGCGCCATCGCGAGTTTCGATAAGCCCATGCATACTGCACTCCGTGTTCGACAAGACCCCATGGTTCCAGGAGAGGGGTAGGCACTGCAGCTCTTCTGCGAGCGATTCTCCAGAAGAGCTGCTTTCACGCCTAATGTGCTGATTCTGAAGCATGGCTCTGAAACTTTCGCAAACTTAGTTGGAACGGACCAAATGGCGTCACGGGAGCATACGGAACGATATGGGAAGCTTTCCGTTTCTGGCCCACGAAAAACTCAATACAATCAACGATCTTAAGACGCCCTCCGGGCCCACCAAAACATCCGCATAAACCATTTGTTCTAGCTATGTTTTTTGAGAGTTGCCCACAATGTGGACTCGAACCCCTCTCGTTTTGAAGAAGCTCGAAGCGTTTTTACGCACTTCAAGCACTTCGAATGGAGCCCAGTCGTCGCGAGTGCTGAACTTGAGCGACCGTTGTCGTGTTTCGGTAAATTGCGCGCTCCTGATATTCAGTCTGAACGACTTTCAGCGAATGGCGGCTTTGCGCCCACCTATCGGCCGTTGAAGCTGGCTCGTGCATCACTCGGAAGGGGGTTGGTGCAGTGACATTGTTCAGCGATCGAGTGGAGCTATCTTCACTGTCCATCTGTCACGTTGCTACAACTTGGTCGGTGCGCGACGCAGGTTCGCGGCGTGGCAAATGAGGTAGCGCAATGAACTTTGTCGACGTGGACCTTAACTTGTTGCGCGTTTTCGATGTGATGATGCGTGAAAGGAGCGTAACGCGCGCAGCTACCGAGCTGGGAAGAACGCAATCCGCCATCAGCCACTCGCTATCAAAGCTCCGGTTCTTATTGCAGGACGAATTGTTCACGAGGCATGGAGGCGAGATGCGGCCGACGCCTCGGGCGATGGAGTTGCTGTCAGATATTTCTACTGCGCTCGCAACCATTCGTGCCTCGATCGACCGTCACCAGGTGTTCAATCCGGCGACGACCCGACGCAATTTTCGCGTTGGACTTACGGACTACCACGCCATGACTCTTATCCCCGGGCTGATCCGGGAATTTTCCAGGCAGGCACCCAACGCGACGCTAAATGTCATTCCTGCAAACGGACCCGAAATCGGTTCATCGGTCTATTTGAGACAAGTCGACTGTGCGCTGACGGGAGCAGCAATACGCGACGATCCGAGCCTCTTGAGGGTGGAACTTGGCCAGGATCGGCTGTTTTGCGCAGTGTGGAGCGGAAGCAAGATCGCAAGCAGCGCAATGACGCTGGAAACGTATCTGGCCAGTTCGCACCTGCAGATTTCAGCAGACGGCATAGCGGAAGGGCTGGCCGATGCCGCGCTCAAACAGATGGGTTTACGGCGCAACGTGGTTGCAACCATCTCGAACTATCTGGTGCTGCCCTGGGCGCTACGCGGCACAGAACTGATTACCCATTGCGGCGATGCCATCCTGCAGATTCTGGATGAGAAAAGTGAGGTGACGTTGATCCCGCCGCCTCTTGCCATATCCAATGTAAACGCCTGGCTGATCGTCCATCGCCAGATGGCGAACGACCCCGGCACCAAATGGCTTCGGGACGTTATCGTGGGTATCTACAACGGCTCGCGAGCGAGAGACGCCAAGGGCGGTCCGTCGAAGGCTCTGGAGCGGCGGGTTTTCTATGAATGATGCTCATTTTTGAAATGAGAACAATCGATTTGACGAATAGTTGAACTCAAGAGCACATTCCCTTCAACGATAACAGGGGAATACCGGAATGAGATCAACGTTTAAGGTTTTTACTGCCCTCGCAATCGCGTGCACAGCCGCCCCGGCGTGGTCCGCGACCCTGGACAACGTCAAGAAGAATGGTGTGCTTACCTGTGGCACGAATTCGGCCACGGCGGGCTTCAGCCTTCCCGACAATGAAGGCAAATGGACCGGATTTGTGGTCGACTATTGTCGCGCGGTTGCCGCCGCCGTGCTGGGCGATGCGCAAAAGGTCAAGTTCATCCCGTTGACGCCAAAGGATCGCTTCACGGCCTTGCAGTCGGGAGAGATCGACATTCTCGCGCACAATGCGACCTGGACCTCCTCGCGCGATACGTCGCTCGGCATATTGTTTGCTGGCACATATTTCTATGACGGCCAGGGATTTATGGTGCGCAAGGCGGATAACATCACATCGGCCAAGGGGCTCGAGGGCGCGTCGATTTGCGTCACCCAGGGCACCACGACCGAGTTGAACCTTGCGGACTATTTCCGCTCGCAATCGATCAAATACAGCACGGTAGGTTTCGCCGACGAGGAGGCTGTCGTGAAGGCTTATGAGGAGGGACGTTGCGACGTCTTGTCCGCGGACACTTCGACCCTGAACGCATCTCGGCTTCGCATGGCCAAGCCCGACGAAAGCGTCGTTCTTCCCGAATTGATCTCGAAGGAGCCGCTTGGCCCGGCAGTGCGGCAGGGCGACGACCAGTGGTTCAATGTGGCGAAATGGACGCTCTACGTCATGGTGGCAGCGGAAGAATATGGGGTCACCTCCAAGAATGTCGATGCAATGAAGGCGTCGGACAATCCCGGCATCCGCCGTTTGCTCGGCATCGACGGCACCATAGGCAAGGACATCGGGCTCGCTGACGACTGGCCGGTTCAGGTAATCAAGCAGGTCGGAAACTACGGCGAAGTTTTCGATCGGAATATCGGCAAAGACTCACCGCTCAAAATGGACCGCGGCATAAACGCGCTCTGGAACAAAGGCGGCGTTCAGTACGCCCCGCCGATCCGCTAGGCAAAGCATGGTTGCGGGGCGCCGGCGCATCGCCGCCGGGGCCTTGCACAGATCCCGATAGGAACAGCCATGTCAGACTTGTCTCTTCCGGCGCCCCCGCGCAGGAGCCTATCGCTGCACGATACAAAAGTGCGAGGCGTTTTCTACCAGCTCTTGCTTGCCTGCGGCCTGTTGGCCTTGGCTGTAGGCATCGGCATGCAGACCGCCTCGAATATGCGGGTGCGGGGGATTCCACTCTCATTTGCATTTTGGAACGACGCTGCCGGCTTCGACATCAATCAAGCCCTGATACCGTATGACGAGCTTTCGACCTACGGCCAAGCCTTCTGGGTGGGAGTGGCCAACACCCTCTACGTAAGCGTCCTCGCAATCTTGTTTGCGACCTTGCTTGGCTTCTTCATCGGCGTTGCCCGCCTCTCGCCAAACTGGATCGTTTCGAAGGTGGCGACTGCCTATGTCGAGCTTGTGCGCAATGTGCCGTTATTGCTGCAGCTGCTATTCTGGTACAACGCCGTTCTCAAGCCATTACCTGCCCCGAAGGCGTCAATTGCGATCCCCGGCGGCGTTTATCTCAACAATCGCGGCCTCATCATTCCGGAGATCCAGCTTCATGCGGGAGCGGGGTTGGTAGGCCTGGCATTCGTGGCGGCCGTCTCCTGCTGCATTGCATTCTGGTTACGCGCCAAGAGCGTCCAGAGACGAACAGGCAAGCAACTGCCGGTCTTTCGAGTAAGTCTGGCGACGCTTATAGGGTTTCCGCTGATCGTGTTCCTGGCGGCTGGCGAGCCGGTCTCGTTCGTCGCGCCGGAGCTGCGCGGCTTCAATTTTCAAGGTGGACATCAGCTCTATCCGGAGTTTGTCGCGCTCCTGATCGGTCTGTCGGTCTATACCGCATCGTACATCGGCGAGATTGTCAGAAGCGGGATCCAGGCGGTGCCAAAGGGCCAGACGGAGGCTGCATATGCGCTCGGGCTGGCGCCGGGCAAGACGCTTCGCCTGGTCGTCATTCCGCAGGCGCTGCGGATCATCATACCGCCTCTGACAAGCCAGTACCTCAATCTCACCAAGAACTCGTCTCTGGCGGTGTTCATCGGCTATCCGGACCTCGTGCAGATATTTGCAGGGACGGTGCTCAACCAGACCGGCGCTGCCGTTCAGGTCATGGCGATTACTCTGTCCGTCTATCTCATGATCTCCATCGCCACGTCGTTGGCCATGAACGCATGTAACCGACATTTTGCGATTGTCGAGAGGTGACGCATGAGCGACCAGCCCATGGATTTGTCGGTTGTCGCCAGTGGCACGCTCATAGCGGCGATGGCGCCCCCCGCCGACATTCGGCCACGTCCGGTGACCTGGATGAAAAGAAATCTGTTCTCGTCACCTTCGTCAGGCGCCTTGACAATATGCTTTGTCCTGGTCGCCGTGTGGCTGCTGCACCACTTTCTGAACTTTGCAATCTTCAACGCGGTCTGGAGCGGCGGCCACGAAGCTTGCCGTGCGAACAGCGAGGGAGCCTGCTGGCCCTTCATCGCCGAGAAATTCGATTACCTGCGATACGGCGCGTATCCGGTCTCAGAGCGGTGGCGCGTCAACCTCACCCAAGCAATCGGCGCCATCCTGATCGTTTGGCTGCTGTGGACGAAGGCGCCGCGACGCAAGCTGGCGGCCTTGCTGTTCTTCCTTGCCTATCCCGTTGTCGCATTCGTTCTGTTGCGCGGCGTCGCTTGGCTCCATTTGCCTACCGTCGACACGACGCTCTGGGGCGGTCTCTTGATTACGTTGCTCATGTCGATTGTGGGCATCGTCTTCTCGCTTCCTATCGGGATCATCCTGGCGCTCGGACGCAGGTCGGAACTCCCTTTCGTCAAGGCGGTTTGCCTCACATTCATCGAAGTCGTTCGGGGAGTGCCGTTTATCACGGTGTTGTTCATGGCGAACTTCATGATGCCGCTTTTCGTCCCAGACTACCTGACGCCGGATCGTCTCCTGCGCCCTCTCGTCGCGATAGCGCTTTTTTCGTCCGCCTACATGGCCGAGGTTGTCAGGGCCGGCCTTCAGGCGATCCCGAAAGGCCAGTTCGAAGCGTCGAAGGCGCTCGGGATCAGCTACTTCGATATGATGCGCCTGATCGTCCTTCCCCAAGCGTTGACGATCGTCATACCGAGCATCGTTTCCACATTCATCGGACTGTTCAAGGACACGACGCTGGTCGCGATCGTTGGCATCGCGGATTTCTTGCGGGCCGTCGAATCGGCACGGGCCGATCCGAACTGGGCAGGTCCGACGATCTCCTCAACCGGCTACCTCTTTGCGGGATTGGTCTACTGGGGCTTCTGCTTCGGCATGTCCCGTTATTCGCAATCGATGGAGCGCCGATTGGCGCACGGCCACAAATCCTAGGAAGCGACGAAGATGTCCCAACCAATGTACGCATCGACGAAAAGAGCGCCCTATAACCAGGCCATCGCCGTCGAGTTGCGTGACGTCAACAAATGGTTCGGTTCATTTCATGCGCTGAAGAACATCAACCTCTCGGTGCCTCGTGGTCAGCGCATCGTGATCTGCGGCCCCTCCGGGTCGGGCAAATCGACGATGATCCGATGCATCAACCATCTCGAGGAGCACCAGTCAGGCGAGATCATCGTCGAGGGCAATGCGCTAAGTGAGGATCTGCGCAAGATCGACGAAGTCCGCAGCAATGTTGGAATGGTCTTTCAGCATTTCAATCTGTTTCCCCACCTTACGGTGCTTGAGAATTGCACGCTTGCGCCAGTTTGGATGAGGAAGATGCCGCGGGCAGCGGCTGAGCAATTGGCGCGCCACTATCTGGAGCGCGTCAGAATTACAGAGAAGGCGGACAGCTACCCAGGGCAGCTGTCGGGTGGCCAACAGCAACGCGCTGCAATTGCCCGGGCTCTCTGCATGACCCCAAAGATCATGCTCTTCGACGAACCGACCTCGGCCTTGGATCCGGAGATGGTCAAAGAGGTCCTGGACACGATGGTGACGCTCGCCAGCGAGGGCATGACGATGCTGTGCGTGACCCACGAAATGGGCTTCGCGCGGGAGGTGGCCGATCGTGTGGTGTTCATGGACCGCGGGGAGATCGTTGAAACGAACACGCCCCATCAGTTCTTCACCAACTCCCGATCGGAACGGACGCGGCAGTTTCTGGCGCAAATCCTCAAATAGAGACGGTCGCGAAGCCGAAGCGGCCGTAATCGTGGCAACAGATTTCCCAGGTGATTATCAAATGGCTTGTGCAGACACGCCCGCATCAGCGGCTGGGCAAAGAAGTGTTGGGGGGATTGATTTCGACCAAATCCACGACCGCCAGCAATTTGGATCCGTTAAATGGGCCAACCAATGGGATGAGTTCTCTCCGCGCGTCGAGGGCAGGGACCTGCTGTCTCTATGGACAGCGGATATGGATTTTCGTGCCCCGGAAACCGTCATCGCGCGGCTGCGCGAAGCCGCGGACCATGGGATTTACGGCTATACCCGCCGCGATGCGCGCCACTATGAGATCGTGCAATCGTGGTTCACACGCCGTCACAATTGGTCCCCCGCGCTGGGGACCCTGCTTCCAGCCCCTGCGATCATGCCATCAGTAGCTGCGATTCTGCGAACCTTCACGAAGCCCGGTGACGGCGTCATCGTGCAGTCGCCTGTATACTCCCCATATTTCGAAGTGATTCAGGGAAACGGTCGTGTCCTGCTCACTAACCGGCTGACGCTGCAAGACAACAGATATGAGCTCGATCTGGAAGACTTCGAGAAATTGGCCGCTAGCGGCGCAAAAGTGTTCTTGCTCTGCAATCCGCACAACCCTGCCGGAAAAGCCTGGACACTCCAAGAATTGACGGCGCTGAACGACATTTGCGAGCGCCACGGAGTTTTGGTGATATCCGACGACATTCACTGCGACATAAGGTTGTCGGATCGGCCCCACATCGTCTTCTCCTCCATCTCGGATGATGCCGCGGAGAAATCCTTCATCTGCACCGCTCCGACCAAAACCTTCAACCTGGCCGGGGTTCCTTCGGCAACGATTTCGGTGGCGAACAAAAAGTGCCGCGACAAGCTTCTTGCCGCGATGCAGGCCACATTCATGGTGAACGCGAACTTCTTCGGCCGCCTTGCTCTGGAGGTTGCTTACGATACCGGTGCGCCCTGGCTGGACCAGCTCACGGGCTACATTGCCGGAAACGTCGATCTGGTTTGTGAATTCGCGGACCAATACCTTCCTGGCATTACGCCGATGCAGCCCGACGCATCGTTTCTGGTGTGGTTGGATGCGCGCGAGCTCGATCGCAGAGTGGGTGGAGTTCAGAAGTTCCTTGTCGATAACGCTGGGGTCAATCTTTACGACGGTCGCGTGTATGGTCCTGGCGGCGAAGGCTTCATCCGCCTGAATGTCGGCTGTCCGCGTGCGTTGCTGCATCGGGGGCTGGAGCGCATGTCCAAAGCGCTGACATCCCCTTTAATTGACCGGAACCGAGTCTGAGCGCTGCTAAGGCGAATTGCCGTCATCCCAACGCGACCGCCACGATGACCAGAGGGTCGTCGCGTATGGCGGCGGCGAGTCCGGGACCGAGAGGCGGGCGCAAATTATCTTGGCAGCAAACCTCCAGGCAGCCGGCTTCATGACGACTGCGAACCATTGGGGTGCAGTAATTGCGTACGGTGATCAACCGGCGCAAGTCGAAGAATTGCTGCCGTCCTCCAGTTACAATCAAAAAGAGGCGGAGCGCAAAGGCCCGGAATTTCCGGCTAATTTCTTCGCTGCGACAGAGACATAAAATGGAATCTGGAAGTCTGTGGAAGCATTTCGATTTCATCGATTGTGGAGGTCCCATGTCCGCTCTCGTCGTCATAGTCTACCCTGCGGAGGCCAAGGCAGAAGAGGTGCGCCAGCGTCTGTTTGCATTGCAGAAGGAATACCTCATCAACATCGGTGATGCGATGATCGCAACCAAAACGGAAGCCGGCAACGTGAAGCTCAATCAAGTCATGAACACGACCGTTGCCGGGGCCGTGTCGGGCAGCTTCTGGGGCTTGCTTATCGGCGTCATTTTTCTCAACCCGGTGATCGGTGCTGCAATTGGCGCCGCTTCCGGCGCGCTCGGCGGTGCGTTGACGGATGTGGGAATAAACGATGCCTTCATGAAAGATCTCTCGGCCAGCCTGCAGCCTGGAAATGCCGCCTTGTTTGTGCTCGCTCACGGAATGACAGCGGACAAGGTGCTGGACGCGATCAAGGGATTTGGTGGCGTCGTGCTCAAGACATCGTTGGACGAGACGAACGAGCAGATCCTGCGCGACGCGCTTAGCCAGGCAGCCGCGGCCGCCTAGATCGAGCTCAGTTGCCGCTCTGGAATCGCGTGAGCGATCGCCTGACAACGTGGACGAGAAATGAGATGACGCAGGTACGAGGCCTGTTTGCCCGCCCTAGCACATGGTTGCTGGTCGTTGCATTGTTGTCGGCATGCACCGTCGCCGTCGATCAGGCACGTCCTGTTTCGAGGCGGCCGTAAGCTTGCAGCTTGGTACATACGCCTGTTTGTGGCCGACGGGGCGACAGGCTGCGGACATTTGGCAACGCCTGCATGGCCCGCGCCCAAGGATACCAAATCGTCAGAAAGGGTGAATGCCGCATGTCGCGACCTACGCCGCCAGCAGCCTGCACCCTCCAGTTTGCTCCGGTTTGTGCGACCAGGAGCGGACGCTTTCGTATGTTTTCCAACGCATGCCTGGCCCGTGCCGACGGCTTCCGGCCTGTTCACGCAGGCCGCTGTCGCTGAGCCAAAGGGATTGAAGTGCTTTCCCCCTCGCGGGGACGTCCGCTGGCATGGGGCGCCTTATGCACGCAAGTACGAGTCGATCGACTTACTGGCTATTTCACACGCCACGCGGAGCGATTTCGACGGACCCACAATCAGCCGTTTCCGCGGGGGAACCCTTGATTGCGCGAGTCTATTTGCGCGGACAGTGGTTGCCAGCCCATTTGTCGACAACGCGTCGAAAAACGGAATGCGTATTAGACCAGTCTAGCGTAGCTTGAACGTTGCGCTGTTGCCATTGACGATCGATTCTTGCTTCACACGCCGCCTCTCCCTCAGTGTTGTCAACACACAACTTCTTCTTGTCTTTCACAATCTGCTGAACCTCATAGTCGACCTGGCCAGCGGCTTCTCCAAGGTCTACGCCCGCGTTAGCTGCGTGCTCCATGGTTGAAACAGCACCGGTAAAAGTCGCTGGAACTTGCAGCCCCATAGCTCTTATCTGAGTGATGAACTTGCCTACCTTGTCCAAAGCGTCGCGTGCTTCCTTCACTGTGGCAGCGTTGGTTGCCGGATCGCATGGCGTGGCTTTGTCTTGGCTTCTGCACTGTTCAATGAACGTGTTGTAAGCGGCGGCGCTCCGGTTGCGGTCGTCAACATTACGGTAGCATCTTATGTATTTCTGTACGCATAAGTCCTTGGCGGAGCCCTCAAATTTTCCTGCCGCGGTGCGGTTGCTAAGACGGTCACAATCTATAGGGCCTTTGCCACATTGAGCTTCAATGCTGACTTTTCTTGCTTGCTCCGGGTAGAGTGGGCAGACCTTGGCGGCGACTGCGGAATCCAAATGGGATCTTTCTTTCGAGAAATCCGCGCCCGCCTTGCCTAAAGACGGCGTTGCAATTGCTATCAAACCAGCAATGAACAATGGCCATTGGCAATGATGATAACTCGAGCCCCCCTTGGTCCCATCCGCTATGCTGTTTCACCTCGCCCTGTCGGCAAGATAGCTTAGGGCGTCAGCGGCGTCCTTTGCGGCCTCCGCGTCACACATTTTGAACGTGGCGCTGTCCACATATTCCTTTTGGGCAGAGTTGATAGATATGTTGCCGCAGATGCCGTTTATGCAACCTTCGTTCACCCATGAATGCGCAATACATTTTTCGGTCTTACATGTGGCGATCAAATCCGCATCTGAACTGCGAAATGAAAGCAGTTTCAAAAAGCTTTTAAATTCGCCGCTATTTGCTTCGTATCCCACTTGCTCCGTCTCGTTGACGGATTCTGTCATCCTCGACGAGGCCGAGAATTTCCTGGCGTTCCCGTTATAGTCAATCACAAATAGCTTTTGACCCGCACCAGTACCTTCCGGCACACGAGGGCATTTGAATGACTTCACCACGAGTTCCAAAGCGTCGGAAGCCTCGTCCGCCATGCTTCTTTCGACCGGCATGAGAGCGATCACTAGAAGTGACACAGCCAAGGCCCGCCATCTAGCGGGCAGCGCACCCCGGTTCGCTTGGTCCGCAATCCCAGCCGCTTCCATCAGAAGATCCACCCCCACCTTGGCGGCTGCCGCTGGATCTGGAATTCTGCACCGCCGCTGCCACTCCGAGTAGGATCTGCTGAAAGGCCTCCATCTGACGCTGGTTCCGTGCGTTAATCTCTGCATTCCTTTGCTCCTGTCGCTGCCGCGCCTGTTCCTGGCGCTTGTATCTCTCCTGTCTTTGAAACTCAGCTGTTTGCCTTGCGTTCTCCTCTTCGGCCTTGCGAAACGAATCGAAAGTTGGGGCAAGCAGATTGTCAGTGTTGGCCTTGTTGGTTTTATCAGCATTGGCCGCCTTGTTTCGAGCGCGTTTCAAGCGCGCGGCGAAACGTGAGGTCTCCGATTGCTCCGACCCCTGTTTGTCCGGGTGAGCCATCCGATTCATCGCATTTTGTGCGACCGTTTCTTTTTTCTTTATCTGCGCACGGCAGCTGTAAACATGCTGATTGTAAGCGGATATAACCTTGTTTTGCTCATCGATAGCCTTTGAGCACTGCATTATCTTATCGTAGCAAGCCTGCCATTCTTTACTGGGCGCTTTGAACTTCGCGTCGCAGTCGCGCGCGGCTTGTCCATCGCGAAAGCATTCGGCCGCGCTGATCCGATCGTAAGTGGGCATGTCGGCATTGCAGACGTTATTGGCCACGTCCTGACGAAGTTGATCCGCAGTTTGAGCGACGCCAGGCGATGGCATAAATGCACACCAGGCGCCGAGTGTCACCGCCACGGCAGCGGTTGAGGACTGTCGCTTTGAAGACATGGGCGGCGCCTCTCATATTCGGCTTATCTAAAATAACACAAAGAGCGGTCGACCAAAAGACAGTGCCCTGATCCGCGATCCGGTTCAGTCCGTATCGAGAGCTGGTCGCAAAGGGGCCGCTCGACCAGCCTTTCACCGGGCTGGAAATACAAATCCATGATCGCCTCGCGCATGCGCTCCAGCGCCAGCGTCCTCAACGTCTTGGCGGAGCGTCGGTCGCCCTTACGCTTTCGAGAGTGATGGGATCGGTTATGTAGAGAGCTGTAGAGCAGCCGCCGGCAAAGACTAGCTAGCCGCACGCAGGTCGTCGCCGTAGGCCACAGCGACGGTCTTTTCTCTCAGCTGGCCCTATATTGTCATCCAAGTCTCTCTGTCAAAAGGTTGGCGACTAGTTTGGCCCATTTCCTTGCCACGAGCATGGGGCCATACGCTGGTTAGACTGCCTGCGCTGTGCAGCGACTCAGGAAGAACCGGTGCGGCATAAGCCGTGGGTACCGGCGCTGCATGGCGCCGGGGCTCATACCTGCCGGCGCCATCGGCCCGATGCTCAGTGTCGTCAATTCGTGCTGTCAACGAGGAAGGCCCGCTGCTTCGGTTTCGGCGAAGCAAAGGACAGAAAAAGACTTCTTTTGGCGATCCGGCCCGGATGCTCTTTTGCAGGTCTAGAACACATAAGGCGCGCCCGGGAGGCGACGCATAACAAGAGAGCGGCCGCAAAACGCCGCCTGGCATAGGCCGCTTGAAAGGGGCCGATGCCGGCAACAGCCATGGGGAACCACGACAATGAAGACATTCCGCAATTGCCTGATGACGGCGGTCAGCGCAGGCCTGCTCAGCCTGGGGCTTGCCGCTCCCGCCAATGCCGGCGCCATTCGCCTCGGCATGACCACCTGGGTGGGTTATGGGCCACTGTTTCTCGCCCGCGACCTCGGCTATTTCAAGGAGGCCGGCGTCGATGTCGACCTGAAGGTCATCGAAGAATCGGCGCTTTACATGGCGGCGGTTGCCGGCGGCGATCTCGACGGCGCTGCCTCCACCGTCGACGAGCTCATGAAATACCGCTCCGACGAGCTCTGCTTCAAATATGTCGTGGCGCTCGACGACAGCCATGGCGGCGACGGCGTCGTCACGGAGGCCGACGTCAAGTCGCTCAAGGATCTGAAGGGCCAGCCCGTCGCCCTGAACGAGGGCTCCGTTTCCGAATTCTGGTTCAATGTGCTCCTGAAAAAGGAAGGCATGACCGAGGACGATGTCAGCGTCACCAACATGACCGCCGATGACGCCGCGACGGCCTTCATCGCCGGACAGGTTCCCGCCGCGGTGACCTGGGAGCCGCACCTCACCGAAGTCCGCAAGGGCGGCAAGGGCAAGGTGCTGATCGACTCCACGACCACGCCCGGCCTGATCGTCGATGTGATCGCGCTCAAATGCGACCTGATCGAGAAGCACCCCGAGGACGTGAAGGCCCTCGTCAAGGGCTATTACAAGGCGGTCGAATACATCAAGACCAACCCGGACAAGGCCTATGAGATCATGGCCAAGGGCATTGGCGGCTATCTCGAGAAGCCTGAGGATTTCGCGGCCGGCGCCAAGGGCGTGCGCTACTACGACCGCGCCCGCAACCTGGAATTCTTCGGCACGCCGCAGAAGAGCGAAGCGGCCGACCTGGTGAACTTCGCGCAGGACGTCTGGGGCAAGGCCGGCAAGCTCAAGATGACGATCGACTCGAAAACCATCCTCGACACCGATTTCATCAAGGAACAGTGAGCCATCGGAATGGCGGGGCCCGCCCGGCCGGGCCGGTCCCATCTTCCCAAAGCCGGATCTGGTCGGCCTCTCCGGGGCCGGCCTCCCTTTTCCCGAAAGCTTCAGCTTCGCGCTGAAATCACGGAGGCCATCTTATGGCACAAAGGCGGACGGCGTGGACGCGCCTGACGACTCCATTCGCCAATATCCCCGCCAGCACGGCAACCACGCTCGCTTTGGCGATGTGGGTCGTCGTGATCGGCGGCTGGGCCTTACTGTCCTATGGCCGCGTCGTGCCGAACATGTTCCTGCCGACGCCCGGAACCGTGCTCGAGACGGCCTACCGCATGTCGCTCGACGGCAGCCTCTTCTACCACACGCTGACCAGCGCCAAAGTGGTCATCCTGGGCTTCATCGTGTCGTCACTGATCGCGGTGCCGCTGGGACTGTGGATGGGCACCTACCGGGCGGTGCAGGCGCCGCTGGAGCCGCTGGTCAACTTCATCCGCTACCTGCCGGTGACCTCCTTCGTGCCGCTGTTCATCCTTTGGATCGGCATCGGCATCGAACAGCGCATAGCGGTCATCTTCTTCGGCACGTTCTTCCAGCAGCTGGTGATGATCTCCGACTGCGCCCGCAGCGTCTCCAGGGACCTGGTCAACGCCTCCTACACTTTGGGCACCAAGCGCTCAGAAGCGGTGTGGCACGTCATTTTCCCCGCAGCGCTTCCGGCGATCCTCGACACGCTTCGCGTCACCATGGGTTGGGCCTGGACCTATCTGGTCGTTGCCGAGCTCGTCGCCGCGTCGAGCGGCCTCGGCTATATCAGCCTCAAGGCAATGCGCGGCTTCCAGGTGGATGTGATCTTCATGGCGATCGCCGCAATCGGGCTTCTGGGCCTGATCACCGACACGGCATTCCGCATTCTCCGGGCAAGGGTCGCGCCATGGGCACCTTGATCTTGAACGCATCCTCGCAAAACGCAGCCGGATCAAGGGTAGTGATGACCGAAACCGTCAAGGCGAACAATTTGGCCGGCACGGCCCATGCGGCCGGCGATCCGCGTTCGGCCGGCACCACGATGGCCATCGAGGACGTGACATTGCGCTATGGCGATGCCAATGGCGTGCTGGCGCTGGACGATGTGTCGCTGAAGGTGGCCAAGAACGAATTCTGCGTGATCGTCGGTCCTTCGGGATGCGGCAAATCCAGCCTGCTCTACCTCGCCGCCGGCCTCAATGACGCGACCTCGGGCAGCATCAAGGTCGACGGCCGGGAAGTGATCGAACCCGGCGCCGACAGAGGCATGGTCTTCCAGAGCTACACCTTGTTCCCGTGGCTCACGGTGCGCGCCAACATCGAATACGGGCCGAAGCGCAAGGGGCTGCCTGCGGAGCAGCGCAAGCAGATCGTCGACCAGTATCTCAACGAGGTCGGCCTCGCGTCCTTTGCGGACCACTACCCCGCCCAGTTGTCGGGCGGCATGAAGCAGCGCGTGGCGATCGCGCGCGCCCTGGCCAATGACCCGGCTGTCCTGTTGATGGACGAGCCGTTCGGCGCGCTCGACAGCCAGACGCGCGGCACCATGCAGAAGCTGCTTCTGCGCGTCTGGGAGCGGCAGCAGAAGACGGTGCTCTTCGTCACTCATGATATCGACGAGGCGCTGGTGCTCGGCGACCGCGTTCTGGTGATGACGGCAAGGCCCGGCAAGATCAAGGCCGAGATCAAAGTCGACATCCCACGGCCGCGTTCGATGGACGTCATCCTCGAACCCGACTTCATCGCGCTCAAGCGCCGTATCCTTGGCCTTCTGCACGACGAGATCGACGAGGATCACTGAGCGCAATTTCCAAGAGCAAAAGTCGAGGCAGTCCAGCAGTGCTGAACGCCGATCTGCCCCGATGTTGAAGGGTGAGACGGCCTCTACCTTTCGCCGTTGCGCGCCGGGCCGAGGATCATCTCCGAAGCCTTTTGCCCGATCATCATGCTTGGCGCGTTGGTGTTGCCGCCGATCAGCTTCGGCATGACGGAGGCATCGGCGACCCGGAGTCCGTCCACGCCTCGCACCTTGAGTGTCGCCGGATCGACGACGGCCATGTCGTCCGTTCCCATCTTGCAGGTTCCGACCGGGTGATAGACGGTCAGCGCCTCGGCGCGCAGATAGGCCAGGATCTCGTCGTCGGTTCGGACATCCTTGCCCGGCAGCATCTCCTGGCCGCGCACCGCGTCGAACTCGGACGAGGCAAAAATCCGGCGCGCGATCTTGATGCCCTCCACCAGCACCATGGCGTCGTCTTCATGCGTGAAAAAGCGGTGGTCGATCAGGACGTCGCGGCGAGAATTGTCGCGCGACAACCTGATCTCGCCCACGCTTTTCGGTCTGAGCACGCAAGTGTGAATGGCGTAGCCGTGGCCGTATTCGATCAGCCTGCCGCGATGGCTGCGATAGCCCGGCACGAAATGGAACTGAATGTCGGGCAGGCCGTTCGCGTGCTTGGTCTTCGCAAAGCCACCGGCTTCGACGTAGTTGGTGGTGAGCATGCCCTTACGGCGGGCGAAATACTGGAAGGGCGCCGCTGCCATGCGCGGCAGGTTGGCGAGTGAGAGGCCGAGCGTCCTGGTGCTTCTGGACCGCACGGTGATCATGCCATCGACATGGTCCTGCAGGTTCTTGCCGACGCCCGGCAGGTCGAGGATCGGCGCGATGCCGATCTGCTTGAGCTCGGCTGCCGACCCGATGCCGGATGCCATCAGGATCTTGGGCGAGTTGATGGCGCCGGCCGACAGCACGATCTCGCGGTTGGCCGAGAGCTGCTTCTGCTGGCCCTCGTGCCGCACGCGCATTCCCGTGGCGCGACCCCCGGCGATGACGAGGTCGATCACCTCGCATTGGCTGAGCAGCGTCAGGTTCTTGCGATCGAGGACGGGACGCATGAAGGCGCTGAAGCTGCTGAAGCGCTGTCCACGATCCTGCGTGACGTTGTAGATCCCGAGGCCGAACTGGCTTGCGGCATTGAAGTCGGTGTTGGCAGGCAGACCGGCGCTTGCGCCAGCTTTCACGAACATGGCGGAAAGCTCGTTCGGATCACGGGGATTGTCGACCAAAAGCTCGCCGTCGCTGCCGTGATAGCGTGGGTCCTGGGCAAGCAGGTTGCGCTCCAATTTCTTGAATACCGGCAGCACATCGTCATAAGCCCAGCCGGCGCAGCCGAGTTCGGCCCACTCGTCATAGTCCTGGGCGGCGCCGCGAATATAGACCATCGAATTGATCGAGCTCGATCCGCCCAGCGCCTTGCCGCGGTTGACCGGAATGCTGCGGTTGTTGAGGTGGGGCTGCGGCACGCCGACGAAACAATAGTCGTAGTTCGGGTTGCCGTAGAGCGAGAGGATGCCCGCCGGCACCTTGACGCGCAGACTGTTGTCGCTGCCGCCGGCCTCGATCAGGCACACTGTGACCGACGGATCGGCGCTCAGCCGATTGGCGACCACGCAACCGGCCGAGCCGGCGCCAACGACGATGTAGTCAAAGCTTTCAGTTTTCATGCCCAGCCCCTCGAGAATGCCGGCGCTCGAGGCATGGCAGAACAGGCCGCCGCGAAGGCGTATCCTTGTTCCGGAACAGTTCCGCGCGGACACATGTCCGGCTTCGCCCGCCACCTCTTACAGCGCTGTCGATCCGACCGCTGGGACTCTAGGTGCGTCCATCGGTGCGAGAAATTCGGAAATGGTTACGCGTGACTTCGGAGATTCGTTATGGGCGCCCGCCGCCACGTGCTGCTACTTGTGAGCGCCAGCAGAGAAGCGGTCGGATGGCGCAGCCTGGCTGCATCCACCAACTGCCCGAGATCGTTTTCATCCCGCGCGGCGGAAGCTGTCGGATGGTCAGAAGAGGACCGAGCATGTCGGTTGAGAAGGTAGACACGCTCGTCGTCGGCGGCGGCCAGGCCGGGGTGGCGATGAGCGAGCATCTGAGCAAATGCGGGGTGCCTCATCTTGTGCTTGAGCGCGGCCGGATCGCCGAGCGCTGGCGCTCGCAGCGATGGGACTCCCTGGTCGCCAATGGCCCGGCCTGGCATGACCGGTTTCCGGGCATGGAGTTTCCGGTGACGGGTCCCGACGGTTTTCCTCCCAAGGAGGAGGTCGCCGACTATTTCGTCGCCTATGCAAAGCAGATCAATGCGCCGATCCGCTGCGGCGTGGAGGTCAAGCTCGTGCAAAGGAATGTCGGCCGTCCGGGATTTAGCGTCGAGACCTCGGATGGGGTGATCGAAGCCAACAGCGTCGTGGCCGCGACCGGGCCTTTCCAGGTCCCGGTCATCCCACCGCTCGTTCCTGCCGATGCCGGCATCCTGCAAATCCACTCCAGCGCCTATCGCAACCCGGCGCAATTGCCGAAGGGCGCGGTGCTGGTGGTCGGAGCGGGATCCTCGGGCGTGCAGATTGCCGATGAGTTGCAGCGCTCAGGCAGGCGCGTCTATCTCTCGGTCGGCCCGCACGATCGTCCGCCGCGCGCCTATCGCGGGCGCGACTTCTGCTGGTGGCTGGGCGTGCTCGGCAAATGGGATCTCGAAACCCCAGGGCCCGGCACGGAGCATGTCACGATCGCGGTGAGCGGCGCGCGCGGCGGCGAGACGATCGATTTCCGCCGTCTGGCGGCGGAGGGGCTTACGCTTGTCGGCATGACAAAGACGTACCAGGACGGCGTGATGAGTTTCGCGCCGGATCTTGCGAAGAACATTGCCAGGGGCGATGCCAGCCTGATGTCGCTGCTGGACGAGGCCGACGCCTATGTCGAGCGCAATGGTCTCGACCTTCCGGAAGAACCTGATCTTCGCAAAATCGATTCCGACCCGGAATGCGTGACCAATCCGATCCTCAAGCTCGATCTTGCCGAAGCCGGGGTAGCGACGATCATTTGGGCGACGGGCTTCGCCGTCGATTACAGCTGGCTGAAGGTCGACGCTTTCGACGAGAGGGGCCGACCAAGGCATCAGCGCGGCGTCTCGACAGAGCCCGGAATCTATTTCCTGGGTCTGCCCTGGCAGTCGCGCAGAGGCTCGAGCTTCATCTGGGGCGTCTGGCACGATGCCAAACACGTGGCCGACCGTATTTCGACGCAGCGCAAATATCTCGCCTACCACGCCGCCGCGACGCGCGAGACCGTGGACGCCTGATCAAAGCTGCGAGCCCGATCCCTGATGGAGACCAAGATGGCGCATACGCGAATTCGCAAATTCAACACCAAGGACACCTATCCCGAGCAGAAGCTCGACAACGATCTCTGCCAGGCGATCGTCACGCGCGGCGGCCGCACCGTCTATCTGCGGGGACAGTGCCCGCAGGACCTCGACACGGCCAAGAACATCGACAGCCACGATCCGGTCGAGCAGACCCACAAGGTCATGCAGAATATTAGGCAGCTCATCGAGGAATGCGGCGGCACGATGGAGCATCTGGTGAAGGTGGTTGTCTACATCACCGATGTCCGCCATCGCGAGGCTGTCTACCGGACGATGGGCGAGTACATCAAGGGCGTCCACCCGGTTTCGACCGGCCTGGTCGTGTCGGCGCTCGCGCGGCCGGAATGGCTGGTCGAGATCGACGGCACCGCCGTCATTCCGGACTAAGCGCCATGACCTTCTCCATCGTCGCGCGCTGCAGGCGCACAGGCATGTTCGGCGTGGCGGTGTCGTCGTCGTCTCCCGCGGTCGCGGCGCGTTGCGCCTATGCGCAGGCGGGCGTCGGCGCGGTCGCCAGCCAGAACGTCACTGACCCGACACTCGGGCCGCGGGCATTGGAATTGATGGCGCGCGGCGCCTCCGCCGCGGAGACTGTCGCGATCCTGAAGCGCACGGCCGCCTTCAGTGAATACCGTCAGGTGCTGGCGGTCGACGCCGCAGGCGTCAGCGCGATCCACTCCGGGCCGAAAGCGCTCGGCATCTGGGCCGAGGCGCACGGCGAGGACGTTGCCTGCGGAGGCAACCTGCTCGCGAATGACGGCATCCCGCGTGCCATGGTCGACGCCTTCCTTGCTTCCGAAGGCCATCTCGGCGACCGGCTGATCGTCACGATGCGCGCCGCGCTTCATGCCGGCGGCGAGGCGGGGCCTGTCCGCTCCGCCGGCATGAAGCTGGTCCGCGATGTGTCCTGGCCCGTCGCCGACCTGCGTTGCGACTGGACCGAAGCGTGTCCGATCGAGCAGCTGGCAACGCTGTGGGAGATCTACAAGCCACAGCTCGATGCCTATGTCACCCGCGCCCTCAATCCGTCCGACGCGCCGAGCTACGGCGTCCCCGGTGACGAGTAGTCCGACCAGTTCTGGAGCGAGCATGAGCGAACTCAGCCACAAGGAGTGGGTCGGCAAGGCGTCCGCGATTCGCTTCCGCGACAAGGCGTTCATCGACGGCAAGCCGGTGCCGGCGCGCTCCGGCCGGACCTTCGCCAGCGTCAATCCGGCCACGGGAGCGACGCTCGCCGAAGTCGCCTCCTGCGGGGAGGAGGATATCGATTTCGCCGTCGCGGCGGCGCGGCGTAGTTTTGAGGCCGGCGTCTGGTCCCGAACGAGTCCCCAACATCGCAAGCAGGTGCTGCTGCGGCTGGCGGAGTTGCTGCGCGAGAACCTGCAGGAGCTCGCGCTGCTGGAATCGCTGGATATGGGCAAGCTGGTCAAGGATGCCGCCACCATCGACGTGCCGGGCTCGGCGGCGATCTTCCAGTGGTACGCCGAAGCGATCGACAAGATCTATGACGAGGTGGCGCCGACGGGCCAGGGTGACCTAGCTCTGGTGCGGCGCGAGCCGGTTGGCGTCGTCGGCGCCGTGGTGCCATGGAATTTTCCGCTCGACATGGCCACCTGGAAATGCGCGCCTGCGCTGGCGGCGGGCAATTCGGTGGTGCTGAAACCCGCCGAGCAATCGCCTTCCTCGGCACTCAGGCTGGCGGAACTCGCCATGGAAGCGGGCCTGCCCGCCGGCGTGCTCAATGTGGTGCCGGGCCTGGGTGAGACCGCCGGCCAGGCGCTTGGGCGGCATATGGATGTGGATTGCCTCGCCTTCACCGGGTCGCCCGCGGTCGGCAAGCTGTTCCTGCAATATTCCGGCCAGTCGAATATGAAGCAGGTCTGGCTGGAGACCGGCGGCAAGAGCCCCAATCTGGTGTTCGCGGATTGCGCCGACCTGGACGCGGCTGCCGACATGGCCGCCTTCGGCATCTTCTTCAACCAGGGTCAGGTCTGCTCAGCCAATTCCCGGCTTCTGGTGGAGCGCGGCATCAAGGACGCGCTGGTCGAGAAACTGGCCGAGCGCGTGGCGGCGACGCAACCCGGCGATCCCCTCGACCCGGCATCCAGGATGGGTGCGATGGTGGATGCGCGGCATGCGGCGACGGTCATGCGTTTTATCGATGGCGGCAGGAAGTCAGCCCGACTGGTCGCCGGAGGCCGCCGGGTGGCCGTCGACGGGCGCGGCAGCTTCGTGCAGCCGACGATCTTCGACAATGTCTCGCCCGAGGATCCGCTCGCCCGCGACGAGATATTCGGTCCGGTGCTGTCGGTCATCGCCTTCGATAGCGAAGAGGAGGCGCTGCGGATTGCCAATGACAGCGTCTACGGCCTTGCGGCATCGCTTTGGACCGACAGCCTGTCGCGGGCACACCGTATCGCGGAAAGACTGCGGGTGGGCACGGTTTCGGTGAACACCGTCGACGCGCTGAGCCCGATGACGCCCTTCGGCGGCTTCAAGCAGTCCGGCTTCGGGCGCGATCTGTCGCTGCACGCGCTCGACAAATACACCGCGCTGAAGACCACCTGGATCAAGTACTGAGGAGCGGCCGCGACTTGATTGCAGCGACCAAACGGGCATCATAGAAGCCCATGCCGCTTCGTTTCACGCTCAGACAACTCGAGTACTTCGTCGCCGTCGGCGAGGCGGGGTCTATCGCCAAGGCGGCCGAGCAGGTGAACGTCTCGCCGCCGTCGATCTCGGCTTCGATCGCCCAGCTCGAAGCGGAGTTCGGTGTCCAGCTCTTCGTGCGCAAGCACTCGCACGCGCTTGCCCTGACGGCGGGCGGGCGCCTGTTCCTCAAAGAAGCTGCGCGGCTGCTCAACGATGCCGATGCGCTGCACGACATTGCCGGCGATATCGCCGAAAAGGTGCGCGGACCGCTGGCGATCGGCTGCCTTTTGACCTTCGCGCAGATCGTGCTGCCGGCGCTGCGCCGGAAATTCGAGGACGCCTATCCGGACGTGCGCGTCCGGCAGTTCGAGCGCAACCAGGGTCAATTGTTCGAGATGCTGCAGCGTGGTGAAATAGACGCAGCACTGACCTACGATCTCGAACTGTCGCAGGACATGACATTCGAGCCGCTGATGCAACTGCCCGCCTATGTGATGCTGCCGGCCGCGCATCGCCTGGCGGGGAGGACGGGCATCACCCCCGAGGAACTGGTCGATGAGCCGATGGTGCTGCTCGATCTGCCCTACAGCCGCGAATATTTCCTGTCGGCTTTCCAGCCCAAGGGACTTCGGCCAAAAATCGCCGAGCGCACCGGCGACATCGCCGTGATGCGCTCGATGGTCGCCAATGGCTTCGGCTACGGCATCGCCAACATGCGGCCGCTCAACACCATGTCGCCCGACGGCAAGCTGCTGGTCTTCGTGCCCTTGCTGGGAGACATCAGGCCGCTGACCATGGGAATTGCGCTGCCGAACGCCGAGCATCGCACGCTGACGGTGCAAGCCTTCATCGACCACTGTCGCCGCTTCGTCGTCGAGCAGGGCGTCTTCGGCACCGAACGCATCGTCAAATGAGGAGGGTCACGGCCAGCCGTCGGCGAGCCGCGACAGCAGCCTCTCCAGCATCTCGTCGCAACGCCGCAATTGTTCGACGCTGACAAATTCGTCCGGCTTGTGCCCCTGCGCCATCGAGCCCGGTCCGCAGACGACGGCCGGCGTGCCGAGATCGCGGCTGAATAATCCGCCTTCCGTGCCGAACGCGACCTTCATGGTATCGTTGGCGCCGGTCAGCGATTTGACGAAGGCGACCGCTTCCGAAGCGACCGGCGTGTCGAGGCCCGGATAGGTGTTAGTGATCTCGATGTCGATCGCGGCTTCGGGCGCGATCGAAGCGGCGTCGGCCGCAATGCGCGCTGCGGCACCGCGAAGCCTATCGAGAATGCCGGCGGCATCGTCGGCGGCGATGTTGCGTATCTCGAAATCGACCTGGCAGAGATTGGGCACGATGTTGAGCGCCACGCCGGCATTGATCTTGCCCACATGCACGGTGGTATAGGGAATGTCGTAGTCGCCGTCGGGGGCGCCTTCGCGAGCCAACCGGTCCTGCTCGTCGCGTAGCGCCCGCACGAAATCGCAACCGAGATGGATGGCGTTGAGTGCCAGCGGAGCAAGCGCCGAATGGCCTTCGCGTCCCTTGCAGATGGCGCGCGCCGCAAGCTTGCCCTTGTGCCCGGTCGCCACCTGCATGTTGGTCGGCTCACCGACGATGCACAGCAGCGGGCGTTGCGGCGCAGCACTCAGCATTTCGATCAGGTCGCGCACGCCGAGGCAGCCGACTTCCTCGTCGTAGGAGAGCGCCAGATGCAAGGGCGTGCGAAGCGTCATCTTCGAGGCCTTGAGACATGCCGCGAGAGCTGAGGCCACGAAGCCCTTCATGTCCGCCGCGCCGCGCCCGTAAAGCTTGCCGTCACGCGCGGTCATGGCGAATGGCGGCAGCGTCCAGTTCTGGCCGTCGACGGGAACGACGTCCGTGTGACCGGAGAGCATG
This sequence comes from Mesorhizobium sp. B2-8-9, assembly GCF_006439475.1. Taxonomy (NCBI): domain Bacteria; kingdom Pseudomonadati; phylum Pseudomonadota; class Alphaproteobacteria; order Hyphomicrobiales; family Phyllobacteriaceae; genus Mesorhizobium; species Mesorhizobium sp. B2-8-9. The sequence goes on along the minus strand of NZ_VFTQ01000002.1, from coordinate 344,671 downwards.
ATGCCAGGCTTCTCGGCCGGTCCGATCGTGGCGAAAAGATTGGCCTTGTGCCCGTCCGGACTGTGGATGATCTGGGAGGCGATGCCGCTCGCTGCGAGCAGGTCCGCCACATAGAAGATGAGGTCGAGGTTGGAGTCGCGGCTCACCGTCGGGAAGGCGATCAACCGCTCGAGGATTCTGACGCTGTCCATTCTTGTCTGGTCCCGTTGCCGCAATCGGCTGTTTACATTGCGCCGCGGCGGTCCTGAAGTCGCATTTGGCTCAGCCTCGCTTCATCTGAGGCTAACCCAGGCGACGCAAGATTAGGCGCGCCCTAATCCCCGCGGAAGAAATCCGTAGTTTTCCCGCCCACGCGCCAACTTATGGGTAATCTCCAGAGCAGCCGGCATGAAGGAAGCTATTATGCGCGACCCACGCTACGACATTCTGTTCGAGCCGATGAAGATCGGTCCGGTGACCGCCAAGAACCGCTTCTACCAGGTTCCGCATTGCAATGGCGGGGGCTATCGCGATCCGTCAGCCGCGGCGGTGATGCGCCGGATGAAGTCCGAAGGCGGATGGGGCGTCATCTTCACTGAGCAGACGGAGATGCATCACACCTCCGAGATCACGCCCTTCATCGAGCTCAGGCTCTGGGACGACGCCGACATTCCGGCCCTGGCCAAAATGGCCAAGGCGATGCACGAATATGGCGCGCTCGCCGGCATACAGCTCGCCTATTCCGGCATCAACGGTCCCAACCTCTACACCAAGGAGGTTCCGCGCGGGCCGTCGGCCTTGCCGATCCGCACCTTCACCAACGATCCGGTGCAGGCGCGCGCCATGGACAAGCAGGATATCCGCGACCTGCGCCGCTGGCATCGCAATGCCTTCAAGCGCGCCAAACAGGCGGGCTTCGACCTTGTGTGCCTCTACGGCGCGCATGGGTTCGGCATCATCCAGCACTTCCTGTCGACCGCCACCAACCAGCGCAGCGACGAATATGGCGGCTCACTGGAAAACCGCTCGCGACTGATGCGCGAGCTGATCGAGGAAGGGCGCGACGCGATCGGCGACACGTGCGGCCTGACGCTCAGGCTGTCGCTGGACGAGATGATCGGCGAGCTTGGCTTCGCCAATTCGGAAGTCCGTGACATGATCGAGATGCATGCTGAGCTGCCTGATCTTTGGGACCTCGCCCACGGCGCCTGGGAGGATTGCTCCGGGCCGTCGCGCTTCAAGGAAGAGGCGGCGCAGGAAAGCCTGGTCTCTGGCATCAAAAAGCTTACCTCGAAGCCGGTCGTCGGCGTCGGCCGCTTCACCTCGCCGGACGTGATGGTGAGGATGATCAAATCAGGCACGCTCGATTTCATCGGCTGCGCTCGCCCGTCGATCGCCGATCCTTTCCTACCAAGGAAGGTCGAGGAGGGCCGCATCGAGGACATCCGCGAATGCATCGGCTGCAACATCTGCATCACCGGCGACATGACAATGTCGATCTCGCGCTGCACGCAGAACCCGACCTTCATGGAGGAATGGCGCAAGGGCTGGCATCCGGAGCGCATGCAGGCCAAGGGCGATAGCGACAGCGTGCTGATCGTCGGTGCCGGGCCTGCCGGACTGGAGGCCGCCCGCGCGCTCGGCCTGCGCGGCTATCAGGTGGCGATAGCGGAAGCCGGCACCGCGCTCGGCGGGCGCGTGGCGCGTGAATGCCTGCTTCCGGGCCTCTCGGCCTGGGGCAGGGTGCGCGACTATCGCCAGTATCAGCTCAGCCAGATGCCGAACGTCGACATCTATTTCGAAAGCCGGCTGTCGGCGGACGACGTCCTGTCCTTCGGCTTCCAGAACGTCGCCATCGCGACCGGATCGACCTGGCGGCGCGACGGCGTGGCGCGCGCCCATGTCGTGCCGATGCCGATCGACGCCGCCATGCCGGTCTACACGCCCGACGATCTGATGGGAGGCAAGGTGGCTTCCGGCAATGTCGTGCTGTTCGACGACGACCATTACTACATGGGCGGCGTGCTGGCGGAGCTGATGGCGCGGCAGGGTGCGAAGGTGACGCTGGTAACGCCGTCGGCCTATGTCTCGGACTGGACCCGCAACACGCTAGAGCAGGGCGCCATCCACCGCCGCCTGGCGCAGATCGGGATAGATATCGTCCTCAACAGGACTGTCACGACCATCGCGTCAGGCGGCGTCGTGACGGCCTGCGTCTATACCGGCGCGCGACAGGAGGTGGCGGCCGATGCCGTGGTCCTAGTCACGTCGCGCAATCAGGACGATGCCGTTTGGCGCGCGCTGAAAGCCCGGGAAAACGAGTGGGCCGGCAACGGCATCCGTTCGATCAAGGTTATCGGCGATGCCGAAGCGCCGGGGCCGATTGCTTGGGCAACCTATGCCGGCCACCGCTTCGCCCGCGAGCTGGACGAGGCCGATATTGGTGACGCCCTGCCTTTCCGGCGGGAAGTGACGGCGCTGGCGGTGCAATAGGATAGAAGAGGGCAGCCGCAACTTCCCTTCCACTCTATTCTGCCCGCAAGCGGAGCGCGTATTTCCAGCAGGTATCATCCAATAGAATGCTGCCGACAACAGCCGGGGGAGCTTCGCGTTGAGGAGCTCGATTGCCTCTCCCGGTGGCGACCTCTTCCGTCGACGGTCGCTTCAGTCGAGCTGCAGGCATGCGGCCAGCGCGATCGGCCCGAGCGGACAGTGCGGCGCCACAGCCACGTCATAGGCTTCGGCCATCGCCGCGATCTTGCGGCATTTGGTGATGCCGCCGGCGTGCGACAGATCCGGCCGACACCGCTTCCTCGAACACCGACTTGAAGTCCCACCCGCTGTAGAGCCGTTCGCCGAGCGCGATCGGCGTCGAGCCGAGCGCGGCGATCTCCTTCAGCGCCTCGCGGTTTTCGCTGAGCACCGGCTCTTCGATGAACATCAGCCGGTATGACTCCAGCTCCTTGACCAGGATGCGCGCCATCGGCCGGTGCACGCGGCCGTGGAAATCGACGGCCATGCCGATATTCGGCCCGACCGCCTCGCGCACCATGGCGACGCGCTCTATAGCCGTGTCTATCTTGTCGTGGCTGTCGACGATCTGCAGTTCCGAGGTGCCGTTCATCTTGAGCGCCTGGAAGCCGTGCGCCGCCACATTCCTAGCGCCGGCCGCCACTTCCGCCGGCCGGTCGCCGCCGATGTCTCGGCGGCATTGCGTGAACGACGCAGCCAACGCCGGAGATGTTCACCATAAATCGACGGTGTCGTTGTTCGCGGTCGTGTGTTGCCGTCAACACCCGCCTCGGCTTGACCGCCGTGCAACCCGCCCGGCGGTCGGTATTCATTGCCGATTGGCACTTTCAGCGTTCCACATACACGATGCGGCGCGTCGACGGCTCAACCAGCACCGGTCGGTTGTTCACATAGACATAGCGGTAGCGGTAGTTCGGGATCTTCTGTAGAGCCACCGTCTCAGGCAAGGTCGCGCCGGTTACAACCTTTCCTTGAAGGTAAACAGGCTTGACCCGATGCGCGCTGATGTACGTGCGCACCTGTTCGGGCGGATTGATCACGGTGCCGGCTGCGCCGCCGCCAACGACCCCCGCCGCGCCGCCCACAGCAGCGCCTACCGGTCCTCCGATGATAGCGCCGGCGATCGCTCCGGTGGCGCCACCAGCGACGGCTCCGGCATCAGCCTGATCGCGAGGAGGTTTCACGACCGCGATGCCGGAATTGGCCGGTCGCTCGGTTAAGACGACCCGATTGCCACCGAATTCTGCGGTAACGTAGTCGGAATAAACCCAGCCCTGACCACCAGCTTCGGCGATGGTGCACCATTTCGAGTTTTGCAGACAGCCGTTCAATGTGGCCGTCTGGCCCGCCCGCAGCACGCCGATGACCGGATATTGCGAGCCTGGACCGGCGCGAACATTAAGGTTTGTAGCGGCTGATACGGGAGTGTCGGCAAAAGCTGCGCCAGACAAGGCGACAAGCGCGCCTGTCACAACGGGTAACAAAAGCTTTCTCATCGTTCTGTCTCCGTTTCATGGTTCCCTTCAGAGCCAAAAACGAGGAAGAGCCACGTGCGTTCCGCTGGCAGGATCGCGGAACGGCTAGATTCCAAATGTCACCATCGGGTCGCTCTGCTGCTCCCGCTTGAGTCGAGATATGGTCGGGTTGCCATCATCGGAGCGGCCGATCTTGCCGCACCCTGCGCGGTCGGCCCTGGAGTCGCTGAGGTCTGATCGGTGGGACAGCCATCGTTGCGGGCGAAGCCGGACAGGTCTTGAAATGTCGGCATTACTGACGCTACCGGCTCGCGCCAGCCGATGCCATGCCGAAGGGCATGAAGCGGCCCGCCACGCAATGGGTTCGGCCGGGTTTAATAGGGCGAATGAAACAAATGCGCGGCGAAGCTGTAGGCACGCGATAGCGTTGGACAACAGCCACGCTGCGTTGCCCGACGCCTTCGATATGCGTGTTGTTGCTGTGCGGATTAAACGGATCGACCGTTTGCAAAAGCGAATTGGTGTTGTTTGCGTCGCCGGACGCAAGCGTCATCGTGTCGTAATTGTTGAAATAGTCGGCAGCACAACCCGACAAAAGTGTCACGCTCGCCGCGGCAAAATACGATCGCAAATCCATTGAGGCATCCCCCGACACCGGCTGGCATAATGCTCCATTTGCATTTTGTTGTCGAATCCGAGTTTGATCGCTTGCCATCCGTGCCAAGCTAAGCAACGTTGGCAGCGGGTTTGAGATTTTGGGGGGGACTATGAAGCGGTTTGCTTTAACCGTCGCTGCGATCGTTTGCGTTGCAGGCTGCGCTACACCACCGGACAAAATAGCAGGCGTGCCCAATGCTGGCCCTTGCACACAAGCCGACAAAGAGCGCTTGGCGGTCCTGACAAATCAGCAGAACAAGGCGGTGACCGGTGATGCGCTAGGTGTATTCCTCATCGGTGTGCCGGTCTCATCAATGTCCGGCGGCGACCATAAGACCGAGATCGCCGTGCTGAAAGGACGCTGCGGGCCGCCGAAGACGTGACAGGCTGAGTCGCAGTCAGCGTAAAGCCGCACGGACAACGACTGACGGTCCTAATCAACGTCATGCCCCAAGTCCCTATTGCGAAACTGCGCAGGGCGCATATTCTTTGGCATGGGGTCTTGATCGAGCAGTCCAAGGACCTGGACCCTGGACGCGGTGCTATTTGGTCGAGGATGGCCGAACTTTTCAATAGAGCCATCCGTGGGACAGAGCCATGCAGCACGGAGCCGTGAGTGATCCGGGCATGGGCCGAGGCCAGCTTGAGCCGGCCGACGGCGATATTGTCCGCGAGCAGGCCGTCCTCTTTCGTCTCACCGACCGACTTTACCGTGCCAACGGCCTTGGCGAGATCTACGATGCGGCCCTGGATGCCATATGCGACGCCCTCGGTTCGTCACGCGCCTCGATCCTGAGATTTGACAGCCACGGCGTCATGAGCTTCGTCGCCTGGCGCTCACTCTCTAATGAATACCGCGAGGCAGTTAACGGTCACACGCCGTGGACGCGCGGGGAGCACGATGCCGAGCCTATCTTTGTCGAGGATATTCGTCTCAGCGGTGAATCTCGGCAGATCATCGACACGGTCCTTGGCGAGGGAATCGAAGCGCTGGCTTTCATCCCGCTTGCCAGCTCCCGCGAGCTCATCGGCAAGTTCATGGTCTACTATCCGGCACGCCATCGCTTCGGGGATCGTGAACGCGAACTTGCGTTGACTATTGCGCGTCAGCTCGGGTTTGCGATCGAACGGGAGCGGGCGGAAACCAGCGCGACGCGACTGAGCGCGCTCGTCGAATCCTCGGATGATGCAATCATCGCGACCGATTTGGATGGCATCGTCACGGACTGGAACAGCGGCGCTGAGCGTCTCTACGGCTACGGCCGCAAGGAAATGGTCGGACGACCGCTCATGTTGCTGATACCGCCCGATCGGCAGATCGAGGAGCGGGAGATCCTGGGGCGCATCCGCAATGGAGAGCATGTCGAGCATTTCGAGACCGTTCGCCTGCGCAAGGATGGCAGCAGCATTCCCATCTCTTTGACCGCTTCCCCCATCGCGGACGCGTCTGGCGCAATTGTCGGTGTCTCCAAGATCGGCCGTGACATTTCCGAGCGGCTGCGGGCGCAGGAGCAGCGGGAGTTGCTGCTTCGCGAGATGGACCACCGCGTGAAGAACCTCTTTGCCATCGCAAAGACCATCGTCAATTTGAGCGCGCCAGCTGCTGAAACTCCGGCCGCGCTCGCCTCCACCGTTTCTGACCGCCTCGGCGCCCTCGCGCGGGCGCATGCGTTGACGATGCTCCCCTCGACTGGCCCGTCTGTTCATGGCGCGACGAGCCTACATGCATTGATCGCCGCAATCCTCGCGCCATACCGGCATGGAACTGACGAGCAGCCCCGCTTCGCGATCAGTGGCATCGATCTGCCGGTGCCTCCAGCGATGATCACGCCGCTTTCTCTCCTGCTACACGAATTCGCCACAAACGCTGCCAAACACGGGAGCCTCTCGGCGCCCGCCGGCTCGATCGAGATCGCTTGCTCCAATAGAGACGGTAAGGTGAGTGTCCAGTGGAGAGAGGTAGGAGGACCACCTCCGGTCGCAACCGAAGACGAAGGTTTCGGGAGCCGCCTGATCCGCGCCGCCGCGAATGAGCTCGGCGGAGTCGTGCGAGATTGGGACCCCGCCGGAATTGTCCTTGAGATCACGATCGATAGGGAAAGATTCTCGGTCTGATGCCCGAGCCGCTTGTCAGCGCAGCAGCCCATCGCTCTCAAAATCTTCCCATCCGCGCAGTTTGGCCTCCGAGTTTTCGTCTCGGCCATTCCTGGCTGAATGGGCAGCCTCGCGGCCCTTTTTTTGCGCACGCTTGACTGCCGCCTTTGCGACAGCCCGTCGCCGGTTCTCGGCGGCGGCTGCCGCGTCTTCCTCGCGCCAGATCGTGACCAGATCGCGGTCGAGCACATCTTCGATGTGGCGCGGGTCGAACACATGGAAGGTGATCTTCCTGGCGCGGCCGCGAAGCTTGACGGTTCTTGTCCCCGCGCTCTGCAGCCGGCCGTCCTTCAGCCAGCGGTGCCGCTCGCCGGACGAGATCGTCAGGATGTCCTCGGCTTCACGGGGGATGACCGGAAGGTCTTCGATGTCGATCATGGCCTTAGACACGATAGCCGCTGCCGCTTGCACATCGGCATCGGCGCCCTCCGGCAGGCGCAAGGTGAGCACGCGGGATTCGATGTGAAGCAGCTTTCTCAAGTGCGCAGGAAGGCGCGCGCGGATCTCGAGGAAAATGCCCCTGGCCCGCATGGACGATCCCAGAGTCGCCGCCGGTGAAAGCGGCCATTCAGCCATTAATTTGGCGGTCGGTTCGGTTTTTCGGCGCCCGGGCATATCGCATAAATAGGCCGGGCTGGGCCAAGCACAACGCCGGTGCAAGAGGCAACCCGGTGTGACGCGGCGCCACCGATCTTAGACAGAGGATTCTTCCAATATCCGCCATCTGAGAACCCCCAACGGAGCGAATTGTCGATCGGCGAGTTAGGCTGGCTAGACGGAAGAGACTGGATTGGACGGATGGCAGCATCGAAAAGCAACGGTCAGTTCACGCCAACCAAGCCGGCGCCGGAAGGCCTTGCCCCCGCTCTGGCGCGAAACATTGAGGCGCTGATCGAGAGGCGGAAACGAGAAGCCACGGCCGCATCGCTGGAGGAGCGCGCGGCCGCAGCGATAAGCGGCTTCGCCGGAAGCATGGTCTTCGTCTACTTGCACATTGTCTTCTTCGGGATATGGATCGCCCTCAATCTCGGCATCCTGAGCTTTGTCAGACCCTGGGACCCATCACTGGTCATCTTGGCTATGTTCGCCTCGGTCGAGGCCATCTTTCTCTCGACCTTCGTGCTGATCAATCAGAACCGAATGAGTGCGGAGGACAATTCCAGGGCAGACCTCGATCTGCAGGTCAGTCTGCTTAACGAGCACGAAACCACCAAGCTTATCAAGCTGGTAGAGGAGATTGCCAAGCGTCTGAACATAGATACCGATGCGGATCACGAGCTCAAGGAACTCAAGCGCGATGTGGCGCCGGAGGCGGTTCTGGACAAGATTGAAGAGGTGGATGACCGTCGGACGCCCAAGTGACAGCTCGCCAATAGAAGCGGCAATTTGAAACTGAGCCGCTACCAGGTTGGGTCAATCAGAGGATAGGAGCATGTTCGACCACATCGGCTTCAACGTCGGGAATTTAGAAAAATCGCTCGCTTTTTACAAAGCAGTGCTCGCTCCTCTCGATCTTGGCGTGCTCGAATCCGGAGAGGGCTGGGCAATGTTGGGTGGCCATGCCGGTCGTCTCTGGATAGGGGCATTCGGACCCCCTCCTGCACCTATCCACATAGCGTTCCGAGCCGGCTCCCGCGCAATGGTGCACTCGTTCTACAAGGCAGGCCTCGCCGCCGGAGGTCGCGACAATGGCGCGCCTGGCATTCGCGCCCAATACGCACCGGATTATTATGCAGCTTTTGTGCTCGACCCGGACGGCCGCAATGTCGAAGCCGTAGCCTTCGCCGCAGATGTCTGAAGCAGCGCACTCCAGGTAAGGAAAACACTGTGACGCGGATCGCGACCTTCAACGTCAACGGTGTCAACGGCCGGCTGCCGGTGCTCCTGAAGTGGCTGGCCGAGACTGACTATGACGTGGTCTGTCTTCAGGAACTGAAAACGTCCGACGAGAAATTTCCCATCGAAGCAATTCGGGACGCCGGTCTCGGCGCGATCTGGCACGGCCAGAAATCCTACAACGGAGTGGCGGTGCTGGCGCGAGGGAGGGATCCGGTCGAACGTCGCCGGGGCTTGCCTGGCGATCCCGACGACACGCACAGCCGATATCTGGAGGCTGAAATCGACGGCCTGATCGTCGGTTGCATCTACCTCCCGAACGGCAATCCGGCGCCGGGCCCGAAATTCGATTACAAGCTGCGCTGGTTCGAGCGTCTCGTCGACTACAGCCAGTCACTGCTCGGCGAGCGCACCGTGCTTTGTGGCGACTTCAACGTCGTCCCGACTGAGATCGACGCCGTAGTCCCTCGGCGGTGGTTGGGTGACGCCGTCTTCTTTCCGGAAAGCAGGGAGGCCTATGCCAGCATGCTGAGCCTGGGGTGGGTCGATGCCATGCGACTAATCCACCCGGGCAAGGGCATCTACACCTACTGGAACTTTTCCTATCGCGGCGGCTACGACCGAAGCTCCGGCTTGCGGATGGATCATCTGCTCGTAAGCCCGTCGCTCGCGGAGAGCATTCTGGCCGCGGGTGTCGACGTCGAGACCCGTGGCTGGGAAAAGCCCAGCGATCACGCACCCGCCTGGATCGACCTCGGTTAAGACAGTTTGCTTGACCGCTCAAAAGACAAGGTGCTTGCGCTTTCGTCCGGTCTTTCTCGGATAGGCCTTCATGTCAACCGCGTTCCAGACGCCCCTCGCGGGTGGCGGGCTCAGCGCACCTTCACAAGCGGAACCTAATGTTCGCCTGCCGCTTATGCCGGAATGAGCACCAGAGGCATCAACTTCCTCGATAAATGGATGGCAGAGCACCTGCCGAACGCCATGACAGATGATCCCATGGCCGTCAGTGATCTCGCCGATGAGATGATGAAAGGGGCAGAGCGAGAAGGCATTCCGGCCAGCGAAATCCACGAGGAAGTTGATAGTGTGTTCGGGGTGATCTTCGAGGCGATGCATCATCGGGAAGGCAGCTTGCCCGAGGCTGAGAAAGCCGTGTTGGATCAGTTAGCGGCACGGCTGGCCAGGGAGGCCGGCATCTCAGATGACCAAGCTGGCGAACTGCTTAAGCGCATCGGCACGGACTGGGACTCGCTCCTTAACGAAGCGCATTTTCTGAAGGAGCTTGAAGGCAGGCTAGAGCAGGAATAAATACCTCTTCGGTGCGGTGACCCCTGCGCGAAGCACCAAATCGTCTGGACGGACGATCGGGGAACAGGTGCGAAAATCCTCTACCTTTTCCAACAGCGTCTGTTGACCTCGACCTGCTTCGGACGAACTTGAAAAGGCAGGCTAGCCCCGGCTTGGTTCAGGCAGGCGGGTTCGCCGGTTCGTGAGGCCCCCAGGTCAGACGGCCCAACGGAAGTCCAAACGGGGCTCCATTTTTCCGAGTGGTAAGCGCCTCATATCGAACTTCTTGACCGCGTCGCTTTCGCTAGAAGCGGACAATCAAAGCGTAGAATCGGCAGCTGGATGGGCCAGCACAAGCGGTCTATGAAAAAGACCAGCACGCCGTAGATAGACGACAAGCTAACTTTCACCAGCCGCGCCTGTGCCCTGTTGCTAGAAGTTCAAATTTGACCTTTCATGATCATGATTTGTCTAGAGTCTTTCCCATAGATTTTATAGCGTCTGCGCTATGAGTTTCGGCACTTGTGAATCGCCGCCGGCTTACTATGCCGACGATAGGAGAACGCAATGACCCGCACTCACGTTGAACGTCTTGGAGAGTTCAGGGAAATCCTGGTCGCGACTCGACGCGAAGGCGTCCGTAATGTGCACCATACGCGCGACGCAATGCGGGCAAGTGGCTTTCAGATCGGGGATAGCGAAGGCTCCAGCTATGGTGCTCAGCTGAAAGCGCTCCAAGAAGAAATTGAGGCAGTTGATCGCGCCATCGAAGACGAGAAGCGGCTGGCCTTGGCTCTCGAAGGACGAACTCAATCCCGCCGCCCGACCAAGCCAAGGATCGTGAAGGCAACATAGAGTTAGCGCAATCGTTGGAGCTGGTTCGCGGCCCAACTCGGCTACTCTAAAAATTATGCTGATATTTGCCCCTCGACCAGGCTTTACACCGTCAGCGAGTATTCCGCATCGTTGCTGAGATCTCGCCATAGGGCGTGAGCCCGCACCGGCCCACCGACATAGCCTTGGCGCACGCCTTGCTACCCCAGCCGAACGCCTGCGCATCCTCCTCGGCGACGCCGCCGTAGACCATTAGCTACTTGAGCCCAGCTGGCGTCCAGCGGTAGTAGTCATGCTGGCGCGCATGCACGTAGAACGGGAAGGGTGTGGCCACCAGCGTCCAGCCGCGGCTTGCTCATGACGTGGATGTTCGCTTCGGCCGCTTGCGGGCCCTGCACATGTTCCAGCGCGCTGACGGTCGGTTCGGCAAAAGGGCCGAGAGCCATGACCGTGAGCCTTGCGGACAAGTCGCGGCTTATCGAAAATCCGCGGCATGCGCCCGTTCTGATCAATCTGGCAAAGGCGTGGACGATGGCGAAGCCCGCGCCGACAGCAACCCCGTAATGGAGGCTTACCATGGCGCGGGCTCTCCGCTTCTGAACCCGGGATACCTGAAACTGTCAGTTCAGCGTCGGTTCGCCCATCGTCTCGGCAAGAAAGGACGCGGCGATCAAATCGTCCGCGTCGATGCGTAAGGAGCCTTCGCCGCGCCCCATGATGGCCGCGACCTTCTGGAAGGTCTTGATCTCATGCTCGGTGATCCTGGCGTCCCGCATCCTGGTTCTCAGATCGGCGACACGCATCCCGAGCGACCGGGATGTTCCGATTTCTCTATTCGACATTGGTCAGTCCTCCTCCCCCCGCTCGTGTCTGTTTCGCCGCCGCCCGAATTCGCAGCCTGCCCACAGTGAGGAGCATCAGCATGCAAGCTCGTGAGAATCTTCTGATATTATGAATTAATGATGAATTCGCGCGACTGTAGTTCAGCCCTGGATCGACCATCGTGATCACCGCGCCGCGCTCGGAGTATTCGAACGTGTCCAGAATCTTGTGAATGACGAAATCAGCTACATTGGGCGCCGAGCCGGCGTGATCTTCCACGGCCTTCCTCCATCCCGAAATCAGCGCGTCATCCCTTGGCAGCAGTCGTGTGCCTATTAAGTCTCCGACAACTGCACGACCGTTAAATATGTAGCGACTTGTATTAGCGTCCAGAATTATTAACGCTCCGCAGCATCGGTTGCGTCCTTGGAGCGGGCAGCCTCTCGGCAGAAGCCAGGCCGGGAACCGGATCTTTGACTGGCTGCTTTCCAAATGGGGTCTGGTCAGGTCGCGGTGTCGTGCAAGCGAGCGGCAAACGACTAGAAAATAGCGGCGTCATCGAGTTGCCGGATTTGTGGGCCCAGCACCGGCGAACGCCTTCCAGCATCAACCCTTGCGGCTACTGGCCAGGTGAATTGCCCAGCGCGTTGGAACCTCTTGCGAAATCGGGTGTTAAGCTGCGTTTAGGGGACTTTAGCCTTTCATGGAACAACGAGCCTTGCCCTCCAGCATTTCTGGCCCGCGAACCCTGTCTGGTGGCGAGGCCCGCGAAGTAACCATCGCGACCCTCCACTCCGGCAGCGAGCTCGAAGATTTCTTCGAGAATGCAGCCGTGGCTCTCCACCTGGTGGCCAATGACGGCACCATTTTGCGCGCCAATCGAGCCGAACTGGACTTGCTCGGCTATGCCGCGGACGAATACGTCGGCCGCAATATCCGCGAATTTCACGCGGATGCCGCCGCAATCGACGACATTTTGAACCGCCTTTCTCGGCATGAGCAGCTTCAACACTATCGCGCGAGGTTGCGCGCCAAAGACGGCTCTATGCGTTGGGTGGAGATAACATCCAACGTGCGTTCAGTTGAGGGTCGGTTTCTCAACACCCGCTGCATCACCATCGACGTGACTGAAAAGGTCGAAGCGGAAGAGTTGTTGCGCGAACAGGAGCAGAGGCTTGCCCTGACCTATCACAGCGCTGGTGTGGGAATCGTGGAAGCTGACGCCGAAGGCCGGCTGCTGCGGGTGAACGGACATTTGTGCCGTCTTTTGGGCTATACGCAGGAGGAGCTTGTCGGCCGATCGATTTTCGATCAGACCTTTCCTTCCGACGTCGAGGCGGATCGAACGAAATATCGCCGACAGGTCGCCGGGGAGATCAAAAGCTACACGATTGAGAAGCGGTTCGTCCGCAAGGACGGGTCGCTTTTCTGGGCTGTCGTAACCTCTTCCAGCGTCCACGACGACAGCGGACGCTTTCGTTACGCGGTACGGGTGCAGCACGATATCACCGAGCGCAAAGAGATCGAGGCGACACTCGCCCAAAGGGCCGAGGAGCAGGCTGCGCTGCATCAATTGACGGAAATGCTGCAGCACGCCTATAGCCGCGAAGACGTCTACGAGGCTGCGCTCGATGCGATCCAGCGCGGGCTAAGATGTCAGCGCGCTTCTATTCTGCTTTTGGAAGGCGGGATCATGAAGTTTGCCGCCTGGAGGGGCTTGTCGGACGCGTATCGAAGTGCCGTGGAAGGCCATTCGCCCTGGTCCGCGGCAGATCACGATCCGCAGCCAATTTGCTTGCGCGATGTGGAACAGGCCGAGCTCCCCAGCAACTTAAGAGACGCAATCCGAACAGAAGGCATCGGCGCGGTCTGTTTCATTCCGATAATCGAAGGCGGGCGTCTGCTGGGCAAGTTCATGGCCTATTTCGACGAGCCGCACGAATGCTCGGCAGAAGAGATCGAAGTCGCCCGGACAATCGCGCGTCAGCTCGGGTTCGGCATTGAGCGTGTCAAGGCGCAGAATGCGGCCCAGCGACTGGCGGCAATCGTGGAGTCGTCCCATGACGCCATCGTGAGCAAAGATCTCAGAGGCATCGTCTCGACCTGGAATCGCGGCGCCGAGCGCTTATTCGGCTATACGGCCGCGGAGATGGTAGGCAAGCCCATCACCACCATCATTCCCGAGGATCGGCTGGGTGAGGAACCGCTGATATTAGGTCGCATCCGCAACGGCGAACTCGTGGATCATTTCGAGACGGTTCGCCGCCGCAAAGACGGAACGCTGGTGGATATCTCTCTCACAATATCGCCGGTGCGGGATGCGTCAGGCCGTATCGTCGGAGCTTCCAAAATAGCCCGAGACATAACGGACAAAAAGGTAGCGGAAGCGAAGATACAAGACAGCGAGCGCCACCTTCAAGACCTGCTCGCTGCCATTCCTGCCGCGATCTATACCACCGATCGCGACGGCAAGATCACCTATTTCAATGAAGCTGCGGTGCAACTCGCCGGCCGAACGCCCGTGATTGGCACCGACGAATGGTGCGTGACATGGAAGCTCTACTGGCCGGACGGAACGCCGCTTCCCCACGATCAATGTCCCATGGCCATCTCGCTGCGCGAAGGGCGGCCCGTCCGAGGATATGAAGCGGTGGCCGAGCGGCCGGATGGAACTCGGGTTCCATTCATTCCCTATCCGACCCCGATGCGCGATGCCGCTGGAAACATCACCGGCGCCATAAATATGCTGGTCGATGTGAGCGAGCGTAAGCAGGCCGAAACCCAGCAACGGATCTTGCTCGACGAGCTCAATCATCGCGTGAAGAACAACATGATGATGCTGAAGTCCCTGCTTTCGGTTGCGGCGAGGACCAGCAAGAGTTCGGAGGCCCGGACGGTTCTGGATGAGGCCAGCAAGCGGGTGGCCGCCATGGCCGCCGCTCAGCGAGTCCTCTATGACACGCCCGACGCCATCAACTTCGGTGCCGGACCTTTCTTGGGAGCTGTTTGCGAGACCGCAAGACAGATGTTCCCCCCGGCTGTTCAGTTGTTCTGCGAGGCAGATCCGATCCAACTGCCAAACGACATTGCGATGCCGCTGGCGCTCACTATCAACGAGCTTTTGATCAATGCAGTGAAGTACGGCTTGCCCGGAAATGGCCCTGGAACCATCCGTGTTTCCATCAGACAGAACGGCCGAGCCATTAGCCTTGTGGTCGAGGATGAGGGCCCGGGCTTCGAACTGAGTTCGGTGCGCTCGTCGTCGTCAGGCCTGCGACTTGTCGAAGGCCTAGTGCGACAGATCGGCGGGACTTTTGAAGTTAGCCGGCACCCGTCCAGATGCACCGTGACCTTTTGTCTGATGCCCCAGGAGATTGGCCTTGCGACCGAAAGCAGCGATACCTGAGTTGAGCCGTGCGGGGGATGTTAATCGATCGTTCGGGCCGCAGGTCGTCTTCTCCCGAGATGATGTGAGCGGACGACACGCTGAAACCACTCTGAACCAGTCGATCTTGGTCGTCGAAGACGACTACCTGATCGCGCTGGATATAGAGGCCGGACTGCTGGCCGAAGGCTTCTCGCTAGCGGGCGTCGCGACCAGCGCCGATGAGGCGATAAGTATGGCGCTCTCGACCAAGCCGGTGCTTGCCCTGATGGATATCCGCTTGCTTGGCAAGCGGGACGGCATCGACGCGGCCGTGGAATTGTACCGCGAGCTTGGCATACGATGTATCTTTACGACGGCGCACGGTGATCGCGACTTGAGGCTTCGAGCCGAGGCGGCCAGACCGCTGGGCTGGGTGCAGAAACCCTATTCTATAGCGACGCTAGTCGCAGCCATTCGAGATGCCTTTCAGGAGCTCAAGAAGGAGAGCTGAACGCGCGGGGAGGGCAGTTGGATCCGCCGAGCGCGCCACATCAGTGCTTGATTTTGGGTGCCAAGGTGCTCTGCTCTCTTCGCCTTGAGGCAGGTTCGTCTCGATCGCGGCCTTGCTTGTACATGATCACGGCTTTTAACGTTTGGGGGCTGTCGCGCCCCATCTTCGGAAGATCTGCAAGGCCGTCCGGATATATCGTGACCCTGCCTTCCTCGACATGCGTGACAGCGCCCTAGCGTCTCGCACCCAAGGTGCTCGAAACATCAAGCGAAAAGTACAGACAGGTGCGGGAGACGATTCCGCCTCTCCGCTCTTGCAGGCTCGTCTACCCGTCAGGACGGTGACGGGTAGACGAAACCGAGCCTCGTCAGGTCGGCAGGTTCAATCAGCCCGAATCTTATTTTTTCTTGCGAGCGGCGGCTTCGGCGCGCACAGGCGCCTCGTTGATATTGGCCGCGCCGCCCATGTCGCCATTCTTGGTTCGTCCGGCCCCCGGCCCGGCGCCAATATCGGCGCCTGTGGTCGGATCGGAGGAGGGATCCGAAAGCGTCCGCTCTCCCATTTTTGCTACCACTTTCATGTCTTTGGCCGCCAGCTTGACTGTTGCTGTCCCATCGCCATCGTCCGCCGGCATGACTTCCTCAAGATCGTCCACGCGGTCCCATTCGTCTCCCGAATTCCATGGCCCATTCGTGTCCCCTTCACCCTGCGACGTGTTGACGTACATACTCGCATATTTCTCAATGCCGGGGAGCTTGCCCGTCGGAAAGTTGTTCTCGATCGCGTAGAGTGCTTTCTCGAAAGATTTTTGATGCGCGATTTCGCGCGTCATGAGGAATCCGAGGGCGTCTTTGACGCCGGGATCTTCGGTGATGTTGATCAGTCGCTCATAGACGATCTTGGCACGCGCCTCGGCGGCAATGTTAGATCGCAGATCGACGGTAGGCTCGCCGCGGGAATCGACATAGGCGGCAGTCCACGGGACTCCGGCCGAGTCGCACAACGCAGGTGCGCCGCCAAATAAGATGGACTCTTTGGCTGTCGTGCCGCTTGCGCCGACCATCAAGTACAGTTCGGCTTCTTTCATCTGCCCTTCGGCCAGCTGCGCCTTCAGGCCTTTGTTGAGCATGGTGACGATCGAGCCGACGACCTCGAGATGGCTGAGCTCCTCGGTCGCTATGTCGAGCAACATGTCCTTGCGGCCGACATCGTCTTCGCCTAGCCCTTGGGTGAAATAGCGCATTGCGGCGGCAAGCTCCCCATCGGCGCCGCCGAACTGCTCCATGATCATGCACGCCAGCCTCGGATTCGGCTCGGAAACACGAACGGTGTATTGCAGTCGTTTATTGTGCATGAACATGAGGCTTCCTCCAAGGGTTGGCGTTCCGTAACCTCCCAACACCTGGAATGTTCCTGCGTTTAAGACAGAATGACTTAAAACGTGCGTTTTCTGAATCCGCGGAGCCGCGTTGACGTCGCGTGCTCACCCGGATCCGACTTTGCACGAGAATTCCTGCAAGCTAACCTTTTGCAATACTTGAGTGGGAGGACCGAGACGATCAGAGCGCGTTGAGGCGCCGCCGTGTCAGTCGGGCCTGAAGGAGAACTACCACCAGGAGGAACAGTCCTCGGATCACTGATTGCCAGTAGGCTGAAAGCGAGATCCATCCCATCCCGTTCTCGAAATTCAGAACATTGAAAAGGATGCCGAGCAGGAGCACGCCGGCGAGCGTGGTCACAACCGAACCCGAGCCGCCGGTGAGCAGCGTCCCGCCGACCACAACGGCTGCGATGGCGAACAATTCCCACCCCACTCCTTCAATGGGCTGTCCCGCCCCAAACTGCGATGCCAGGATAACGCCGGCGAGCCCTGCCAATCCCCCGCTCGCGACATAGACCAAAAACTTCACAGGATCGGTCCGCAGGCCCATGAGACGCGAAGCATCCTCGCCGCCGCCGATTGCCAGCACCGCCCGTCCGGTGCCGGTGTAATTCAAGACAAGGGAACCAATGAGATATGCCACGACGGCGATCGCCGCCGGGATCGGAAACGTCCAGAAATTGCCTTGGCCGATGGCAGTGAAGCCCGATTCATAGGAGACCGAAACGGTCTGGTTGCCCGCAAGCAGGAGGGCCGAGCCACTGGCGGCCTGCATCGTGGCGAGAGTGGCTATGAACGGCATCAAATTGGCGCGTGTGACAAGGGTCGCATTGATGAACCCGGCGGCCAGCCCAGCGCCTATACCCGCCGCGAGACCAGGAACGATTCCATAAGGGCTTGCCAATGCCGAAGCCACGCTACCCAAGGCAGCGACGGAGCCCACGGAAAGATCGATTCCCCCTGTCATGATGACGAAGCACATACCAAGCGCCACCAGAGCGAACATGGAATTGTAACGCAGGAGAGTCATGACGTTGTAGAAGCTGAGGAACCGATCATAGCGCAGGAAACCGAATAGAATGAGCGCAGCGAGGGCGATCAATACGCCGTAGGTGCCAATAATGCGGACGAGGCGGGCACGATTCATAAGACTACCCGCGATGCTGCTGCTGCAGCCACACGGCGAGTGCGATGATTCCTGCCTTGACCACCAGGGCAGCGGCGTCAGGCACCCCGTTCGCCAGAAGGGTGTAGCGCACCAGTTGAATGGTAAGCGCGCCCAGCAGGCTACCGATGATGGTGGCCTTGCCGCCGCTGAGCAGAGTGCCGCCCACGGCAACCGCCGCGATGGCATCGAGTTCCATACCAAGGCCAACCAGGTTGGCGTCGCTGGAGGAGTTGATTGCAATCACAATTAGCCCGGCCAGCCCGGCGCAAAGGCCGCTTATGCCATAGACAGCAAGCTTGATCTTGGAGACTGCAATACCAGCGAGTTCGGAAGCCTTTTCATTGCCGCCGACCGCCAATATGCATCGCCCGAACAGCGTTTTTTTCAACGCCCATGCAGCTGCCGCGACAATGACAGCCATGATGATGACTTGGGCCGGGATGTCCAAGGGTCGGGCAAGGCCGATCCATTGAAATTCCGGTACGCGGAAGGTCTGCAGGTTCCCGTTCGTCATCACCTGAGCGATGCCGCGGCCCGCGATGAACAGAACCAGTGTCGCAACAATGGGCTGGATGCGGAAGCGGGCGACCAACCAGCCATTGAAGAGCCCCAACAGCCCGGCCACGAGTACTGAGACGATCATCGCGGCCGCCACGCCCAGGTAGATGCTTCCGATCGGAAGGATCTTGCCCATGAAGATCATCGGCGCCAGCGCACCCGAAATAGCCATCAGCGATCCGACGGAGAGATCGATGCCGCCCGTGGCAATGACGAGCGTCATTCCGACGGCTACGATGACGATCGTGCAGACCTGGGTGAGGTTGACGTTCAGCGTCTGCATTGTCGCGAAATTGCGTGTGAAGGCGAGGTTGAACGCAACCAGCAAGACAAGTGCGATCAAGGTCCCGTAGCGTGACAGAAAGCCGAAGAGGTCGAAGCTCCGCGCGACTGCATCCCGCTCCGCATATGACCTCGGCAGCTCGGTCATGTCGTGGCCCCCGAGGAAGCGCTTGTCCCGTGCGCCATCGCGGTCAGCACTTTTTCTTCGTTAGCGGCTTCAGCTTCCAACTCGGTCACGCTGACACCATCGCGCAAAACGAATATGCGATCCGCACCTTCGATCACTTCCTCAAGCTCTGACGAGATCATGAGCACGCCGAGGCCCTGATCTGCAAGTCTCCGGATCAGACGCTGGATCTCGCCCTTGGCACCCACATCGATTCCCCTTGTCGGCTCGTCGAGTATGAGCAGCTTCGGATTCATCGCCAGCCAGCGGGCAAGCAGCACTTTCTGCTGGTTCCCACCCGAAAGCTCCCGCACCTTCTGATTGGGTCCGGAGCATTTAATGCCGAGCTCGCGGATGAACCGCTCGACGATTTCGCGCTGACGCGAGTCGTCCAGCACGCCGTTGCGGCTGATTTTCGGAAGCAAGGCAAGAGTGAGGTTTTCTGCCACCGTCATCTCCGGCACGATACCTTCGCCCTTGCGATCCTCGGTGCAGAAACCCATGCCGGCGGCGATCGCGTCGGCGGGACGGTCGGGGTGGTACGCGGCACCCTCCATCGTCATCTGGCCGGCGCTTGGGCGATCGGCACCGAACACGAGCCTTGCAGTTTCGGTGCGACCCGCGCCGAGGAGGCCCGCAAACCCCGCGATCTCGCCGCGCCGGAGATCGAAGTTCACATTGCGGACAGCCTGCCCGGCCCCAAGCCCTCGGGCCGAAAACATCACATCCCCGATTCTAGAGCGGTCGCGCTCGCCGAAGGCTGTGGCGTGACCCTCGACAGCCGCGACATCGCGGCCAAGCATAGCTGCGACAAGTTCCAGTTTGCCGATTTCTTCCATTGCGGCGCTGCGCACGGTGCGGCCGTCGCGCATGATCGTGACCTGGTCGCAGACCTCATACAACTCGTCGAGCTTGTGGCTTACAAAAATGACGGACACCCCTTCAGCCTTCAACTGATGAATGACGCTGAACAGCACTCCCACTTCGCGTTCGTCGAGCGACGAGGTCGGTTCGTCCATAATGACAAGGCGCGCGGAGAACCCTATAGCCCGGGCGATCGCCACCATCTGCTGTGTTGCAGTGTTGAACTCGCCAAGCGGACGGCGAACATCGATGCCAATTGCGAAGCGGCTCAGCAGGCGCTCGGCGTCCGCGTGCATGGCATTCCAGTCGAGCAGGCCGTAACGGCGCTGTTCGCGACCCAGGCAAATGTTCTCCGTCACTGACCGTAGCGGGACCAGATTGATCTCCTGATAGATCGTGCTGATGCCGTTGACTTGTGCCTGGTGGGGCGAGTGGGCCTCAAAGGGCTCGCCTTCGAACAGCACTTGCCCGGCATCCTTGCGGTGGTATCCGGTCAAGACCTTGATCAGCGTTGATTTGCCCGCGCCGTTCTGGCCTATCAGGGCATGGACCTCGCCTGAGCGCACGCAAAGCGACGCGTCCGCCAGCGCCGGTATGCCGGCGAAACGCTTTTGGATGCCGCGCATGTCGAGAAGCAGCGGGGAAGGTCCGTCTGGCGGCCGCGTCATCGGCAAAGCTCCGAAAAAGCCTCCCCGCCGAGGCGGGGAGGCGCCTTTAACCAGATAATTCAGAACGCCGTACTGATCTTATCCTTTGCGTTCGTGCCGTCGTAGAAGTCATCGTCGTTCTTGATGAAAGGCGGGATTTGCTTCCCCGCGGCATAGTCGGCCATCGTGGCGAAAGCCTTCGGTCCGAAAAGCGGGCTGCAGCCGCAGATGGCGCCGATCTTGCCGTCGACGATTGCTTGCACGCCGTCCTTTTCGCCGTCGATCGAGACGATCAGCACATCTTTTCCGGGCGTCTTGCCGGCGGCCTCGAGAGCTGCGATCGCGCCGAGCGCCATCTCGTCATTATGGGCATAGATGATATCGGCTTCGGGATGCGCCTGCAGCAACGTCTCGGCCACCTGGCGGCCCTTGTCGCGAGCGAAGTCGCCCGACTGTGAAGCGACGATCTTGAATTCCGAATGCTTGGCGATGATGTCGTCAAATCCCTTCTTGCGGTCGTTGGCTGGCGAGGAACCGGTGGTGCCTTCCAGCTCGATGATCTTCGATTTTCCATTGGCGTTCTTCACCACCCATTCGGCGATGCGATTACCCTCATTGATGAAGTCGGAACCAATGAAGGTGACGTAATCCTGTCCAGGCTTGGCCATGGTGTGATCCACGTCGCGGTCAATGAGAAAGACCGGGATGCCGGCATCACGCGCGGCCAGGATGACCGGCACCAACGGCTTGTCCTCGCGGGGAGGCAGGAAAATCGCGTCGACGCCCTGCGCGATCATGGAGTTTACGTCGGAGGCCTGCTTGGCCGAGGATCCGGCGGCATCAGTATAAACGAGCTGATGGCCGAGCTTTGCAGCCTCATCCTGCATGCTTTTGGTTTCCGCTAGCCGCCATGGATTGTTGCTCTCGGTCTGGGCGAAGCCAACTTTATACTTGTCTTTCTTGGCAAGTGGCGGGAGCGCGGCGAAGGCGCGTGGAGCGAGGGTAAGAGCGGCCACGCCGACGGCGGAGCCTACCAACAATTTCCGACGGGTAATGATCATGCTTTCCTCCTTGGTTGTCGCGTTTTGACGCCGTTGAATATTCCTCGCCTATGGCGGGCTAGGTCAGCTCGCTTGCAGACTTCGCCCTCGATTGAGTCACTGCACCCGCTTCCAAAATGAAATCGGCGCAGCGGTCGCCCAGCATCATGGCGGGTGCAGCCGTGTTGCCGGCGTTGATGTTAGGGCACACCGACATGTCGGCAACGCGCAGGTTCTCTATCCCGCGCACCCGCATGGCCGCGTCCAGAACGGCCATTCGATCGCTGTCCGGGCCCATGCGGCAGGTGCCGGCCGGATGGTAATTCGTTTTGACGAAGCGCTTGCAGTGCCTTTCGAGCGCCGCGTCGCTGAGGTCGTCTTCCCGGGGGACGGCTACAGCCTTGATGCGATCCGCCAGCGGCTTCGCGTGGAATGCCTTCAGGAAATAGCGCTGGCCGGCAATCATCTGCTTCATGTCGTCTTGATGTTTGAGCAGGTGCGGAGAGACGACCGGCATGTCGTTCGGATCTGCCGAACGCAGCTTCACGAAGCCACGGGACTTCGGCTTGACAACCACGGTCGTCACAGTGAGGCCGTAGGTATTCTCGACCAGGGTCAGGATATCGCGGTCCAGGTACACATGGGGCACGCAAAACGCCTGGATCGTCGGTTCGCCATCCGGATCGGCCGGATTGACAAAAGCCCCAGCCTCGACCCCCGCGGACAGGATCGTACCGGCGCCGAACAGCTTGAAATGCAAGCCGTTCTTGATCATCCGCCAACCCTGGCCCTGCTTGAAGTAGCCATACGGGCCGTTTGCTGTGGCAATGATCGGCACTTCCGGATGGTCGATCAGGTTCTGGCCGACGCCTGGAAGGTCGACGACGCAGGCAATGTCATGTCTGGAAAGTTCCTCGGCCGGGCCAATACCCGACAGCATAAGGAGTTGCGGCGATACCAGCGCGCCCGACGAGACGATCACGTCGCCGTCCGCATAGGCCTCGTGCTCGGTTCCCGATTGGTCAGTGTAGATTACACCCTTTGCGCGCTCGTTCTGGATCAGCAACTGCCTCGCGGCAGAATTCAGCCTCAGCGTCAGCCTGGGATCCTTAGCCAATGGCTCGATAAACGCATAGGCAGCGCTGCTACGCTTCCCGCGCCGGTTCATGAACTGATAGAAGCCCACTCCGCGTTGCGACGGCCCGTTGAAGTCATGATTGTAGGGCAGTCCGAGCCGTTGGACCGCCTGTACAAACCAACGCGAAACGTCGTCAATGTGACCGGGATCGGAGACAAGCAACGGTCCTTCGCTGCCATGCAACTCGCCGCCGAGGCGGTTGTTGCCTTCCATGCCCGTGAAGTGGGGCAGCACCGCCTGCCAGTTCCAGCGGATGCCGGCATTGTTGCCGCGCAGCAACTCATCCCATTCGTCATAGTCCGAGGCACGGCCGCGCATATAGACCTGGGCGTTGACCGAGGTGCCGCCGCCCAGCACGTTGCCTTGCGAGATTTCGTGTTGACGTCCATCCAGATGCTGCTGCGGCTCGGTGCGGTAATAGCGCATGAACTTCGAGCCATTGATCATCTTGAAGATCCCCGGCGGCATATCGAGCAGCGGGTGGTGATGCGAATGCCCAGCTTCGAGAAGCAGGACCCGCCGTCCTGCCCTCACCAGCCGCGCCGCGACCACGCAACCCGCTGCTCCGCCGCCCACCACGATATGATCGTAAGTCTGCGTCATTCTCGCCGGTCCTCCCTCCGGCCCTCACGGCATTTCAAATGTGCCACGGACATACTCCCAGGCCGCGGAAAGATGATTGAGCAGCGCCCGCTCGGCGCCATCCGGATCTCGCTCGATGATCGCCATGCAGATTTCGCGGTGGCTCAGGAAATTGATGCGGTTGCGCTCGGGCGATCGGGGCATGCGCATCCAATGCGGCGACAGCCACGCGGTGAAGGCCTTGTGCACTGCGGGCATCACCGGGTTGCGCGTAATCTGGTAGAGCACGGCGTGAAATCCTACGTCGGTGGCATAGAATTTTTCCGAATCCGGTATCGCCGCCTCGTTCATCTCGAGCGCTGATCTGAGCGTGGCCACGTCGTCCTTGCGCGCATGGATGGCGGCGTTGCGCGCAAGAGCGGCTTCAAGAAAGACCCGGGTATCGTAGAGGTTTTTCACTCCCGCCTGAGCGCTTAGCAGGTGGCCGACAACACCTTCCAAAGCGCCGAGCGCCGCGTCCAGCCCCGGCCGGCGGACCACTGGGCGAAAGCGTGGACGCGCTTCGATAAGACCGCGGCTTGCCAGGCGAGCGACCGCTTCACGCACCACGCCGCGGCCAACCCCGTACTCGGCCATCAATTCGCGCTCAGCCGGCAGGAAACTGCCGTCGCCGAGCTTGCCGGAGGCGATATCCGCTTCGATTCCAATCACCATGGCGTCTGCCGCGCGAGCAGCTCCGCTCGTGGGCCGCGTTCCAAGATGCTGTGGTGTACTTAACAAGCCGTCCTCCACTTCACGCAGTCATTAATGCGCAGATCGGACCAAAGCACAAGGTCCAGCGAGTTATCATCGGACCAAAAGCGCGGTGGGATCACCGATCTGGTTGCGATCAGCCCGATAGAGTGCAATTATGGTATGACGAAAATAGGTCAGGCGGCGAGAGCCTCGCAATGGGCGATACAATAATCACGGACGTAGAGGTTCGGCTTTTCCGGGTGCCGCTGCGTGAAGTAATGACCGACGCCAAGCATGGTGCTCACACGCATTTTGAGCTGGTGACAGCGACCCTGAGGCTGGCGGACGGCAGCGAAGGGACTGGTTACACCTACACTGGAGGTAAAGGTGGGCATGCGATCGGAGCCATGATCGTCCACGATCTGGCGCCGTTCCTGAAAGGACGGGACGCGACCGACATCGAGGCGCTCCATGATGGGATGCTATGGCACATCCATTATGTTGGACGCGGCGGCATCGCGTCCTTTGCGATTTCTGCGCTCGACATAGCGCTCTGGGATTTGCAGGGCCGGCGCATCGGCCGACCACTCTGGGAAATGGCGGGCAGGGCCGGCAAGACAGCCAAGGCATATCGCGGCGGCATCGACCTGAACTTCTCCCTCGATCAGTTGCTGGCGAGCATCGATTCCTATCTCGCCGCCGGGTTCAATGCTGTGAAGATCAAGGTCGGCAAAGACGACCTCGCGGAGGATGTCGCCCGAGTTAAGGCGATCCGCGAGCGCATCGGGCCGCACACTCCGTTCATGGTGGACGCCAATTACGCGCTCGACATTCATCGGGCGATCGAAGCGGCGAAAGCATTCGCGCCTTACGAGCTGCTCTGGTTCGAGGAGCCTATCATACCGGATGATTACCGGGGCTACGCAGCCATTGCCGAGGCAACGGGCATGCCGCTGGCCATGGGCGAGAACCTGCATGTGATCGAGGAGTTCGAGCATGCCTTCGCGTGGTCGAAGCTATCCTACATCCAACCAGACGCGTCGAACTGTGGCGGCATCACAGGCTGGTTGCGGGTCGCCAAGCTTGCGCGCAAGGCTGGAATTCCGGTGTGCAGCCACGGCATGCAGGAACTACATGTCAGTTTGGTCGCAGGCCAATCAAACGCTGGTTGGGTGGAGGCGCACAGTTTCGACATCGACCTGTACACCACTCGTCCGCTCAGGCTGCAGGATGGGCTGGCAGTCGCCCCAGACGAGCCAGGCATTGGTGTCAGCTTTGACTGGCGTAAGCTGGATGGCTTTGAGGAGAGGGTCTAAGCCAGATCGGTAACGGACCGACCTGGCCCGAAAGAGCCAGCTTGCCGAGCGGACCAGCCACGGTCGCTTCGAAGCGTCGAGAGGCTATCGCGCTGGAAAAGGAGCGCGCCGCGAATAAGCAGCACCCGCCGAACGGCGAGTGGCTGGTCCACGGCGGCCGATCAAGTGACCTCCCGGCAGAAGCGAATGACATATCGCTGATTGGGCTGTCGCAGGCGGAAGCGGAGCACCTGGCCAATGAGGCAAATGTCCGACTGCTACTATCGCGCAAGGTATCAACTTTTTTGCGAGACCTCGTCCCTCAGCCCATTGCGATCACTCAAATTTAAATGCGCTGGCATCCGAAGTGCTCACAATGGCTGAATGCCACGGTACGTTTTCGAAGTTACGAGAAACGGGCAGCGATTTGCCGATGCGTGGGTTGAACTGGACAGCCTGCGCGACATGCGACGAGAAGCGCTTAAGACGCTGCACGACATCGCCGTCGACGAAATGGCTGAGAGCGACGTCGATGAGACCCTGGCGATCTCGGTCCATGATGAAACCGGCAGGGCGATATATTCAGCAACTCTCACGGTCTCACAATCGTTGCCGCTCTTGCACCTGGTTGGCCGGTGAGAGGCGTCGCAGGAGGTTGCGTCGAAGTGGTCCGCCGCCGAACATTCTTGGGTGGGCCGTCATCGGGGGGCCATGATCAGTGCGGCGTCACGTGGGGTTGTGGCGCCGATCCGCCGGAAAACGAAGCTTTCATTTCCCTCCGGCGCTGCCTGCGCGGCGTCGGTCAGCATCGCCATTCGCTTGTGGATCGGCGACTTGATGCAGGCCGGATCCGTTGCCGCTGCATCGCCGGCGATCGCCATCGCCTGACACCTGCAGCCGCCCCAATCGATCTCACGCCGCTCGCAGCTTCGGCACGGCTCCTGCATCCAGTCGGTGCCGCGGAAGGCGCTGAATGCCGGTGAGTCGGCCCAGATTTCGGCGAGCCTGCGGTCTCCGAAGCGCTCGAAGCGCAGCGAGGGAATGGTCTGGGCGGCATGGCACGGCAACACGGTGCCGTCGGGCGCCACCATGAAGGCGTCGCGCGCCCAGCCCCCCATGCATGGCTTGGGATACACGGCAAAATAATCCGGCGTGACGAAATCGATGTTCATGATGCCGGCGAGCCTTTCGCGCGCCGCCGTGACGATGTCCGCCTGCCGGTCGACCGCTGCCAGGTCGGGCATCAGCCTGTCGCGGTTGGCGAGCGCCCAACCGGCATATTGGACATTGGCGATCTCCAGCCGCTCCGCATCTAAGGAGAGGGCGAGATCGATGAATTCCGGCACTTCCTCGATGTTGTGACGATGGACCGGCGCATTGATGGTGAGGGGTAGCCCGGCCGCGCGGGCGCGGCGTGCCGTCTCCAGCTTCTTCTCGTGGCTGCCCCGGTGGTTGCCGATACGGTCGGTGGTCGCCGGACGGGCGCCCTGGAAGCTTAGTTGCAGGTGGTCGAGACCGGCTTCGGCAAAGGCCTCGATGCGGCCCTCGGCAATGCCGACGCCGGCGGTGATGAGGTTGGTGTAGACGCCGCGCGCCGAAAGCCCGGCGATCAATTGCTCGAGGTCGCGACGCAGCGTCGGCTCGCCGCCGGAAAGATGCACCTGCAGGACACCGAGATCGGCGGCCTGCGAGAACAGATCGAGCCAGGTCTGCGTGTCGAACTCGTGGTTGGCCTTCAGCAGTTCGAGCGGATTGGAGCAATAAGGACACTGCAGCGGGCAGCGATGCGTCAGTTCCGCCAGCATGCCGATCGGAGGCAGGATGGGCGCACTCATAGCTTCACCAAAAGCTTGTCCGACCATTCCTGCAGGAAGGCGATGACGTCGGCCGCCACGTCCTCCGGATCCGCGTCATAGTCGGCCGCAAGATCGGCAATGATGCGCTCGACGATGGACCGGCCGTCGCAGCGGCGCAGTATGTCGAGACTGATCTCGTTCGGCCAGAATACCTTCTCCGGCGAAAGCACCGCGAAGACCTGCCGCACGGGATCGTACTGGATGCGCACATGCCTGGGCAGCGATGGCGCCGACCGCAACGACACGATGGCCCTTTCCCGTAGTGCCGTCATAAGGCGGCCTCCGGGCGGAAGGCGCCGGGCGGTATGTTTCCCGGCGCGCCATATGCATGCTGGAGCGCATCGAGCATGGCCCAGAGTATGTCGCATTTAAACACCAGCGCATCGATCGCCTGCTGCTGGCGTTCAGCCGTGTCGGCATGGGCGAGCACGTAGGCGAGGGCGAAGTCGGCGTCGCGCGCTGCCTGTTCGGGCCGCCGGGTGAAATAGGCGAGCGTATCCTCGGTGATGTAGTCGTATCTGGCCAGCATCGCCGGCACCCGCTCGCCAATGATCGTCGGCGAGAACATCTCGGTCAGCGATGACGCGACCGCCTCGAGCAGCGTATGGTTCGTGCAGAAGGAAAGATAGGCGCCGACGGCGAAACGGGTCGCCGGCAGGGCCAGCTTTTCGCCCTTGACGGCTTCGGCATCGAGCCCAAGAGAGCTCGCCAGGTGCAGCCAGCGCGCGATGCCGCCGCTCCATCCGTCCTCGCCGTCATGGTCCTCGATGCGTTTGCGCCAGGCGGCGCGGAACGCCGGATCCTCGGCGCGCGCCAGGATCATGGCGTCCTTGCGCGGAATGACGGCCTGGTAGCAATAACGGTTCAGCGCCCAGGCCTGCATTTCGGCCTTCGACAGGGCGCCGCCGGTCATTCTGTGATGGAAAGGATGGCGGTTGTGATAGCGCTCGTCGCCGACCCGCCGCAGCACGGCCTCGAGCTCGCTCTTGGACAGTCCGCCTCGGGCCGCGTCGTGGAAATCGCTCACAATTCAAGCTCCATGCCATCGCTGGCGACTTCCCAGCCAGCCGCCTTGACCGCCGCGTGTTCGGCGGAATTCTCGTCCAGCACAGGATTGGTGTTGTTGATATGGATGAAGATACGGCGACCGATCTTCACATCGGCCAGGTCGGCAATCGAACCTGCTTCTCCGGACATTGCGATGTGCCCCATGCGCGCGCCGGTTTTCTGGCCGACGCCGGCCGTGATCATCTCCTCGTCCATGTAGACGGTGCCGTCGAACAGAAGGCAGGCAGCACCGGCCAGGCGCGCGCGCAGCGCGGCATCGATGCGCGCGCAGCCCGGAACGTAGAAAACCGGGGCACGACCGCCGTTCTCGCTGATGCGGACGCCGATCGTGTCGCCGGTGTCCGAGCTGAAATCGGCGGCGGGATCGCCTCTTTGCTCGAGGTAGAGCGCTATCTTGCCCGGCACCGGAAAGCTGCCGACGATCACGCCGGTCGGGTGGCCGTCCGCGCCGCAGACTGCCATTTCCTGTGTCGGCGCCAAGAGACGCCGTGGCACGATCGCCGGATCAAGGACATTGAAGATCGAATTGGCCGCCAGTGTCGCGAGCACCTGCGCGGTCGCATAGATCGCGAAAGGCTGCCGCTCACGCAGGCTGAGCAGGCCGGCGACATGGTCCACGTCGGCATTGGTCAGCACCACCGCGCGGATAGGCGTCGAGCGCAGCGGTGCGTCGGCCGCGGGCTGAAGCTCGGGCGCTTGCGCAATCTGCTGGCGGATATCGGGCGACGCGTTGAAGAGGACCCAACCTGTCCCGTCCGCCGATACGGCGATGGAGGATTGGGTTCGCGAACGCACGCCGGCCATGCCCATGCGAGCCGCGCGGCTCAGGCGGTAATTGCAATTCCACTGCGGAAAGCCGCCTCCCGCCGCCGATCCGATGATCTTCACGCGCATGGCAATGCATGCCCAGCGGGCCAACTGACCGGCGCCACTTTTGCGGCTGCGGTCGATTTGCGTCCGCGTCTTCTGATATCGCAAAGAATTGCATGCCCCGTTGAGCAGGGCATGCAAATTCACGGGCTACTTTTTCGGCCGGATTTCAGCAGGCAGATATCGCGATATCTCGAAGCCCGCCGCCACCTGACACATGGTTGGTTTCTTCCAGGTCTTCTTCATCGAGTTCTCCTTCTGCAACCATAAGATCGACGGCCGCCGTTAGGGCCAAATGGTCCACTTTGCTAGGCCGCCTGCAAAGCACGTTGATTGGCGTCGCTCTCGCCAAGAGCGTTGAGCGCCTCGTCGGTTGCCGATTCTTCCTTCAACGTTTGTCGGAGCAGCGGAAGAGCATCCTTGAGACCGAGTTGTTCGGCCCATGCGATCAGCGTGCCGTAGCGCGCGATTTCATAATGCTCGACCGCTTGCGCGGCGCCAACCAGCCCTGCGTCAAGCGCCGGCTCGTCCTTGTACTCTTCGAGGATTTCCGAGCCCTCCTCGATGATGCCGTCGATAGCAGGGCAGGTCTTGCCCCTGGCCGGCTTGCCGAGCATGTCGAAGACTTGTTCCAGGCGGTCCACCTGGTCTTCAGTTTCCTTGAGGTGCTTTTCGAAAGCGGCGCTTATCTTTTCGGACTGTGCTGCTTTCGCCAGCTTTGGCAAAGCCTTCAGGATCTTTTTTTCAGCGTAATAAATGTCTTTTAGTCCGTCCAGGAACAGGCTTTCCAAGCCGTTCGAGGTCGCGGACGAAGCTTTTTTCGGCATCTTAGGTCCTCCTTGGGTGTAGGGATGCGCCTGCGGCACTCTTCCTAATCCGCCCGGGGACCCGAAGTTCCGACAAGAGTGTCATCATCGCTGGCGCCGTACCCACAACGACTTAGCTCCGAAGGCAGTCCGGTTGAGGAGACGTCAACTTCCGACTCGTCCGACATCGCGCATCCGCTCGATTTCCTCCGGCTCTTTGTCGTCCATTCCGGCGATCTCGTTGCGAGCCTTGTCGTTCGCCTTGATCAGCTCATCGAGTTTCGCCTGCAATGCTTGGGTGTCGCGATGCTCGGCCCTTTGAATAAACAGCGTCATTGCCCAGGTGATCAGCGTCGCGGCGCCGTGCCAGTCAAGTGTCTCCCGCTCGAAGACGTACCAGGCAAGAGTGTAGCCGCCCAAAATCAAAAAGGCCGCCGGTCGGGACGTCAGTGTGCCGACTTTGGTCAGCGCTTCTCGAAGCTGCAATGTTGCCATGCCTGCGAACGGCTGAGCGCAAGCCGGGTTCCCGCTGGATACGTTGGGCTGGAACCTAGCTCGAGGCGGGAACGTCCCCCTCGTGTCAAGCGCTCTCGCCGTGGAAAGCCATCGAGTGTGTCCCCAGAGTGTTCAAGCTCCCCACCGTGCAGCGATCCGCCCATTCCCCGCCGTTTCGGATTTACGGAACATCGGCGTCATCGTCCAGTTATCTCGCGTCGAGGAGGAGGTGCTCCATGAACGCGACAAAGGAATTCCTGCGAAGCTGGCTGGAAGAGAATGTCGGCAACTTGCCGACCGACACCGAGATCAGCGTTGCGATGCTGGCGCAGCAATTCGAGCAAGACGCCGATGCCGCCGGCTACGGTCGCGAGGTGCGCGAGCAGGAGGTGGGCAACATTGAGGACGCCATCCAACGTGCACTAGACAAAGCCGGCGAGGAAAACAGAGGGTCGGAATCCAGTGCTGATCACGAGAATTCGCTGGCGCCTGTCATCGATGCCCTGGAAGATGTCGAGCCTGAACAGGATGATGCCGAGGGCTCCGGCAAGCCGGCTGTCTAGTCTAGCGGTTCTCCTTGGTCAGCGTCGAAATTACCGCGTCCAGAACCGTCTTTGGGCAAGTCTCTCCTTCGCGCAGCGCTTCGAACAGGGAGGTCACCAAGCTTTCCAGCGTTCCGCCGTGATCCTTCGACAGTTTCGAAGCTGCCTGCGTTAGCGCTTCGAATTCCAAAAGACTGAGTTGAGAGTGGCGCGTCATGGTTCCTTCGTCGCGAGGCGGACGCAGGACGCAACCGGACGCTTGCCGCACTCGTAGAAGTGCAGCGGTTCAGCCTCAACCACATTTGTTGCAAGAGGCTGTTGCTTCTCCCGGCTGCGGAGCAGTAACGAGGTCGATCCCGCTGCCCACGGAACAAAGGCCGGCCACAGAGGTTTGGCCGGCTTCCAACCTGCCCGGAAGTCAGCAGACATCCGATGAAAGCGGAGAAGGTGCTCAATGACGAAGCCCCGCCAAAACGACGATCCCGCGCGATCAACCCCAAGCAGCGATCGGACCGGCCAGCAAACAGGAGCGGACAGGGATTCGCCGCAGGAAGATCCGGTTGAAGGCTCGCGCAAGATTGTGGATCGCGAGCTCGCCCGGCAAAAGCCGTCGGCGGGGGCTGATAAGAAGGAGGCCGAGCAGAGCCTGCGCGACCAAGTCGAGGACGAGACCGAGCTGCCTCAGAAAGGGTCGGCCTGATAGCGAGCAGGGCGGCTGTAAAGTGGCCTGCTCCGCCACACCGCCTGATTTCCAACGATGACGGCAAAGTTCAGGAAGAACCTGCTTCTGTTGCTTGCGGCGGCAGCGGTTGGCTTGTCCCTGTACAATGGCCAGCTTGCGCGACGGGCGTTGGCCGCACGTCCGCTCGGGCGCTTCATCCATCTCCGGGGAACGAAGCTGCATTTCCTGGAGGCGGGCAATGGGCAACCGCTTCTGCTGTTGCACGGCAATGGCGCCTCGGCGGAAGACTTCACGACAAGCGGCATCTTCGGCAGAGCCGCCGCCAGATATCGCGTACTTGCCTTCGACAGGCCCGGCTTCGGCATGAGTCCACGCCCGGCCGGCAGACCTTGGACCGCAGCTGCCCAGGCCGACGTCATCGATGCCGCGGTCGCGAAACTCGGTATCGGGCGCTACATGGTTGTCGGCCATTCCTGGGGTGCAGCGGTGGCGCTCGAGATGGCGCGCCGGCATCGCCGGTCGGTAGCTGGCGTCGTTGTCGTCGCCGGCTATCATTACCCGTCGCCGAGACTGGCCCTTGCCATCTCCGCGCTGCCGGCGGTTCCACTGCTCGGGACGGTGCTGCGCCACGCTTTGCTGCCTTCGCTGGTCAGGCTGAACTGGCATTGGGCGATGAAGCAGATTTTTCATCCGGCAACGGTCGCGATGCCTTTTGCGGCGATGACAAGAGGATTGGCGAGCCGGCCCTCGCAGCTGCGCTCCATATCCGCTGAATCCTTTCTGATGCTGGTATCGGCACTCTTCCCAAATCGCCGATATGCCGACATCGCCGTCCCTGTCGGGATAATTGCCGGCGCGGGCGACCAGCTGTTCGATGCCAAGGCCGAGGCGCTGCGGCTGCAATCAGAGATAAGCCACTCGCTCGTAGAAATCGTTTTGGATGCGGGACATATGGTGCATCAAAGCAATCCGCAGGTGATCCTAGCGATGATCGACAACGTTGCGGCTCTTGCCAACATTGGTCACATGGCGAAGCAACCGGCTCGCACGACATGATTAGGTGCGCGGCCCGCGGAACAACGTAATACGGCCGAGCTTCGGCTGGCTTCCAACGGAGAACCAGCCACGTATTTTACCGACAAAGAAATTGCAATTCCCGGTCAGGGCGGAAAGCCGAACCCTATCTTCGCGCGCGCCCTGCAACAGGCAATCGGCGGCGCAAAACCCGAACACGGAGGAACTTTCGCGTGGCTGCGGCTTGATCTTCGGGATTTGATGCGATTGCAGCGAGGGGAAGATGTTGCGCACCGTTGCCCGGCCGAGCCGGGCTTTCCTGCCCCTGCTGGCGCTGGCGCTTGCCTCTTGCTCCTCGTCTGAAACCATTGACCAGCAATCGAAGCGTGCGGCCTCGACGGCGCAGGCGGCAGTGCTGTTGAGCGACGCCTGGCTCTCCGGCGCCGCGCCGTCCCATTATGCGTCCTCTGCATTGCAAACCTTCGCCGAGACACTCGCCGACGCCGGCCGGCAAGTGGAATCGGCGTCTCCCTCCGACCGGGGAAAGCGAGATTCGTTGGCAGCGGCTGTTACCCGGCTGTCGAATGCGGCAAGGCGGGCCAAGGACGCGGTCGAGGCCGAACAGGATGCCCAGGTCGGTCAGGCGCAACAGGAGCTTCGGGCCGCGCAAGGCGATCTCGCTGCGGCCTATCGCCAGTATTTTGCGCAGCAGTAATGAAGAAGCTGCTCGAAATTTCACTCGGTGTCGTGACCAGCGTCGGCGGCTTCGTGGAGGTCGGCTCGATGGCAACGGCGGCGCAGGCCGGTGCATTGTTCCGCTACCAGCTCATCTGGGCGAGGATGGCGACTGTAAATTTCGAGCATCTTGCCGGCAGGCCCGTATTTTCCGAGCGCGGCAGGAGCATCGGCTATATCGAAGAGATCGTCGCGGAGCGGGACGGCGACGATCTCGTCGTCACCGAATTCCATATCGGCATCTTCGCCGCATTGGAGCGCTTGTCCGCGTCGACTGTCGGCACCGCATTGCTCGACTTCTTCGCGCTGAGGCGCCGCGAGGGCCTTTATCGCATTCCCTGGGACAAGATCGATATTTCCGATCCGACACACCCCAGGCTGCTTGCCCAGACGAGGAGCTTGCCGCTTTGAGGGCAAAGCCCATGGGCAAATGAGAACTCGCTAAAAAGCTGCTCGTCCTGGGGAACATCGTAGCCGGCCGGAAGTTCGGATTGCATCGAGGAGGCTGCACCATGAACAGTGTCATCTATCTCATTGGTCTGATCGTCGTCGTGCTGGCAGTGCTTTCCTTCCTCGGCTTTCACTAGGAGGCACCATGCAGCGCGAGGATGATCGAGGCCCCGAGTCCGACTTCGCCAAGGCGAAGGACGAAGTTTCCGACCGGATCCAGCAAGAAACCCAAAGCGCCGGCGAAGCTCTCCACGATGCCCGCGACGAGGTCGCCCGCAGGGCTGGAGCGTATGCCGCCGAAGCCCAGCAGGCCGTCTCCGAAAAGGCCGAGCAGACGCAGCGCGATATCGGATCGAGCCTGTCGGTTTTCGGCGGCGCCCTGCGCGCCGCGAGCGATCACTTGGCTAACAGCGACCAGAGTGCGGCCTCGAAGTTCATGCAGGAGGCCGCAAGCGGGCTGGAGCGGCTGTCCTCCTCGTTGAGGGAGAAGCCGTTCGGACAAGTGCTCGAAGACGTTCAGTCCTTTGGCCGCGAGAATCCTGGAGCGCTTCTTGCCGGTTCAGTTCTGGCGGGATTGGCACTTGGCCGCTTCATGAAGGCTTCGCCGCCCGGCACGCGCCGCCCGACGCAGGCCGCGGCCAAGCCTGAACATTCCGGACAAACCGGCCTGGGAAGGAGTGCACGACGGGATAGCGCTCCCTCAAATTGGGGTTCCGACGGCGGCATACCCGGCAAGGCAGCGGAGCTGAAGAAATGAGCACTCACGATAATCCAAGTCTCGGCACATTGGTCGCCGATCTGGCGCAACAGGTGAGCACGCTCGTGCAAACGGAGGCGAGGCTCCTAAGAGCGGAGATCTCGGAGAACGCGACCAAGGCTGGCGCAGGCGCCGTCGAGGTGCTGGGCGGCGCGATATGTCTGCTCGCTGCGCTGCTGGTTTTGTTGCAGGCGCTCGTTATCGCTCTGGCCCGCCTTGGTCTGGGCGCCGGGTGGTCCGCTTTGCTCGTGGGCGTGGTCGTGGCCGTGCTTGGCGTGATCCTGTTGCGGACCGGCATGGCGAGCATGGCGCCTTCCGAGCTCGCGCCGGACCGTACACAGGAGCAGCTCAAGCGTGACGTGAACGTGATCAAGGAACAAGCGAGATGACCGAGAGATCCGCAGCAGAGCTCGAACGCGAAGCGGAAGCCACGCGCGCAAGAGTGGTGGCGACCGCAGACTCCATTCGCGACAAGATGACCCCAGGGCAGCTCTTTGACGAATTCACCGGGCATTTCAGAGGCGGCGCGGGCTCCGAAATGCTTCACAACCTGAAGGCCCAGGTTCGGGACAATCCATTGCCGCTGACGGTGATCGGCGCGGGCCTGGCCTGGCTGATGTTGGGCAGTGGCGCCTCCGCCACCCCGGCTGGTACCGATGGTGTGACGCGGCGCGGTCCTGGCCTCGATCATGGAGCGTTCGGCGCTGGAATAGGTTCGACCGCCTCGGATGCGGCAGGCGCTGTCGCCGAAGGGGCCAGCGGGGCGGCCGGAACTGTCTCGGGAATGGCTAACGAAGCTGCCGGCACAGTGTCGAACGTGGCAAGCAGCGCAGCCGACACACTGGCGAGCTCGGCGGCGGCTGCGGCCGATATGGCAACGAGTGCCGGCCGCTCGGCACAAAGTCTGCTTGAGGACCAGCCTCTCGCGGTGGCTGCCGTCGGCCTCGCCATCGGAGCTGCCATCGGCGCCATGCTGCCCCACACAGAGGTCGAGGACGAGCGATTGGGCACCTATCGCGAGAGGCTTCGGGATAGTGCCGAAGACACTTTGAAAGAAGGCCTCGACACCGCAACGCAAGTCGCGGCGGAAGCCTACCAGTCGGCAAGCGACGAAGCCGGACGGCAGGCGTCGAGCGAGGGCACGCTGGCCGACAAGGTCGGCGGGGTCGTCAAAGCCGCGGCCGACAAGGCCGACGAATCGGTGCGCGAGAAACTTTCCGATTCCGACGCGTCCTCGTCCGGGAAATCGTAGCCGCTTTTTCAACACTCAAGGAACAATGCGCGCCTCCCTCGGTTCGGGCGGCGTCAGATAGATGGAGACACCGCAATGGCTGAATCGCGCGAATGGCTTGTCCAATGGCTGAGGGACGCTCACGCCATGGAGGAACAGGCAGAGACGATGCTGTCGGGGCAATTGAGCCGGATTGAGAGCTACCCTGAACTCAGCGAGCGAATTCGCAGCCATCTGGAAGAGACGAAAGAGCAGGCGAGGCGGCTGAAGACCTGCCTAGATGGCCTCGATGAAGGTTCCTCCATGTTGAAAGACGCAGGCGGCAAGCTGACCGCTACAGCGCAGTCGATCAGCGGCGTCTTCGCCGGCGACGAAGTCATGAAAGGCTCTCTGGCGAGCTACACGTTCGAGCACATGGAAATCGCGTCCTATACGATCCTCATCGCCGCGGCCAACGCCGCGGGCGAGGCTGAGATTGCCCGTGTTTGCGAACAGAACCTGCGCGAAGAAGAAGCCATGGCCGAGTGGTTGAAGAGCAACCTGCCGCAAGTCACGCAAAAGTTCCTGACGCGGGCGGACGCCGACAGCGACAGCGCGAAACGCTGACTTGGAAAGACCACCGCCAGGAACAATCCGCATTTCCAGCTGTTAGGGTCGCGGTCGGTCCTCCCTCTACCGGTCGAAGGCTGGGCCCGCCCCGATGGTTGAATGGGGCGGGCCCGGTTGGCATGAATCCAGGAACATTCCTTCTTTCAAAACATTAGGGTCGCTCCCATCCTGGAGTGCCCATGCCGATATTGAACATCCGACTTGGCTTGCCCGACCTGAGCCGGATGCGGCTGGCGCTGACGTTTCTCATGCTGCTCGCCATCGCCCTGCCCGGTCTGGCCGAGCCGCAGACGTTGGTGATCGGCTATCTCGGCGAACAGCGCAAACCACCTCTGCCCCTCGGGCCGCTGGACGAGGTCGTCACCGACGACGGCCTGCAAGGTGCCCGGCTCGGCATCGCCGACGATGCCAGCACTGGCCGCTTTCTCGGCCAGCAATTCCAGTTCCAGCAAGTCATCCTCAAGGTCGGCGAGACGCCAGCCGAAGCGATCAAGGAATTCGCCGCCGCCGGCATCAGCTTTGTGGTTGCCGATCTGGATGCGCCCCAATTGCTGCAGGCGAGCGCAGCACCCGGCGCCGAGCGGATGACGCTGTTCAACAGCCGCGCACCCGATGATCGCCTGCGTCAAGAGGATTGCCGCAGCAACGTGCTGCACACAATTCCGAGCCACGCCATGCTCGCCGACGCCCTGGCGCAATATCTGATCTGGAAACGCTGGCAGCACTGGTTCCTGCTGGTCGGCCCGCATCCGCAGGATCAGGCGATGGCGGCTGCCTTCCGGCGCGCCGCGACGCGCTTCGGAGCGGAAATCACTGTCGACCAGCCCTGGACGTTCCGGCCCGCCAATGGCCGCGCGGACACGGGGCACGTCACGCTGCAGACCGAGATCCCCGCCGCCACGCAAGTCAGCGACTATGATGTTCTGGTCGCAGCCGACGAAGCCGATGAATTCGGCGCCTATCTCGAGGGGCGCACCGCTCTTCCGAGGCCGGTGGCCGGGACGCAAGGGCTGGTCGCAACCGGCTGGAGTGCGGTCAACGAGGAGTGGGGCGCCACGCAGCTCCAGGATCGCTTCCACAAGCTGGCCGGGCGCTGGATGCTGCCCAGCGACTACGCCGCCTGGCTTGCCGTCAGAAGCGTTGGCGAGGCGGCAACGCGGCTGCACAGTCTCGATCCGACCGCGATCGGAAACTATCTGCGCAGCGACGATTTCCTTCTCGCCGGCTTCAAGGGACAGGGGCTGAGTTTCCGTCCGTGGGACGGGCAGATGCGCCAGCCCATCCTTATCGCTGGCCCTCGCCTGCTCGTCTCGAGTTCGCCACAGCCGGGCTTCCTTCACCAGCGTACGACGCTGGACACTCTGGGCGTCGATCTGGAGGAGAGCACGTGCAAGTTCTGATCACGCTCGTCCTTTCGATGTTGATCCTCGCTCCTTCCGCCGGGGCGGAGACGATTTACGTTTCCAACGAGCAGGACAACACCGTCGCGGTCGTCGACGGGGCGACCATGACCCTTCAGGACACGATCGAAGTCGGCCGGCGTCCGCGCGGAATGGCGCTTTCGATCGACAAGAAGACGCTGTTCGTTGCCGAAGGCGACGATAACCGCATCGACATGGTCGATCTCGCCAAGCGGCAGGTGGTCGGTCGATTGCCTTCCGGCGCCGATCCGGAATTTTTCGTCGTCCATCCGGATGGCAAACGGCTCTTTGTGGCCAATGAGAAGGACAATCTGGTTTCGGTCGTGGATATCGCGGCGGCCAAGGTTATCGGCACCGTCGATGTCGGGGTGGAGCCGGAAGGTATGGCGGTTAGTGCCGACGGCCGAACGGTCGCCTGCACCTCCGAGACCACGAGCATGGTCCATCTTATCGATGCCGCCACGCTCGAGCTCATCGACAACCTGCTCATCGACACGCGGCCGCGCGCGGCGGCGTTCTCGCCGGACGGCAAGCAATTGTGGGTGTCGTCCGAAATCCGCGGCACCGCCACGGTGTTCGACGCCGCGACGCGCGCTCAAACGGGCAAGATCGAGTTCGAGGTGCCGGGTATTCGGCGCGAGGGCGTGCAGGCGGTCGGTATCGTGATGTCGCGCGACGGCGCGAGCGCCTATGTAGCGCTCGGTCCGGCCAACAGGATTGCCGAGGTCGACACCAAGACCCTCACGGTCCGGCGCCTCTACCTCGTCGGCCAGCGGCCCTGGCATGTCGCGCTCTCGGACGACCAGAAGCGCCTGATCAGCGCCAACGGCAACTCGGGCGATGTCTCCTTCATTGACCTGGAGAATCAGGAGGTGGTGAAATCGCTGCCGGTGGGGCGCGGCCCATGGGGCGTCGTGATCGGCCCATGAACGCGCTGTCGGTCGAGGAGCTGGGCCACAGTTTCGGAAACCGGCGGGTTCTCCAGGGGGCCTCGTTCGCTGTGGCTGAAGGGAGGATGTGCGTCCTGCTTGGACGCAACGGGGCCGGCAAGACGACTTTGTTCTCGCTGATCACTGGTCTCTATCACGCGCGGGCAGGATCTGTGCATGTCTTTGGCCAGGCGATGGAGGCGAACCCATCCGCCGCCCTCGCGCAAATGGGCATCGTTTTCCAACTGCCGACGCTCGATCTTGACCTGACGGCGGGGGAGAACCTGCGCTACCACGCGGCCCTGCACGGGATTCCCGCAGACTTGAGCAAGCAGCGCTCCAGGGAGGAACTCAGCCGCCTGGGAGTGCTGGACAGGATCGATCATCCCACCCGCGCGCTGTCCGGCGGTCAGCGCCGACGCGTGGAGATCGCAAGGGCGCTGATGCATGGTCCGCGCCTGCTGCTGCTCGACGAGCCGACCGCCGGGCTCGACGTGCCGGGACGGCGCGCGCTCGGGCGGCATGTGAGAGAGCTTTGCCGCGAGCGCGGCATTGCCGTTGTGTGGGCGACGCATTTCCTCGAAGAAGTGGGAGCCGATGACGACATCGTCGTGCTGGATCAGGGCAGGGTGCGCTGGGCCGGTCGCGCTGATCGCATCTCTCCCGAGCTTGGGGTCGAAAGCATCGCGGAGGCATTCGCCTCGCTGACGGGGTCGCCATGAAGACGCATCACGCATTGCGGGCGCTCCACGGCATCTTGCAGCGGGAAATGCTGCGCACGCTGCGTCAGCGCGCGCGCCTGTTCTCCGCGATGGTCCGTCCGCTTGTCTGGCTGGCGATCTTCGCCGCCGGCTTCCGCTCGGTACTCGGCCTGTCGATCACGCCGCCTTACCAGACTTATGTCCGCTACGAGGTCTATGTTGTGCCCGGGCTGGTGGCCATGATGCTGCTGTTTCATGCCATGGCAAGCTCGCTGGCCATGGTCTACGACCGCGAGATGGGCAGCATGCGCCTGCTGCTGACGGCACCTTTGCCGCGCTGGTACCTGCTTGCCGCGCGCCTGCTGGCCAGCGTGATCGTCGGCCTGCCGCTGGTCTACCTGTTCCTTTTCG
This sequence comes from Mesorhizobium sp. B2-8-9, assembly GCF_006439475.1. Taxonomy (NCBI): domain Bacteria; kingdom Pseudomonadati; phylum Pseudomonadota; class Alphaproteobacteria; order Hyphomicrobiales; family Phyllobacteriaceae; genus Mesorhizobium; species Mesorhizobium sp. B2-8-9. The sequence goes on along the minus strand of NZ_VFTQ01000002.1, from coordinate 304,781 downwards.
TGGCGCGCTTCTGGGACGTGCGGCCGCCGATCCTGGGCTATGTTGCCGTGTTTCCGGCGCTCGTGCTGTCGGGTCTGATGCTCGGTGCGTTCGGCCTATTGGTGTCCTCGATCTCGACCCAGATGGAGAACTTCGCCGGCGTGATGAACTTCGTCATTTTCCCGATGTTCTTTGCCTCGACGGCGCTCTATCCGATCTGGCGGCTCGCCGAAGCCGGCCCGGTGCTGGCGACGATCGCCGCCTGGAACCCATTCAGCTCGGCGGTCGAACTGATCCGCTTCGCGCTCTACCTGCGGTTCGACGTGGTTTCCATGCTCGTCGTTGTCGCCTGCCTTGGGGCATTCTTCCTGGCGGCGGTGGTCGGCTACGATCCAGGCCGCGGCCTGTGGTCCCGGCGCGGCGGCGAAGGCTGATTATTTGAGGGCATAGAGATAGGCCGCGATATCGCGCGCCTGCTGCTCGGTGATCCTCGTCGACGGCATGGCGGTATGCGGGTTGATTTCCCTTGCCGACCGGATCCAGCGGATCAGGTTCTCCGGATTGTTTGCCAGAACGCCGCCGATATAGACACGGCCGGCTAGGCTGCCGTCGAGGCGCGGCCCGACCTGGCCTTGCGCTCCCGGCACGCCGGGAATCGTATGGCAGCCGGAACAGCCATTCGCGGTCATGATCGGAATGGCGCGTGCGCCCACGCCGCCGGTCGCCACATCTGACTCGTGCCGGACGCGCTCGCGCCGGTCGGTCCATAAGGCCGCCGCGCCGACTGCGGCGGCCAGCAGGAGGATCGCGGCAAGGGCGCCGCCGATCAGCCTAGCCAGGTCGGAACGCATGCGTTGCCTCCCTGGCTCCACTGTTGCTTATCCAAAGGCCGGCGAGCAGCAAGGCCGCTCCGCCATAGATCAAGCCGGCCGGAACCCACATTACTAGCCCGGCGAGTTGCTGGTCCTCGATCGGGCTCAGGCCCCAGATCGCCGCGCCGGAGGCATTCGCCGGATACCAGAGTTTTGGCGATAACAGCAACAGGACGCCGAGCAGGCCGGTATGCAGCGAGGTGAAGAAAAGATGCATGACGGAGCTGCCATAGGTTTGCCGTCGGCCGTAACGTGGCAGAAGCGCCCACCAGAACAGCAAGGCAGTGCCGAGGAAACTCGCATGCTGCGCATAATGCAGCACCCCCTGCTGCAGCGCTGCCTCGAACAGCGCCGGAATGTGCCAGGTCCAGATTGCTATCCCATGAAGGACCGTCGCGCTGAGCGGGCGCGCGGCGAGGGCCCAGAGCGCCTGCAGCACCTTGCCGTGGGTGAGCTTTCCTGTCCCTCGGCGAAGTTTGGCCGGCAATGCCCACATCAAGGCCGCGCCGGGGCAGGCGGCGACAAGGAGCGGCGCCGCTACGGCCATCAGCAACTCGTGCTCGATCATGTGGGCTGAGAACACGCGCTCGCCGAGCGCGTGTATCGGGCTGACCAGCGCTCCCGTCAACACGCCCCAACCGGCCGCGAACAACAGAGCCTGTCGTAGCCGCTCCGGTCGGCCCCGGCCGCTGCGGCGCCATAGCCGGCTTGCGCCGAGCGCATAAATAAGCGCGAGCACTGCCAAGGGAAGCGTGATGGGAAACGCCAACGTCCATCCGGCCTCGGGCGCGCCGGCGCCATAGCAGATCGAGGTCGAAAAGAAGGCCTCGAGGCTCATCGCAGGCACTCGTCGAGGATAAGCGCGGCGCTGCCCTGCATGAGGATGACGAGTGCGAACAGCAGCGCCGCGAGCATGCCGAGATCGGCGACGAAACGCTCGGTGCTGCGCGTGCGCTCAGGCTTGAAGGCGGCGCCGCCTTGCCGCTTCGCCCGCCATGATAGCGCGCCGCCGAGCAGCGAAAACAGCGCGAGCAACAGCGCCACCGGGAGCACGACCTGAACCTGGCGATTGCACTGCCAGTGCACGAGCGAATAGTTCAGCTGCGTCGAGATTGCCCAGGCCAAAGGCCCCGACAACAAACCTCCCCAGGACGTGCCCAGCCGCAGCGCGCGCATCTCAGCCCCACCTCGGTAGCCAGTAAATGAGCAGGTAGATCGGGATCCAGGTGAGGACCACGAAGTCCCAGTAGAAGACATTGTCGCCGACATCGCCGAAGCGCCGGCCGCTGTAGCCATGGTGCGTGAACATCAGCACGGTCAGAACAATCGTGTCGCCGACATCGGTGATCAAATGCGTGGTGTGGAGACCGAGCAGCACCCACAGCATCGAGCCATAAGCGTTCGTGTCCCAATAGATGTTCAGCGCCGGGAATTCGAACCAGCGCACGACGAGCGGCGCGATGCCGAGCAGCGACATCACCACCATGCCGATCCGCACCGGTCCGATAGCGCATCGCTTGGCGTAGCCGTTCAGTATGTGGTTGGGAATCAGGCTGGCGATGAGAAGCAGCGTTACGATCGTTCCCGGCCAATGGTTGGGCTGTGGAGCGCTTAGGCGCCAGTTGGGCCACAACGTCGCGAGATAGAGATAGGCGCCGGCGGCCAGCGCAAAGCCCGTGCCCTCCAACGCCATGAAGCCAAGCGTGCCCCACCAGGTCGGGCTGCGGGGGCCATGTCCAAAGGTCGGGAGGCCGGAAAGATCCATGGCGGGGCGCTGGTTCATTCCTCGTCCTCCGGATCGCCCTTGGGCCAGAACCATCCGATCAACGTGATGGCTATCGGCGCGGCGCCCCACACGATCGCCCAGGGCGTGAAGATCGAGTAGAGGAAGGTGCCGCCCACGGCGATGGCCGCCAGCAGCGGCCAGATCGACGGCGTCGCAGATTTCTCGCGGATGTCGGGATGGGCTTCCGCCACCGTCGAGACGACCAACTCGCGCACGTCGACGCGAAGCCCGGTCGCGACGGGGAGCGCCTCGCGTTGGGCCCAGAGCGGCTCGATATTCGCCACGATCGGAATGCGCGCGAAATTGTAGCTGGGCGGCGGCGAGGACGTCGCCCATTCGAGCGTGCCGGCGTCCCAGGGATTGTCGCCGGCAGGCGCACCCCTCAATGCGCTGTGGACGAGGTTGAAGGCAAACAGCACGAAGCTCAGGAAGAAGAGCACCGCGCCGGCACTGATGAAGAGGTTGATGTTCCCCCAGCCGAGCTCGGCCGGATAGGTGTAGACCCTGCGCGGCATGCCCCACAGGCCGACGATGTGCATGGGGAAGAAAGCCGCGTTGAAGCCGACCATCGCCAGCCAGAAGTGCCAACGCCCGAGGCGCTCGCTCATCATGCGGCCGGTGATTTTGGGAAACCAGAAATAGGCAGCTCCGAGCAGCGGAAAGACCGAGCCGCCGATCAGCACGTAATGGAAGTGAGCGACGACGAAATAGGTGTCGTGCACCTGCAGGTCGAGCGGCACGGAGGCAAGCATGACGCCAGTCAGGCCGCCGATGACGAAGGTGAAGAAGAAGCCGAAGACGAACAGCAGCGGCGTACGGATCACCGGTCTGCTGTCCCAGAGAGTCGCCAGCCAGCAGAAGATCTGAACGCCGTTCGGGATTGCGATCATCATGCTCGAGGCGGTGAAGAAGCTGGCCCCCAGTTTCGGCAGCCCGGTCGCGAACATATGGTGGACCCAGAGGCCGAACGATAGGAAACCGACGGCGATCAACGATAGGACCAAGCCGAGATGGCCGAACATCGGCCGCCGGGCGAAGGCCGGGATGATGGCGGAGACCATGCCGGTCGCCGGCAGGAAGATGATGTAGACTTCGGGATGGCCGAAGAACCAGAAGAGATGCTGGAACAGCAGCGCGTCACCGCCTTCGGCCGGATTGAAGATATGCGTGCCGACGAGCCGGTCGAGGATGAGGAAGGTCGAGGTGACCATTACCGCCGGCATGGCGAAGACGACGACGAAGGACGTGACCAGCAATGCCCAGACGTAGAGCGGGATCTTGTCGAGCGACATGCCGGGCGCGCGCTGCTTGAATACGGTGACGATGGTCGCGACGGCGACCGCCAGGGATGAGACCTCGGTATAGGTGATCATCTGCGCCCAGACGTCTGCGCGCTTGCCTGGAGCGTATTCCGGCCCGGACAGCGGCACATAGGCGAACCAGCCCACATCCGGCGCCATCGAGAGGGCGAAGGACACCCAGGCGAAGAGGCCTCCTGAGACATAGACCCAATAGCTGAAGGCATTGAGGCGTGGGAAGGCGATGTTGCGGGTGCCGACCATTAACGGCACCAGATAGATGCCTGTCGCCTGGACGATGGGCACGGCGAACAGGAACATCATGGTGACGCCATGCATCGTAAACAGCTGGTTGTAGAGATCCGGCCCGATCAGGCCGCGCCGCGGGCCCGAGAGTTGGATGCGCATGACAACGGCGTTGAGGCCGCCCAAACACAGAAACAGGAACGCGGTGATCAGATAACGCCGTGCGATGACCTTGTGATCGACGCTCGACAGCGCGCCGATGATACCGGGAGGCGTGCGCCACGTTCGCGCCAGCCACCGATGCAGGCTGGCATCGTCCAAGCCGGTGTCGCGCGGTCCGTCACGTTCGGGGGCGATATCGCCTTTGGCGGACGCTTCACTTTCGGGCGGCAGATCGCGTTCGCTGGTGATATCCGCGCTGCTCATTTCAGCCCCTCGAGATAGGCGACGATGGCGTTGAGCTCGTCGCCGCTCAGATCGGCTACCGGCATGTGAGAACCCGGCTTGATGCCTTGCGGGTCCGCTATCCAGGCGGCGAGATTGCCGCGGCTCATCGTCAATGTTCCGGCCGCAAGCGTTTGCCGGCTGGCTATATGCGTCAGGTCGGGAGCGACCGTTCCTCCGGCGGGGGTGCCGCCGACTTTGTGACACATGACGCAAGGGCGTTTCAGGAACAGGTCCTCGCCTGCCTTGGCCTCGTCGCTCATTGGAGCGGCGGCTGGTTGCAGCTGATCGTTCCACCAGGCGTCGAACTTTTCGCGCGGTTCGGCGATGATGAAGGTGCCCATGTTGGCATGCTGCGCGCCGCAGAACTCGGCGCATTGGCCACGATAGACGCCCGGTTTATCGGCTTTGATGTCGAGCACGTTCATGTGGCCCGGAATGAGGTCGAGCTTGCCGGAAAGGCTCGGCACCCAGAAGGAGTGAATCACGTCGGTCGAGGTGATAAGAAGCCGCACCGGCTCGCCGGCTGGAATGTGGATCTCGTTCGCCGTGGTCAGGATGTGGCTCGGTGTGGCATCCTCGTAGCGCACCTCCCACCACCATTGATGACCGGTGATCCGAATGGTCAGCGCGGCGTCCGAGCCGATCGCGGCGAGCGTCCTGTTGGCGAAGAAGCTTAGCAGAGTGAGGCCGACCAGGATCACGGCGGTCAGCCCGATAGCGGTCATCACCACGCGCAGCTTGCGATTGTCGGCATCGGCGTCGATTACAAGCGGCTCGGCGCGCTCTCGTGGCCGCATCATCAATGGCAAGGCAAGAGCGATCATCACCAGCACCCACACCGCCGCGCACAGGCCGGTGAAGAACCAGATCAGCCATGCGAGCTCACTTGCCGCGGGACCTTTCGGGTCGAGCGCCGATTGCCAGCCTGCGCATCCCTGAAGAAACAGGGCGATTGCCGTGGCGAACGCAATCGGGGCGAAGCGTTTCACGGCGACTTCCCCAGCGTGGCGGCATTCGGCATACGGTTTTCCGATGGGTGCGCCATCATGTCGTCATTGCGGGATGGCGCGGCGGAGGAGGGCGCGTTGCCGCTCAACGAGCGAACGAAGGCCGCAAGCTCCCAGATCTGGTCGTCCGGGATCTTGTCGCGGAAGCTGGGCATGCCGTTCGGACGGCCGTCGCGGATGGTGGCATGAATGCTTTCCATAGAGCTGCCATAGATCCATTTTTCGTCCATCAGCGCCGGGCCCATGCCGCCGCCGCCATTGGCATGGCATCCTGAACAGTTGAACCAACCGAACAGGCGCTTGCCTTCGCTCAGATGAAAGGCATTGGCCTCGAAGCTCGCCGCTTTGTTGTCTGTGGGGGAGGGCCGCTGCCCGCCGGGTTCCAGAGTTGTCACCGGCGTCGGCTGCTCGCCCGAGCCGAGGGCCGATTGAGGGCGCGTGTCCCGTTCCTCGCGCTGGCAGGCAACGAGCATCAGCACCACAGGAAAGAGCAGAGCGGCAGCGCACCTCATCGCACCGTGCTCCCCAAGGCATCGAGGCGCGGCACGCCATACTGCGCCAGCAATGCATCGATCTCCGCCTTGTGCCTGGCCAAGGCATTGTTCACGTCGCCGCGCAAGGCGTCGTCCTCGCGTCGCACGCCCATCGAAATATCGTAGATCATGGGTAATTGCGGTCCGTCGATGCGAGGCGCAACCGGCGTGATGCGCAGCGGGACCTTCTGCTTCTGGGCAAAATAGCCGGCAAGCGGGCCCCATACCACGGCTAGGTCGATCTCGCCGCTCGCCACCGCCTCGACGATGCGGGCCGGCGGATTGGGGGCGGAGTAGTCGCCATAGACGGGATAGCCCACCAAGTGACCGATGATGCCGCGGCGGCCGAGCGCCTGGACCGGAGGCGAGTTGGCTCCGTCGTCGCCGATGAGTTGAACGCCGATGCGCATGTCGCGCAGCCGCGGGTCGTTGAAGGAGGCCACGTCGGGACCGTCCTGGCGGGTCACGAAGACATAGGACGATCGGTAGTAGGGAGTGGTGGTGCGCAGCATTTCGAGATTGGCCGGCGTGCCGGGCACGAGATCGCAGAGACCCGCCTTCAGCGTGTTGCGCACGAAGCCGCGGCGCTGCGCCCACCAGGTGTAGGTCAGCTTCGCGCCGAGATCGGCGGCAATGATTTCGGCGATCCTGTTCTCGAATCCCTGTCCAGCCGCATTGGAAAAGGGCAGGTTGTTCGGGTCAGCGCAGACCCTGAGCTCACGAGCGCCGGCCGTCGCCGGAAAGAGCAGCAAGGCGAGCGCGGTGATGCCGAGCGCTATCGGCGGGAAAGCCTTCCGCGCCACGCTGTGGATCACACCGAACACATCAGGGCAGCCGGAACACATAGAGCGTGCCTCCCGCCGTGGTCGCGTTCTTCAGGTCCTTCATCGCATTGACGAAACCGAGCGCGGCGGTGGCATCACGCGGGTCGAGGTCGCCCGACACGATGGCGCCTGCCCAACCGCCGACGCCGGACAAGATGGCGACGTATTGGTGGCCGTCCGGGCCGCGATAGGTGATGGGCTGGCCGATAATGCCGGACGAGGTCTTGAACTGCCAGAGCAGGTCGCCGGTCTTGGCGCTCACCGCCTTGAACCAGCCTTCCATCGTTCCATAAAAGACCACATCGCCGGCGGTGACGACCGCGCCGCTCCACACCGGGAAATTCTCCTTGAGGCTCCAGGCGGGTTTTTCGGCCGCGATATCCCACGCCGTGAAGGCGCCGCGATTGCCGCCCGGCCCCGGGATCATGCGTACGTTCATCCCGACGTAGGGCGTGCCGGCGATGTAGTTCACCTCGACACCTTCTTCGTCCATGCACAGATTGTTGTGCGGGATGTAGAGCAGACCGGTCTTCGGAGAGAAGGCGGAAGGCTGCCAGTCCTTGAGGCCCGACGCGGTCGGGCAGATGTCGCGGACGACCTTGCCGGTGCCCGTCAGCTTGTCCGGGTTTTCGATCAGGCGGCCGGTCTTGAGATCCACGCCCTTGCTGGAGTTGACGGGGCCGTAAGGCTTTGCGGACAGGACCTCGCCGGTGGTGCGATCAAGGACGTAGAGATAGCCGTTGCGTTCCGGCCGGACCAGCACCTTGCGCGGCTTGCCCTGCCAGTTCATGTCGAGCAGGATCTGCTCGTTGATGCCGTCATAGTCGTGCAGGTCGTGCGGGGTCCACTGGTAGAACCATTTCGCCGCCCCGGTATCGGGGTCGCGGGCGAAAATGCCCGATGTCCACTTGTTGTCGCCAGGCCGCAGATCGGGATTCCAGGGGCCGGGATTGCCGGTGCCGTGGAAGATAAGGTTGAGATCCGGGTCGTAGGAAATCCAGCCCCACATATTGCCGCCGCCGATCTTCCAGGCCTCCGGCGGCCATGTCGTGACGCCGAGATCCTTGCCCTTGTCCATGTCGTAATGCGGCTTGAAATCCAGGCCGATCAGCACCTCCTTGTCGGGGCCCGTGTTGTAAGCCGTCCAGACGACATGACCGTCGCCAGCGTCGAGCGCCTTGACCCAGCCGCGAACGCCCATCTCGCCGCCGGAATTGCCGACCAGCACTTTGCCTTTCACCACAAGCGGCGCCATGGTGATGGTTTCGCCGATATTGATGTTGCCGACATGGGCGTTCCAGACCGGCTGGCCGGTGTTCGCATCGAGCGCGATGGTGTGGCCGTCGAGCGTGTTGAAGAATATGCGTCCATTCGCGAAGGCAGCACCGCGGTTGACGACATCGCAGCAGGCAACCCCTTGCGCGGCAGGCTCAGGATTGGGCTCGTATTTCCACTTGATCGGCGCGCCAGACTTGGAAAGGTCGAGCGCGTAGACGATGTTGGGAAACGGGCTCACGATGTACATCGTGCTGCCGACCACCAAGGGCGCCGCTTCCTGGCCCTTGTTCACCCCGGTCGAGAAGGTGAAGGCGACCTGCAGATTCTTGACGTTGCCTTCATTGATCTCGGCGAGCTCGCTATAGCGGGTCGAGGCGTAGTTCTTGGCGGGCATCGTCCATTGCCCGTCATCGGGCGGCGCGGCCGCGGCAGGCGGTGAGATCGCGGGTGCCGGCGGCGATTCCGAAGCGGCTGTCAGCAAGGGGGCGCAGACCAACAGCATCGCTGCAATGGCGCCCGGAGAATGTTTTCGGGGCGCCGACGAGCGCTTGGTCATCGGGGCTTCCCCGCAGGATCGTACCGGTTGCGCTGCTTGCTTCATTTCGGCGTCGAACCTCCGACGCCGGAACCGATTTCCGCCGCTATATCGGCCTCGTGCCCGGCACAAAGCGGGTGGCCCCAGCCCGAGGCGCTTTTCCCGCCGGGATCAAGATCGTAGATGATGGCATCCTTGCGGTTGGGATTGACGCCCGCCGGAACCTTATTGAGCCCCAGGGCGGCGCGAACGCGCCAGGCGACGTTGTGGTCAGCGCAGGAGGAATCGCCGCTGATCCCGAGGCCACCGACGATCGCCTTGCCGTCGTAGAGAGCCAGGCCCCCGCCGAACACGACGACGCCGCCGATCGGCTCGCCGATCAGCGGATCGTTGGCGCTGCCGAACGTCTTGGGGTCGCCTGTGTAAGCCGCTGCCTGGTTGACGGGATTGGTGGTCTGCAGACCGAACAGCGGTCCGCCTGGTTGCACCCCGGCATAGAGATTGGCTGTCGACAGCGCCATGTTCACTAGGCTGAGGCCATTGGCCGTATTGGCCTTCTCGGCCGCGATCAGCCGGCTGCCCGGCCATTGCGCATCGGCCGTGGGTCCACTGAAGGCAACGGCGCAGACGGTGCCGTCGCGGGCAACGATTGCCGCCCATTCATTGGTCTCGAAGCCGCCATTCGCGGGGCCGCCGCTCGCCTTGACGTTGGCCTTCAAGGCCGAAAGCAGCTTGTCGTGATCGGCCGGGCAGGGCGCTTGCGCGTGAGCGGCGTTTTGCTGCGTCGAGCCAAACGCCAAGACCAGAAGGCCCAAAGCTAGCAACGAAAACCGACGATGAGCCATGATCCGGAACAACTTGTTGAATGTTACCGAACTGACAGCCGGCTGCTTTGTTCCTCCTTCATGAAGAGGTTTGTAGCCGACCAAGACCGCTGGCCTGTAAGGACGCCGGGCAGCGGAACCAGTTTGGATCACTGGCCGCACCAAATGTCCGCGACAGGTCGGACCATAGCGTTGGCAAGCTCGACTGTTTGCTGCGGCAGGCTTGCAATGCTACCTCGACCTAATTGAGAGGCGATTTCCCCGAACCGCTCGCCCCCGATCGGGATGAAGAGCGGCTACATTTCGCTGTTGCCGACTGTCCCAGCCCCGCCATCACTACGATTGATGATCGGAACAAGAGCCGGTATTTGCAATCGGAGGGCAGGCTTGCCCGAGCTGTCCTGGCCGAAAAACACGATACCGGCGGCCCGGAATGCCTGGCGCACGGCAAGCAGCTTTTCTGGCGAGGGGAGACGGCCACCACGCTCAAATTCGCGAATATCCACCTCGCTCAAATCGCACTTGGCCCCGAGGCTGACCCGAGACCAGTTCAACAGGGCCCGAGCCGCCGTCACCTGCTCTGGCGTTAAAAGAGCCACCAAACATCTCCACTGCTTTTTGATCCTGCCACGAATTGAAAACTCAAGAACATGTTCCATTGCTGGCAAAAAACGGGAACGTCATGTTGCGCTCGGACCGTTGCCCCCCTGGAACAACGATGTTGGCGCATCGTTTGATGGCAATGAAACAGCTTCGCTCAGATTTCGCGGCAATAGCGCAGCCGGGCTATTGGATCGCCCTCGGACTTCTCGTCATCCCTTATGGAGTGGGCGTATTTTTCCTTATTAGGATTTGCCATTGTATGTAATTGCGCGTGTCGTGAGGTCCAGGGGACGCATTGGTAGCTTTAATGGCTAAATCGCCGTTCAAAGGTAGGGCCGAGCGATACGGAGCCATCCTGGAGAGCTTCTGATCTTTGCCCGCCATAAATCAAGAACTTCGACGCACCCACGTCTATGTTGCGATCAACAAGCGGAAAGCTGGGCATCAAGCATCGACTTCACGGAGGCGCGCGCCGGTGCTTGCCGTCAAAGCGATATGCGAGCCGCCAAAGGCGAGATCCCGTTGGCTGTACCCATAGCTGGAGCCCGCCACCGTCAGATAATTTCGTGAGTTTGGAAGCGGGCCGGACGTTCCGGCATTTCACGTTGGAAAGGGCCATTCGTGAGACCTCCCTTTGGCTGTCTCGATACCATCAGGATGTCCAATACCAACGGAAATACCATCCCCACCCGCCGTTGGACACAAATGCGCTCGAAACGGCCCAACCGCGCTCAAATTCGCGAACTGACCCGAAAAGGCCAACAATTTCAGGCGTTGCAGAGGCTGCGGCGTAGAAGCTTCGGCGATAGGGACTGTCGGGAGAAGAGGGGATGGTGCCCAGAGGCGGATTCGAACCACTGACACGAGGATTTTCAGTGAGCGATAGGGCGGTGTTGCCCGGAATACCGACCTTAACAACGTCAGGTGAGACTATAGCGAGCCCAAGTGGTGAACCCGGCAGGAATCGAACCTTCGACCTACGATTAGCGAATAAGAAGGTGGCTCATTTCGGGTTCTTATCCGGTTCGCCAGACCATACGAGACGATACGAAGGATATGGGTTGGCTAACCATCCTGTAAGCCATTGATTTTGCTTGACGACCTCACACCCTCCGGGCCCACCATGACCATTGATTTCATTGCGAAAAAAATGGCTTTGCCCACGGCTTGCCCGCGCTTTGCCCACGCCCTAGAAACTCGAGGCCGGACGCCTTCCTTCGTTAGTTCGAGATTCCGATCGGGCGGCCGAATAGTTTGGGGCAACCATAGGGTAGTCCTTCGCCAGTCCCCACTTCGCCCGGTATTCGTCAGGCGTCATCCCGTGCCTGGTTGCCAGAGCGGCCCGGCAATCACTCGTCAGCCGGCCATCCAGCCGCCGTCAACCATCAGGTTGATCCCGGTGACGTAGCTGGCCATATCGCTGGCCAGGAACAGCGCCGCGCCCGCCACGTCGTTAGGATGCCCGAGCCGCGGCCACGGCGTGCGCCGGCGCGAATACTCGAGCGCATCAGGATCGTTGGCGACGCCCGGCTTGCCGGTGATGATCTTGCCCCGCGCGATGGCGTTGCAGACGATCAGGTCGTCGGCATGGTCGACGGCGATCTGGCGCGTCATCTGCACGATACCGCCCTTGCTCACCGAATAGGGAAAATCGCCGGGGCAGGCAACCATGCCGTGCTGCGAGGAGATGTTGATGATCCGGCCGCGCACCTCATTGACCGGCGCCTGGGTCAGCATCTGCGTGACGGCGCGCTTGTTGCAGTAGAAGAACCCGGTCAGGTTGACACCGATGACGCGGTTCCACTGTTCCGGCGTGGTCTCGATCAGGTTGGTGCTGGTGTAGATCGCGGCATTGTTGACCATCACGTCGAGGCGACCGAACCGCGCAACCGTTGCGCCCACCAGCGCATCGACGGCACTCCAGTCGGATATGTCGGTCTTGACGTGGATTGCAGCGCCGCCGGCCGAGCGGATCATGTCGGTGGTGCTCTCGCCGTCCTCGATCGGCTGCTCCACCATGTCGGCAACGACGACGCTCGCGCCCTCCGCCGCGAATTTCAGCGCGATGGCACGGCCGATGCCGGAGCTCGCTCCGGTGACGATGACGGTTTTACTTGCGAGCAAGGCCATGGTGTTCAGCTCTCCCGGGTGACGATCTTTCCCTGCGCCGGGCCGACCAGCCTGCCTGCGCGCACGATCTCGCGGCCGCGCAGGAAGACGTTGGTAAGGCGCGCTTTCACGGCCCAACCGTCGAAGGGCGTATAGCCGGCCCGAGACACCTGGTCGGCATCGGCGATCGTGCTGGGTTGGTGCGGATCGAGGATCAGCAGATCGGCGTCGTAGCCGGCGGCGATGCGGCCTTTGCGTCGGCCGAGGCCGAAGCGCTCGGCCGGATTGCGAGAGCACATGCGCACCAGACCGGGGAGGGCGATGAGCCCGTCATCGACCAGCTTCAGCATGGTGGGAAGCAGCGTCTGCAATCCCGGCATGCCGCCCGGAATGTCCGCGAAAGCCGCATAAGGCGCCGCCTTCTCGGCCGGTGCGTGCGGAGCATGGTCGGTGGCGACGATGTCGATCAGTCCCGCGCCGAGCGCAGCGTGCAGCGCATCGACGTCATGCGGCGACCGCAAGGGCGGCGAAGCCTTCAGATTGGCGCCCAGAGCTTCGTAATCTTGCGCTGTGAAGAACAGGTTCTGCGGCGTCGTCTCGACGCTGGCGTCGGCCATGCCGCGCAGCCGGCTCCAGGTCTCGACACCCAGTTCGGAATTGATCTGCCGGACGTGGATTTTTGCCTCCGCCGAGGCCGCGGCGACAAGGGCGCGGGCGATGCCGTTGGCTTCGGCCAGCGGCGGCCGGCTGTCCAGAAAGGCGGCGATGGCGCCCGAGCGGTCGCGCGTAGCGCTGCCGTTCAGGATCGATTGATCGCCGGGTGAAATGCCGATCAGCGTATCGGCACCGGCAAAAGCTTTGAGCGCTTCGGCGACCGCGTCGAGCGAGGCAAAGAGGAAGGCGTCCGGCACGTCGGCGGTGAACAGCTCGAACGACACCGGCGCAAGGCTAAGCAGGCCAGGGATGAGCGACAGGTCGCGGCTGATCACGGCCTGCAGGCCGACGTCGACATGGATGCGGCCTTCGGCGATCGCCATCTTGTCGGCGAGTTGCGTTGGCGTGGCCGTCCACGGTTCATCGGTCGGCATGTCGAGCACTGTCGTCACGCCGCCGAGTGCGGCCGCATGCGTGCCGGAGGAGAAATCTTCCTTTTGAGTCAGGCCAGGGTCGCGCAGATGTGCATGCGCATCGACCAGACCTGGCAGCAAGAAACAGTCTGAGGCATCGACGACCATCCTGGCTTCGGCGGCTTCGCCGGGCGCGACGATTGCGGCGACCTTGCCCGCGGCCATTCCGATATCGCTGTGGCTGATGCCTTCGGCATTCACCACCATTCCACCGCGGATCAGCGTTTCGAACATCGCTCAGCCGCGCTGTTCGATGCGGGTATGGTTCGCATGCCAGAAGCGGGCGATGTCCTCGCGGCGCATGAAGGCGGCGCAGTCGCTTTGTTGGACATGCTCGATCACCTCGCGTAGACCCGATGCGCGGTTGGGCTGGCCCGTCCAGCGGGCGTGGATGCCGATGGTCAGCATGCGGCCGCCGGTCTCGTCGGCTTCGGAGAGCATATAGTCGATGGCCGAGCGGCAGTCCTCGGCGAAGTCGCGGGGATTGCTATAGCCCGGAGCCACCAGATAGCGGCTGTCGTTGAGCGTCTTGGAGTAGGGGACGACCAGTATCTCCGTGCCCCGGTGATCGAGGAAATAAGGCAGGTCGTCATTGCAGGGATCGGAGTGGTAAAGGAAGCCGCCTTCCTTCACCAGAAGGTCGCGCGTGTTGACGCTGGGCAGCGAGCGGCAGTTCCAGCCGAGCGGCCGCTTGCCGAGCAGCTTCTCGTAAAGCGCGATGGCTTCGTGCAGGTGACGCTCTTCCTCGCCGCGCTCCATCAGCGTGTAGTCGATCCAGCGCAGGCCATGGCCCATCAGGTCGTGGCGGCGGCTCTTCATCCACTCGACCAAAGGCGGGTTGCGCTCCAGCGCCACGGCGCAGGCGGAAAAGGTGACCGGAATGTCGTAGCGATCGAAGAGGCGCACCAGGCGCCAGACGCCGGCGCGGCTGCCATATTCAAAATGCGTCTCGGTGCCGAGATCGCGCACCGGCGGGCTGCTGGTCAGATTGTATTCGCCCCAATTGTCGTTGCGGCCATCATCCAGCCAGTTGTATTCCGAACCTTCCTCGTAGTTGAGCACGAGGTTGACAGCGAGCTTCACGCCGCCCGGCCAGGTGACGAAGGGCGGATGCGGGCCATAGCCGACAAAGTCGCGCGGCTGGGCATGCTGGAGATCGATCGGCATCGGTACTCTCCTCAGCTTTCGTTGGCGGCAATCCAGTCCATATAGGCGTGGAAGGCTTCCTTGCCGGGACGCGGCCGCCATGTGGTGTCGCGCAGGATGCGGGCGATGTCATAGGCGCCCCACATACCGCCTTTCAGCGCCACGTCCTGGACGATGTTGGCGTCTTCTCCTGATGTCACCTCGGCCTTCAGCCCCGGCACGCGTTCCTTTGCCCAACCGATGATCTCGCCGATGGTCTGGCTGGAGCCGGAGCCGATATTGTAGTGACGGTAATTGAGGTGCGGCGCGTCGATCAGCGCGAGGATCGCTGCGGCAACGTCGGTCGAGGCGACATAGTCGCCGACAGGCTCCAGGCTGTTCGGCCTGATCGTCTCGCCGGCCAGAGCCATATGCGCGACGCGGTTGGGGACATGGCGAAAGTTGCGGCTCTCGGTGGCGCGGTCCATCGGTCCGTAGACGGAAGCAAGCCGCACCGAGACCGCCGACAGGTTAAACAGGTCGGCATAGCGGTTGGTGACCATCTCGGAAGCGAATTTCGAGATGCCGTAGAGCGTCAGCGGCGCGACATAGCCGTCTTCCGGCAGGGGCTCGCTACTCCAGTCGGGCCCGTTGTGGCGGTAGACCGAACCGGAACTGACATAGACGAAGCGCTTGAGGCCGGACCTCGCGCGCGCCCACTCCAGCATGCGCACGGTGCCCATCAGATTGACGTCGACGATGCGTGCCGGATCCTCGGCCTCCGGCTGGCGCTTGGCCTCCGAAGCGCTGCCGCGTGAGATCGGCGTGATCGTCGCGCCGTGGACGATTGCCGTGATGCCTTGCTGGTCGAGCGTCGCGGACCAGGCTTGCGGGTCGAGGATATCGGCGGCGATTATCGTCAGCCGGTCGCGCACCGGCGCGAAATGCTTCTCAGCGGCTGCGTCGAGGCCGGAGCGGTCGAGGATCACGGCGCGGGCCAGAGGGTCGCGATCCAGCCAAGCGCGCGCAACCACGCTCATGACGAAGCCGGTGCCGCCAGTGACGAGCAGGGTCATGGGAACTCCTTTGAAAATACGGGCTCAGCGCGTCGCATAGCCGCCGTCCACGAGCATGTCGGATCCGGTGACGAAGGATGCATCCGAGGAAAGCAGGAAAGCCGCCGCCGCGGCGATCTCGTCAGGATCGGCGATGCGGCCGAGCAGATGGGCGGGACCAAGGCCGGCATTGGCGGCCTCGAAATCGGCGAACCGGCGCAGCAGGCGGGTCGTGGCCACCGCACCGGGCGACAGGCTGTTGACGCGAACCTTGTCGGGCGCGTGGTCCACGGCCATCGCCTTGGCAAGGTGGATCAGCCCGGCCTTGGCAGCGCAATAGGCGACGGCCTTGGTCGTGGCGACGCGCCCGAATTGCGAGCCGATGAAGACGATCGAGCCGCCGCCGCTTGCGGCGATCAGCGGCACGGCGAACTTGCTCATCAGAAAGGCGCCGGTCAGACCGATATCGATCTCGTGCCGCCACGCACCCTCATCGAGATCGACGACGGTGGCGTTGGTGGAGGGGGCCGCGGCATTGTGCACCAGCCCGTCGAGCCGGCCGAATTTTTGCCGGGCGAACGCGACGGCCGCTTCGGCGGACTCGATGTTCGTCACATCGCACTGGCAAGCGGCCGCGGCAGGGCCAAGCGCTTCGGCAAGCTTCGTCGCAGCCTCAAGATCGTAATCCGCGCAGACGACGCTTGCGCCTTCGGCAGCGCAGCGTCGTGCAATCGCCGCACCGATGCCGCTGGCAGCGCCGGCGATGAGAATGACGCTGCCCTTCATGCGGTTCATTGCATCCGTCATCAGAACTGCTCCTCGACTGCCTGCATCGCCGGCGCGATGACCGGCCGGCGTAAAAGATTGTAGCAGGCAGCTATCGTCACCAGCACGGCGCCGCCGCCGAGCAAGAGGAACATGGCCGGCGCGCCCATGCGGTCCATCAGGCCGGCGGAAATGCCGGGCGTCGCGACATTGCCGATCGAATAGAGCAGGAGCAGCGTGCCGGAAGCGCCGACCATGTGCCGGCTGTGCAATTGCGAGGCGCCGAAGGCCATCGCCACGGGATAAACGGTGAGCGCCGTGCAGCCATAGAGGAAGAACAGCACGAAGAGCAGCGGCACCGAAAAATTGCCGAGCCAGGCGATCGCAGCGCAGAGCGTGACGGACAGGACGCCCTGGACAAGCAATATGATTCGCCTCTCAAACCTGTCCGACAGCCAGCCGACTGGCGTCTGCGCCAGCATGCCGGCGATGCTGATGGTCGTAACCAGCCCGACCGTCGTTGCCGCCGACAGCCCGATCTGCGTGCCGTAGATCGGCGTCAGCACGAAGATGTTCATGTTGGTGATGCCGCCCTGGAAGATCGCCACGACCGTCACCGGCGCCAGCCGAAAGAGCGCCAGCGGGCCGAGGCGCTTGACCGGTCTCGCCGAACTTGCGTGCTCCAAATCGCTGGCCGGCAGCGCCGGCCAGCGACCGCCGATGAATTTGGAGATCAACGCCAGAAGCACCGTCGCCGCCGCGACCGGGAACAGATGCGGCGATTGCGGACCGACCAGGCCGACAAGGAGTTGTCCGAGCAGCACGGCGATCGCCGTCGTCAGCATGTAGAGCGAAAACAACGCGCCGCGATTGTGGTGCTCGGCGTAGAGGTTGATCCAGCTTTCGCAGACCACGAACAACGACGCCATCGCCATGCCGCCGAGCAGGCGGAAGCAGATCCAGCTCGGCAGGAAGTCGGTGAAGACAAAGCCTGAAGCGGCCAGCAGCGCCAGCACAAGGATCGCGACGAAGGTGCGCTCGTGGCCGTATTGGGCGACAGCCGGGCGCGTGACCAGGCACCCGACGAGGAAGCCCACGGGATAGGCGGTCAGCACGATCTGCACGACCTGGGGCGAAATGCCGGGCTTGCCGAGATGCAGCGACACGGCGGTGGTCAGCATGGCGCTGCCGATGCAAGCGAGGCAGACGCCGACCATGATCGGCAGCATGGCGCGGGAGCGCTCAGCATTTTGCCAAAGCCTCATCGCGGATTGAGCGATCGACCTCATGAATGCGGCTGCGGCGGCTCCCTGGCGGCACCGTTGACCGACGGCAGCCCGAGCTGAAGCTACACTTTATAGTGGCTGCCACAAACGAAGATTGACGCGGCTATGGCTTAAATTTTTTTGGCCATGCCGGCAAAGGAAAGCGGCGTCTCGGCGCGTCGCGGGCTTTACAGCGGTTTTGCACCCTCCTTACCATAGGCAAAAACCGGATCTGGAACCCAGCGGAAGGGAACATCATGACGATCGAACGCCTCGAAAACGGCCAGCGCTTCTGCCGGGTACTCCGCTATAACGGCACCGTCTATGTGGCCGGCCTGACCGCGGATGATCTTTCCGGCGACACCACCAGCCAGACCAAGCAGATCCTGGCCAAGATCGATACGCTTCTGGCCAAGGCCGGCAGCGACAAGTCGAAGCTGCTCAGCGTCCAGATCTGGCTCCGCGACATCGCCGATTTCGAGATGATGAACACGGCCTGGGACGCCTGGATCGACAGGAGCGCCATGCCGGTGCGCGCCACGGTGGAAGCGCGGCTTGCCGGCGACCAGTACCGTGTCGAGATCATGGTGACGGCGGCCGTCGGATGAGCCGGCCGGCGAGGGGACGCCAATGCATGAGCTGGTGATCAAAGGCGGGCGCGTGGCGCTCGACGACGGCTGGGCCGAGTGCGACATCGGCATCGACGACGGCCGCATCGCCGCGATCGGCAAAGGCCTGACCGGGGGGAAATCGATCGACGCCGGCGGCAGCTGGGTGATGCCCGGTGGCATCGACGCGCATTGCCATCTCGACCAGCCGGTCTGGGGCGGCGCGGGTAATGCCGACGATTTCTATTCCGGCACGATCTCCGCGGCCTTTGGCGGCACCACCTGCATCGTCCCGTTCGGCATGCCCGGGCAGGACATGACCACCATCGGCGCCATTGACCGCGCGCTGCAGCGCGCGGCGGGGCGTCCCGTGATCGACTATGGGCTGCATGCCGTGGTCACCATGGGCACTGGCGCCGATGTCGAGGCGCAACTTGCGGCGCTTGCGGTACGCGGCATCTCCTCGGTGAAGCTGTTCATGACCTATCAGGGTTTTGCCGTCGACGACGACCTGTTCTTCCGAGTGCTCGATACGGCGAGACGACTAGGCTGGATCGTCATGGTCCATGCCGAAAATGACGCCGCGATCCGGCGCACGCGACAGCGGCTCATCGATCTCGGCCGCACCGATATCCGCTATCATGTCGTCGCCCACAGCGAGACGATGGAGCGCGAGGCGACGCATCGCGCTTTAGCCTTCGCCGAGATGACCGGCGCGCGCATGACCATCGTGCATGTCTCCTCCTGGCAATCGGCGGAGGAAGTGGCGCGGGCAAAGACGCGCGGTGTCGACGCCATTGCCGAGACCTGTCCGCAATATCTCTTTCTTGGGGCGGCTGACCTCGACCGCGACGCAGTCGACGCGGCCCGCTTCGTCTTTTCGCCGCCGCCGCGGTCGCCGCGCAGCCATGAGCATCTGTGGCAGGAGCTGATTAACGGCGGCATCGACCTCTGGTCGTCGGACCATTCGCCATATTATTTCGCCGACAAGATCGGCCGCTCCGAAACACCCGGTTTCACAACGACGCTGAGCGGCATCCCCGGCATCGAGACACGCCTGCCGCTGCTGTTTTCGGAAGGGCTGCTCACAGGCCGCCTGACGCTCGAGCGCTATCTCGACCTCACCTCGCGCAACGCCGCCTCGATCTACGGTTTCGCCGATCGCAAGGGCAGGATCGCCGTCGGGCTCGACGCGGACCTCGCGCTGTGGGATCCGGCTGCGCGCTGGACGCTCGGGCACAAGGCGCTGCATTCGCGGGTCGATTTCACGCCCTATGAGGGCAAGGTCGTCACCGGCCGGCCGACCACCGTCCTGGTGCGCGGCGTGCCGGTGGTCGCCGACGGCAAGCTGCAGGCCGAACCGGGGTTCGGGCGATTCGTGGCGCGCGCCGCCGCCGATCCGGCGCTTTTGGGAAAACCAGTCGAGGATTGGACACCATGGCTCGATGCCTGACCATCGCCGTTTGCCAGACCGGACCGATCCAGCGCAGCGCCACGCGCGCCGAGACAGTCGGGCGGCTGGTGCATCTGCTCGAAAAGGCAGCGGCTTCCGGCGCCGAGATCGCGGTGTTTCCGGAAATGGCGCTGACCACTTTCTTCCCGCGCTGGCGCATCGACGACCAGGCCGAGATCGATGCCTTCTTCGAAGTCTCGATGCCGGGACCCGAGACGCAGCGGCTCTGCGATGCCGCCGCGCGGCTGAAGGTCGGGTTCGCGCTGGGTTATTGCGAACTGGCGCATGAAGAGGGTCGCAGGCGCCATTTCAACACGATGGATCTGGTCGGGCCGGAGGGCGCCTCCATCGGCCGCTATCGCAAGATGCATGTGCCGGGTTCGAGCGAGCCGGAAGCAGGCACGACCACCCATCTCGAACGGCGCTACTTCGAACCCGGCAACCTCGGCTTTCCGGTCTTCGACTATCGCGGCGTGCGCGTAGGTCTCGCCATCTGTAATGACCGCCGCTGGCCCGAGACCTATCGCATGCTATGCCTCAACGGCGCCGAGGTGGCGCTGCTCGGCTACAACACGCCGCTGCTGCTCGACGAGGCGCCGGCGCTGGCGCATCTGAGAATGTTCCACAATCATCTGCCGATGCAGGCCGGCGCCTACCAGAACACGCTTTGGATAGGCGCCGCCGCCAAGGCGGGCCTGGAAGACGGGCAAGCGCTGATCGGCGGATCCTGCATCATCGCGCCGACCGGCGAGATCGCCGCGCAGGCGATGTCGCTCGACGACGAGGTCATTGTCCACCGCGCCGATCTCGATCTGATCGAGACCTGCCGGAAGGTGAATTTCAACTTCGAGCTCTATCGCCGCCCCGACCAGTACAAGCGCATCTCGGAGCCTGTCTGAGACCGCGATGGGCCTGATCGAAACCGGATCCAGCCAGGACACCGCGGCGCTCGCAGCCGGCCCGCTGTCGCTTGGCGACATCGTGGAGAACGGACTTTGCATCGGTTGCGGCCTTTGCGTCTCGATTGCCGGTGCTGGAGAAATCGAGATGGTTATAACGCCGGAAGGCCGAGAGCGGCCAGTGGCGAGGCAGGCGCTGGATAAGGCGACCTTGGCGAAGATCAACGCCGTCTGCCCAGGAACGAGGATCGCCGGTCCGCCTCCGGCGCAACGGCGCGAGGCCAGGCTAGCGGATACCGTCTGGGGGCCTGTCGAACGGCTTGTGCTCGGCTCCGCTGGAAATCCCACAGTGCGGTTTATCGGCTCCGGCGGCGGGACGCTGACGGCGCTCGGGCAGTTCCTGCTCGACTCGGGACGGGTCAAGTTCGTGCTGCACGTCGCGGCCTCGCGTTCCATGCCGATGCGCACGGAACGAAGGCTAAGCTTCGACAGCGCTTCGGTGCTCGAAGGCGCCGGCTCGCGCTATGGGCCGGCGGCGACGCTGGTGGATTTCAATGACATCCTCGACCGCGGCGAGCCGTTCGCCCTGATCGCCAAGCCCTGCGACATCACCACGGTGCGAAACCTGGCGCGGCTCGATCTGCGTGTCGACGAATATATGCGCTATGCGCTCGCCTTCGTCTGCGGCGGGGCCTCTGACCTGACCAAGTCGGAACAGGTGCTGGAGCGTTTTGGCCTTCGTGAGGACGAGTTGTCTCTCTTCCGCTACCGGGGCCACGGCAATCCAGGCCTCAATCGCATCGAAACCAAAGACGGCCGCGCCTTCGAGATCAGTTACCGGCAGCTGTGGGAAGACGAGGACAAATGGATGATCCAGCCGCGCTGCAAGATCTGCCCCGACGCGATCGGCCAGGTGGCGGATATCGCGGTATCGGATTCCTGGCTGAACGGCGGACCGGCCGTCGAGGACGAGCCACTCAACGGCATCATCGTGCGCACGAAGCGCGGGCTGGAGCTGTTCGACGCGGCCGTTGAGACTGGAGTACTGCAGATCAAGCGGGAGAGCGGCATGGCCGAGATCAGCGAATTGCAGTCGCATCAGGTGCGCAAGCGGCGCGCCGTGTGGGCGCGGCTGACAGGCATGGCAATCGCAGGCAAGCCGGTGCCTTTTGTCAGCGACCTCGCTTTGCGGGATTGCGCCGTGCAGAACTCGCCGGCCGACAATCTGGCCGAAGGGCGGGGCGCCCGCGATCGCGCCCGGCGCGGCCGCCTGGGCGAGCCGCCAGCTGTGCCGCGCAAAATAGTCGTGGAGGATGAGCGCCGATGAGCGAGCAGACCGAAGTCATCATCATCGGCGGGGGCATGGCCGGCGCCGGCGCTGCCTTCGAGATTTCGCGCGACAAAAAGGTCGTGCTGCTCGAGCGCGAGAGCCATTGCGGCTATCACACCACGGGACGCTCGGCGGCGAGTTTCACGGAGAATTACGGCAACGGCGTCATCCGCCGCATCGTGCTCGCCAGCCGGGCGTTTCTCACCGAGCCGCCGACGGGTTTTTGTGATTATCCGCTGCTCAGCAAGCGCGGCATGATCACCGTGGCGCGCACCGACCAACTCGACCTTTTGCGTGAAGATCTGGCGGCCGCGCAGGCGCTCGTTCCCTCGATCGTCGCGATGACGCCGGCGGAGGCGATCGCGCGCGTGCCGGTGCTGCGCCGGGACTACCTCGCCGGCGCCTATATCGAACCGCATTCGATGGACATCGACGTCAACGGCCTGCACCAGGGTTTTTTGCGCGGCGCGCGAGCGCATGGCGCGCGCATCGTCACCAAGGCGGGTGTACGGACCATCGGCCGACAGGGCGGTCTATGGCGGGTCGAGACGGAGGCGGGAACATTCCTTGCGCCGCTGATCGTCAATGCGGCTGGCGCCTGGGGCGACGAGGTCGCTGCGATGGCTGGCGTGCGCCCGGTCGGCCTGCAGCCAAAGCGCCGCACCGCCTTCAACATTCCCGCACCTGCGGGTGTCGACATTAGCGACTGGCCGCTGGTCAACGATGTCGGCGCGGAATTCTATTTCAAGCCGGATGCCGGGCAATTGTTCGTGTCGCCGGCCGACGCCACGCCGTCGACGCCGATGGACGCATTTGCCGAAGACATCGATGTCGCGATCGGCGCCGAGCGTCTCGAACGGGCGACGACAATCGAGGTGCAGCGCGTGTCGCGCTCCTGGGCGGGCTTGCGGACATTTGTCGCCGACGGGTCACCAGTGGTCGGGCCGGATAACGAATTTCCGGATTTCGTCTGGCTAGTCGGGCAGGGCGGCTACGGCATCAAGACCTCGCCGGCGTTGTCGCGCATCTGCGCCAGCCTGATCGCCGGCGGCGGCCTGCCGGACAATGTCGCGAGGCAAGGCGTTTCCTTGGACGATCTGACGCCGCACCGGCTGCGCGGCGCCGAGGGCGAAGCTCGACGGGCCGCGCCATGAGCTCACTGACGGCCGGTGGGAAACTGGCGGGACGTATCCTGAACGCACTCGCCGAAGCCACGACGGACGCGCCGGGAATCACGCGCGTTGCTTACGGGCCGGGCGAGCGCTTCGCCCATGACTTTGTGCGCAAGGAGGCGGAAAAGCTCGGCGCCGTCGCGCGCGTCGATGCCGCCGGCAACCTCTATTTGACGCTGAAAGGCCGTGACCCGGATTTGCCGGCGATCGTCATCGGCTCGCATCTCGACAGCGTGGCGCATGGCGGCAATTTCGATGGCGCCGCCGGTGTCGTGGCGGGCCTGGCGGTCATGGCCGAACTGGTCGGGCAGGGCATCCGGTTGCCACGCGACCTCATCGTGCTGGTGACGCGCGCCGAGGAAGCCGTCTGGTTTCCGCTGTCCTACCCCGGCAGCCAGGCAGCGCTTGGCCTGCTGGAGCCACGGGCGCTCGAAGCCAGGCGCTCCGACAGCGGCCGCACACTGGCCGAGCACATGCGCGAGGAAGGTTTCGACCCTGATGTCGTGCGGCGGGGCATGCCGGGCATCGATGCAGGCCGGATCGCGGCTTTTGTCGAGGTGCATATCGAGCAGGGGCCACGCTTGACCGCCGCCGAAGCGCCGGTCGGCATCGTCACCGGGATCGCCGGCGGCTTCCGCTATGTCGACGCGAAATGCCTTGGCGCCTACACCCATTCCGGCGCCGAGCCGCGCTTTGCCCGGCATGACAGCGTGCTTGGCTTTGCCGATCTGGTCGCCGCGCTCGAAACCGAATGGGATGCGCTCGAACGCGAAGGGCGTGAGGCCACCATCACCTTCGGCCGCGTGCAGTCCGATCCGACGCAGCATGGCGGCAGCCGTGTTCTGGGTGAGCTCGGTTTCACACTCGATGTGCGCAGCGCCGAGGCGGCCGTTCTGGAGCGGATCGAGGCGCGGCTGCAGACTATTCTCACGGAGGTTGGCGGCAAGCGTCGGGTGAGCTTCGAGACCGGCCCGCGCTTCACCTGGGAGCCGGCGACCATGTCGCCGGCGTTGATCGCTAGGCTCGACCGCGCCGCGACCGCATTGCAGATGAGGGCGCCGCATGTGCCGAGCGGAGCAGGGCACGATGCGGCCACGTTCGCCGGCGCGGGCATTCCGACCGCCATGCTCTTCGTGCGCAACGAAAACGGCAGCCACAATCCGCATGAAGCGATGGAGATCGCCGATCTCGATCAGGCGATACGTCTGCTTCTGCGCTTCGTCACCGACTTCGACAATCTCCTGGATCAGCCATGAACCTCGCCAAGACTGCCTTGCTCGTCATCGACCTGCAGAATGAGTACCGACCCGGCGCGGCATGGCCGGTCGTCGGCTACGACGCGGTGCTGGCCAATGCCGCAGCGCTGATCGAGGCCGCCCGCAAGGCTGGCGTGCCGGTCATCCACGCTCAGGCTTGGGTCAAGCCGGAAGAGCGTGAAGGCTACGCGCGTCAGGAGGAGATCCTGACCGAAGAATTCCGCTCCGCCGTCGCGGGCAGCGAAGGCGCGGAAATCTGCGCCGAGGTGGCGGCCGTGCCCGGCGACATCGTCATCCACAAACACTGGCCGAGCGCCTTTCGCCGCACCGGTCTTTCGCAGCGCCTCGCCGCGCTCGGGGTTGAAAACCTTGTTGTCACCGGCGTGCTCACCGACAGCTGTGTGACGGAGAGCGTGTTCGATGCGGTTTATCAGGGTTTTCGCGTCTGGCTGGTGAAAGAGGCCTGCGGCAGCATGACGGAAGCCATGCACCGCACCGGCATGCTCGACATGGCGAACCGGCTCTATGGCGGCGGCATATTGCGTCTGCGGCAGGCGTTGAAGGCGCTTGCCGAACAGCCCTTCGAAGGCTGGCGCTGCACGCGGCCGGTGGAATTCGCCTATACGCTGGAGAGCGTAGACCGGATCTATGAGGCGCTGTGACCGGCGCCGCAGCCGCATGCGCCTTTGAATATCGTCTTTGAAGCCGAAGGCTTGAGAACCGCGCCGGGCAGCGCTCCGGTGGCTCTGCCGCCACGCCAGACCGAGACGCCGTTGACGAAGACATGGTCGATGCCGGCGGCGGGCCGGCGCGGCTCCTCGAAGGTGGCGGTGTCGATGATCGTCTCGGGGTCGAAGATGACGAGATCGGCGAAATTGCCTTCGGCGAGAATACCGCGCTCCTGTATGCCGAATTCACGCGCAGGCAGGCCGGTCATGCGGAACACGGCTTCCTCCAGAGTGAGCAACCCTATATCCCGCGCGTAATGTCCGAGCACGCGCGGAAAAGTACCCCAGAGGCGCGGATGCGGGTGGATGTCGTGCGGCAGGCCGTCGGAGCCGATCATGGTGCGCGGATGGGCGATGATGTTGCGCACATCCTCCTCATCGAGCTGGAAATAGACGGCACCTGCCGGCAACAGCCGCTCACCGGCCTCGCGCTCGGTGCAGTTCCATTCGCGGGCAATGTCGGCGATCTCGCGCCTCGCCATCTCAGGATGCGGATCGGACCAGGTGATGAGGATCTTCAGGCCCGTGTCGCAGCGCTCCAGCCGAAGCACCGTCGAGCTCGCGGCATAGGGATAGACATCCATGCCGATGTCCATCGTCTCGCGCGCCCGGTCGATCCGCTCCAGCGAAGGCCGGCTCTTGCCGAAATTGGCGCGGCCGGTGCACTGGTGGTGCGAGATGAACAGCTTGCCGCCGGCATGACCGGCAATGTCGATCGCTTCCTCGATCGCCTCGTCCATCGTCTCGAAATAATTGCGCGTGTGGGTGACATAGGGGCCGCCAAGGCCCGCCGCGGTGGCGGCCAGCGCCTTGACCTCCTCGGTCGACGAGTTGACGGCCGGCGGATAGTCGAGCCCACTGCTGAGGCCGAACGCACCCTCGGCCATCGCCTCGGCCACCGCTTCCTGCATTGCCGCCGTTTCCGCTGAGTTTGCGGGACGGTCGGTCACTGGCATGCAGCGCTGGCGCAAGGTGGTGTGGCCGACGAGCAGGGCCGCGTTGGTGGCGATGCCGCGCCGTTTCAGCTCCGCAACATAGTCGGCGAAGCGGCCGAAGCGGAAGTTCTCCCGGCCGCCGACCAGCGTGAAGGGCGGCGGCGGTGTCTTGTCGAGCAGCAGAGGCGCCAGGCTGACACCGCAATTGCCGGCGATCACCGTCGTCACGCCCTGGCTGATCTTCGGGTCCATGCCGCGCGGCGAAAGCAGCGCGCCGTCATCATGGGTGTGCACGTCGATGAAGCCGGGCGCGACGACCTTGCCCAGAGCATCGATTTCCTCGATGCCGTGCTCATCGTCCAGCCGGCCGATCGCCGCGATTCTGTCGCCGGTAACGGCGATGTCGGCCTCGAACGGTGCCGAGCCGTCGCCGGCGATCAGCGTCGCGTGGCGGATAACGAGGTCGTAAGGCATTGTAGTGTCCTAAGCTTCCGGATTGGCGGAGATCTCCTCGCGGCGGCGCGCGACATAGGCGTCGAGCTCCTCGCGGATTGCAGGATCCATGACCGGCTCCTCATAGTCGTGCAGCGCCTGCTGCCAGAGCTCTGTCGCCCGCTCCAGCGCATCCTTGCCGCCGGCTTCCTGCCAGGCGCCGTAGTTCTGCCAGTTGGAGAGCATCGGCTGGTAGAAGGCGGTGGTGTAGCGCGACATGGTGTGCTCGGCGCCGAAGAAATGGCCGCCGGCCGGCACCGACTTGATGGCTTCGAAGCCGAGGTCGTCCTCCTGGAATGGCAAGGGCCGCAGGAACTCCATCATGTTCTGCAGGATCTCGACGTCGAGCACGAGCTTTTCGTAGGACGCCGTCAGCCCGCCCTCCAGCCAGCCGGCGGCGTGATAGATCAAATTGGCGCCGCCGAGCACCGCGCCCCATGTCGCCATTTCGGTCTCGTAGGCGGCCTGCAAGTCGACCACGTTGGAGGCATTCGCATTTGAGGTGCGGTAGGGCAGGTTGTAGCGCCGCGCCAATTGGCCGGCGATGATGTTGGCCTTGGCGTTTTCCGGCGTGCCGAAGGCCGGCGCGCCCGACTTCATGTCGACATTGGAGGTGAAGGCGCCGTACATCACCGGCGTGCCGGGGTTGACGAGCTGGGTCAGCGTCACGCCGAACAGCGCCTCGGCGTTCTGCTGGCAGAGCGCGGCGGCCAGCGTCACCGGCGTCATCGCGCCCATCAGCGTGAAGGGCGTCACCGTCACCGGCTGGCCGTGCTCGGCCATGGCGATCAGGCCTTCCGCCATCGCGTCATCGAACAGGCGCGGCGAGTTGATCGAGATGATCGTGGTGACGCCCGGCGAGGCGCGCATCTCCTCGACCGAGATGCCGCGCGCGATCGCCATCATGTTGATGCCGTCCATCGCCCTGGCGCGGCCGATCGCCGTGCAATGGAAGGAGAGATCGCTCAGTGTCAGATTGGCATGGTAGGTGTCGAGATGGCGGGAATTCGCCGGCAGCTCGATCGGCGCCACCACCTGGTTGCCGATGATGTGGATGGCGTTGAAGTGGTGCGCCAGCCGGATGAAGTTCTGGTAGTCTGGGAGGTTGCCCGGACGGCGGCCGTTGATGCGGTCATGCACATTGGGCGGACCGGCGACCAGCCCGAAAACCAGCGAATTGCCGCCAAAATGGATCTGCTTGTCCGGATTGCGGCTGGTCAGCGTGAAGGAGGAGGGCACGTTGCTCAGAGCTTCCGTCACGATGCTCTCGTCGATGCGGATGGTCCGCTCCTCGCGATCGACGATGGCGCCGGCCTTGGCGAACAGGTCCATAACCTTTTCGCTCATGACGCGGATCCCGAGCTCCGACAGGATGCGCATCGAGGTCTTGTGCAACTGCTCCATGCGTTCCTCGTCAAGGAGCTGCATAGGCGGGTAGGGGTTCTTGACGCTCTGCCACGGCAGCTGTGCGATGCCGCCGCCACCGCGCCCGAGCTTCGATCTGCGGCCACCGCTGCGCCTGTCCTGTGACATAGCATTCCCCTTCGATTCTTGTTCTCGCACGGAAAACCGCTGCACTTTTCCTGGAATTGCTTTCAGTAGCCGCGTTCCGGATTGACCACATTCTCCAGCGGCTCGCCGCGGCGGTAGCGCGCCAGATTGTCGGCGAACATGCGCACCGACTTGATGTCCCAGCCGTCATAAACCGCAGCGCAATGCGGCGTGACGGCAACGTTGTCGTAGCTCCAGAGCGGATGCTC
The DNA here is from genome assembly GCF_006439475.1 of Mesorhizobium sp. B2-8-9. Lineage (NCBI taxonomy): Bacteria > Pseudomonadati > Pseudomonadota > Alphaproteobacteria > Hyphomicrobiales > Phyllobacteriaceae > Mesorhizobium > Mesorhizobium sp. B2-8-9. The sequence continues at coordinate 276,470 of NZ_VFTQ01000002.1, read as the reverse complement.
CGCCGGGAGCGGTTCGGTCGCAAAGACGTCGAGCGCCGCGCCCTTGATCCGCCCCGCATCAAGCGCGGCGAGAAGGGCCTTTTCCTCGATGACGCCGCCGCGCGAAATGTCGATGAGAACGACGGACGGCTTCATCGCGGCGAAAGCGGCCTCGCCCAGCAGGCCGCGCGTGGTGGACAGCAGAGGCACGCAGCAGACGATGAAATCTGCACGGCCGGTCAGAGGCAGCAGCGCGTCGGGCCCATGCACCTCGTCGAGCGACGGCATCGGTTTCGGTCGCGCGCGGATGCCCAGGGTGCGCATGCCCATCGCCTGCGCGCGGCGCGCGACGGTCTCACCGGTCTTGCCGAGGCCGACGATGAGGACGGTCTTACCCTCAATCGGCTCGACGCGGCCGCCGCCCCATTGGCGGGCCTGTTGCCGGCGCTCGAAACCGCGCAGGTCGAGCGAGAAGGAGAGCATGGCTCCGAGCGCATATTCGGCCAGCATACCGGCGGCGACGCCGGCCGAGTTCGTCACCGTCACATGATTCGGATCCCAGCGACCGAGATGGTCGGTGCCAGAGCCGCCGATCGACACCCATTTCACCGTCGGGCTCTCGACGAGGGCCTGGCGCGGATAGTGCGGCGTGCCGTCGAAGCGGATCGAATAGACTACTTCCGCGGCGGTCCGCTCGATCAAAGCGGGAAGGCCGGCATAGGTGTCGCAGGCATGAACATCCAGATCCGGATGTGTCTCGGCAAGCACCGCGAGCGCGCCGGCAGGCTTGTCGGTGTGCAGGATGATTGTTGGGCGCGCCGACATCGCGATCTCAATCGCGGCCGATATGATCGGCGGCGCTGCCGAGGATGGCAAGCAGCGCCCGGCCGTTCTCGAGCGTCGCATTCTCATGCGGCGCGCGCAGGTTCAGCCAGCGCCGGTCGCCGGACTTGACTGCAAGCACCGCCTTCATCGCAGGGATCAACCCGGCATCCTGGATGACCTTCCGGAACGTCTTGATAGCGCCATCGGCTTCGGCGACGTCCTCGCCCTGCCGGGCCGCGTCATAGAGGCGGCGAATGGCGGCGGCGTTCAAATTGACCGTGGCCGAAATGCAGCCGGCCGCGCCGCTGGCGAGGCCCTTGGTGAGTTGCGCCTCGGAGCTCGGGAAAACCGAAATGTCGGGCGTGGCGGCGATGACGGCGGCGGTGTTGTTCCAGTCGCCGGCGCTGTCCTTGTAGGCGACAACGGTGTTTGGGAACGCCTTGCTCAGCCTGGCCGCCAGGGCAGGGCTGACCGGCACGCCGGAGTTCTGCGGGATGTGGTAGAGGATCACGCGCATCGAAGGTTTTGCCACCTTCTCGATCAGCTCGCTGTAGTAGCGCGCCTGGCCGTTGTCGCCGGCGCCGGTGTAGAAGAAGGAGGGCAGCACCATGACGGCGGCGCAGCCGAGGCCGACGGCGTGGGCCGACAATTCGACCGTTTCGGGAAGCGCGGTGACGCCGGTGCCGGGCATAAGCCGGTCCGGCGCAATGCCGGCCTCGACCAGCCATTCCAGCGCCTGCATGCGCTCGCGCAAGGACACCGACAGCGCTTCGCCCGTCGTGCCGAAGGGCGAGAGGAAATGCGCGCCTTGGCCGAGCACCCATTTGGCGTGGGAGATCCACAGATCGCGCGCGATGCGGCCGTCATCTTCGAATGGCGTCAGGATCGGGGCGATGGTTCCTTGCGGGCGGGTCATGACTATCCTCTATGCTTGCCTGTGTGGCCGACCACCGCCGCGACGGCGCGGGCGAAGTAGGCCGAAGCGGTGATGTCGAAGAGTATGTCGAAACCCGCCGGCGAACGGAACGTCACGGCCTCGATATGGCCGACGCGTGTCTGCGCGATATCGTCGGCGCCGAATTTTTGCGGTCTCAGGTCCAGCGCGCAAAGCGCGCTCATCGCTTCGGCAAGGCGGGGACCAGAAAGGCGCATCCATGCCCAGCCTTCCTCGCGCCATGAGGAGTAGCCTTTTGGCGCCGTCGCGGCCTGCCAGGCCGCTTTGACTTCGGCGAGAGTCTCGCCGGCGTCTTCCGCGAGAAGCAGGATGTCCTCGTTGCCGAGGCGCAGAACCCGCATGCCACGGTGGTCGCCGATGCGGTTGACGGCCGGCAGCGTAACGCCCTGCGCGGCAAGCCAGGCGGCACTGCCGCCGCCTTTCAGACCAAAGCGCGGGCGGCCCGTGAGGTCGCTCAGCACGACCGCGTCGGAAATCAGCTTCGTGCTGCCGGCCGCGCCGCCGGGCATGAAGGGGTAGATGCGCATCGCGGTGCTGGCGGCCATCTAGATCTCCTGCCGCGCGTTGGTCGGGTCGAAGAAGGCATGGGCGACGACCGGCACTTCGACCAGTTCACCATTGCGGCACTTCACCGTCAGGCGGCTGCCTTCCGCCTGGTCGTCGACATGGACATAGGCGAGCGCGATGTGTGTCCCCAGAGATGGTGAAAATCCCACCGAGGTGATCTGGCCGACAGGCGCGCCGCCGCGCAACACCAGACAGCTTTCGCCGGGGATGTTCGGCGCGCCGGCGGGGAATTGCAGCCCGACCAGCTTGCGGCTCTGCCCGAGCCTCGCGCGCATCTCGATGGAGCGCTTGCCGACGAAGAACGGCTTCTTCTTCGAGATCGCCCAGCCGAACCCCAATTCTTCAGGCGTGGTGATCGCATCCGTATCCTGGCCGATCAGGATATGGCCCTTCTCCAGCCGCAGTATACGCGACGCCTCCAGTCCATAGGGACGCAGGCCGTGCGGTCTGCCCGCCGCCATCACCGCATCCCAGAGGCTGGGCGCCAGGCTCGAAGCGCAATGCAATTCATAGCTGAGCTCGCCCGTGAAGCCGATGCGCATCACACGGACCGGCACACCGGCGAGGATGCCTTCGCGGCCACTGAGATAGGGGGATGCGTCGCGGCTGAAGTCGATGTCGCTCTCCAGCGTTTCGAGCACCTGGCGCGCCTTGGGTCCGGTGACGTTGAGGCCTGAAAACGCACCGGTGAGGTTGAGCACGTCGACCTTCAGACGCCACTCGGCATTCCAGAACAGCATGTCGGCATAGACGCGCGCGACGGCACCGGTGGTTGCGGTCACATAGAACTGGTCCTGCGCCATCCTATAGGCGACGCCATCGTCGATCACCGAGCCCATCTCGTTCAGCATCAGGCAATAGCGGACACGACCCACCGGCTGATTGGCATGCGCCATTGTGTAGAGGCGGTCGAGAAATTCGCCGGCATCCGGCCCGCGGATCTCCAGCTTGCCGAGCGTCGAGACATCGAGCAGGCCGACGCCTTCGCGCACCGCGAGGATTTCCTCGCGGATCGCTTCCTCGGCGCTGCTTGCGTTGCCATAATAATATGGCCGCCACCATGCGCCAACCGGCTTCATCGCGGCGTTCAGCGCCACGTGCCGCGCATGCAGCGCCGTACGGCGCTCCAGCACCTCGTGGTGGCCGGCGAGCACGCCGAGCGTTTCCGGCCCAACGGGAGGACGCGCCGTGGTGATGCCGATCTCGCCGACCGTGCGACCGGTCGCCTCGGCGACGATGCGGGCAGTCGCCAAGGCCGAATGGCGTCCCTGGCTCGGGCCCATGCCGACGGTGGTGAAACGCTTGACGAGCTCGATCTCGCGATAGCCGTCCTTGGTCGCGTTCTGCAGATCCTTGACTTGCAGATCCTCGTCGAAGTCGACGAAGTCACGTCCCTTGGGGTCGGCGACAATCGGCTGCACATAGCGCGGCCGAATGGTCTTCGCCGTGACCTGAGGCTCATCGGCGACCGCATGGCCGAGTCGCGCGAGCGCGGCTGCCGCCGCGCGCCGGCCGCTGGCGATCGCGTCCTCAAGATCATCCGATCCGGCAACGGCGCCGGCGAGATGGACGGGACCTTGCGGAAGCGTAATCGTCATGGCTCCCATCGCGGCATCATAGCCGACCTTGCCGCCGGCCTGGCACGGCAGCTGCCATGCCGGCGCCTGGCCGATCGAAACCGTCAGCAGGTCGCAGGCGATCCAGCTTCCACCGACGCGGACGCGGGCGAGGTGGTGGTTGCCGGCCGTGCCTTCCGCCGCTTCGATGGTCGCGCCTTTGCGGATGGCGACGCCTTTGCCGCGGAGTTCGGCTTCCAGCGGACCTGCCTCGCCGGCGGGTCTCGGATCGATGAGCTCGACGACCGATACGCCGGCATCCAGCAGGTCGAGCGCCGTCCGGTAGCCGTCGTCATTGGCCGCCAGCACCATCGCGCCCTGGCCGGGCCGCACGCCATAGTGGCGGATCAGACGCTGCGCGGCTCCGCCGAGCATGATCCCAGGCAGGTCGTTGTTGCGGAAGACGGCGGGCTGCTCGATGGCGCCGGTCGCCAGGATCACCTCGCGAGCGCGTGTGCGGTGAAGCCGATTGCCCTCGATCAACGGCAGCCAGTTGTCTTCGTACCAGCCATTGCAGACGGTGCCGGTCAGCACCTTGAGATTGGGCAGAGACTCGAGCCTTGACAACAGACCGGAGAGGATGGCCGGATCGTAGCGGCCATAGCTCAGCGCGCCGCCGATCTCCGGATTCTCGTCGCACAGCGCCACATCGACGCCGGCCTCCGCGGCGGCGATCGCGGCGCTTAATCCCGCCGGGCCGGCGCCGACCACCAGCACGTCGCAATGCAGATGCGTCTTGTCGAAATGCCGGTGCGGCGCCTTGGCGTCAACCACGCCAAGGCCCGCCTTGCGGCGGATCATCGGCTCCCAGAATTTCAGCCAGCTGTCGCGGCGCGGACCCATGAACGTGCGGTAGTAGAACCCGACCGGCAGGAAGCGGCCGAACCTGTCCATGATGGCATCGCGGTCGCGTTCAAGCGAGCCGTTGACGTTCTGCGCGCTGACCCGCAGCCCTTCTCTGATCGGCGTGCGCTCGGCTGCAGCGTTCGGTTCGAATGGCAATTGCACCAGCGCGTTGGCGTCGGTCCCGGTCATCGACAGGATGCCACGCGGTCGATGATATTTGAACGAGCGCGACAACACCCATTGGCCGGAAGCGGCGAGGGCGCTGGCGATGCTGTCGCCTTCATAGCCTTTAAAAGGCTTGCCTTCGAAGGTGAAGCGGATAGGCCGGCTTCGATCGATGCGGCTTCCGAAAGGGGCGAGCAGCCGGTTCATGCGCGGTCCCGCAGCTCGGACGCGTCGAAGGTGCGGATGATCTCGTTGCTGACAAGATCGCGCTCGGCCAGGAAGAAATAGTTGCTCGGCACGTGCCGCCACCACTCGGTCACGACACCTTTGCGGTTTTCTGCGCGGAACAGATGTCGCGACCATTCGGTATCGGCGGTTGCGTCCGGATCTGGCCGCGCACGCACCGGGCCAAAGGACTGGAACTCGTCGATGTTGCGCAGGCCGTTCATGGGGCAGGTAAGCAGTTTCATCGGTCAGTGTGGTTTCATGGCTAATGGCTGGCGGCAGTCGCGCCCATTTCATTGAGCAGCCGGAAGGTTTCGAAGCGCTCCAATGCAAATGGCTTCAGGATGTCGGGCACGCGGCCCTCGGCGATCGTCTGCGCCATGCGCTTGCCTGCGACGGGCGTCGCCTTGAATCCCCAGGTGCCCCAGCCGCAGTCGAGCCAGAGATTGGTAAGCGGGCTGGCGCCCATGATCGGGCTGTAGTCCGGCGTCATGTCGGTGATGCCGGCCCATTGCCTCAGCAGCCGTACGCCCTGCAGGAAGGGGAAGAGGTGGATGGCGCCCTCGGCGAGGTGCTCCTTCATGTCGAGCGTCGAGCGCGTCGAATAGAGCTGGTAGGGATCGGAGCCACCGCCGATGACGACCTCGCCACGCGAGGACTGAACGAGATAGGTGTGCAGCGAAACGGACGAGACCAGCGTGTGCAGCCAGGGTTTCAAGGGCTGGGTCACCATTGCCTGCAGCGGGTAGCAGCGGATGGGAAGCTCGACGCCGGCCTTCAGCGCGACGTCATAGTTCATGCCGCCGGTGGCGATCAGCACCTGGCCGCAAGCGACGCGGCCCCTGTTCGTCTTGACGGCCTGGACCCGGTCGCCGACGACCTCGAAGTCTTGCACCTCGGTGCGCTGGTGGATCTCGACGCCACGTCGCGACGCCTGGGCGGCGTAGCCCCAGGCGACGGCGTCATGGCGCGCCGTCCCGCCGTCGGCATGCCAGAGCCCGCCGAGGATTTCGAGCGGACCGCCATAGTCCATATTCAAAAGCGGACAGAGCTCCTCGACGCCCTTCTGGTCGACGACCTCGGTGCGCGTGCCCATATGCTTGCCCATTTCGGCACGCATGTGGAAGCTGCGCATCGTCGCCTCGCTATGCGCCAGCGTAAGCTGGCCGCGCTGCGAGAACATGACGTTGAAATCGAGCTCGTGCGAGAGCCGCTCGAACAGCTCGACGCCTTCTTTGTAGAAAGCGATGCCTTCCGGCGTGATGTAGTTGGAGCGGATGGTGGTGGTGTTGCGCGCCGTGTTGCCGCCGGCGAGATAGGCTTTCTCCAGCACCGCCACACTCTTTATGCTGTGGTACTTTGCAAGATGATGCGCGCAGGACAGTCCATGCCCGCCGCCGCCGATGATGACGACGTCATAGGCCGGCTTCAGCTCGGGCGTGGCGGGGATGTCGCCGCTCACCGGATAGTCCCTGCTGAGACCGTATTTCAGGAGCCTGAGGGGCATTGCGCGCTCAGCTCGAAATCTTGGGAGGATCGTAGAGCAGCGCCGAGAGATCGGAGAAGCGGCTGTTGCGGTCGTCGAGCGAAAGCACCGCGTCGCGGATCGCAGCGGCGCGGCTAGATCCGAGCACGGGCGCGGCGAACTCCATGTATTTGGCCTCGACGTCCTGCCTGGTCATCGGCGCTTCCGGGCCGCCGCGCGCATGCACGTCGCCGGACGCCAGCACACGTCCGTCCGTCGTCGTGATGACGACGTCGGCCCAGCGGCCGGCCGGGAAGCGGGCGCTGTGGCGCTCGGTTTCGATCACCGTGATGCGCGTCAGCATGTCCGCGACCGCGGCGTCCACGAGCCCGGAGCCGGAAATATGCTCGAGCCCGATCCGCCCATGGAGGATGAAGGTCGCCACGGCGAAGCGCAGGCTGTATTGCGCCTTCGAGGTCGTGTCCGGCATGCCGTCGAAGAGCGTTGCGGCATAGTGGAAGCTGTTGACCTGGACATGGCCGATGTCGGACGGGGCAAGGTTGTGCGCCAGGCAAAGTCCACGCACGGCATCAATGGCCGCATGCGCCCAGCGGCAGATCGGGTAGGGTTTAAGGTATTGATGGAGCGACTGCCAGAAGACGCCGAGGTCCTGCCAATGGGTCGCGACCTCCGGCGCCTCTACCGTGATCGCCGGCGCGCCGGTGAAGCCGCGCTCGGCCAGCACCGCCGCGGAGAGGCCGACGAGAGCGCCGAGGCCGGAGCCGTCATGCAGCATGGTTGGCGTGGCGATCTCGCGCATCATCTGGCTGCGCGGGCCATGATACTCGGCAATGCCCAGCGCCTCGCGCAGTTGCGTTTCGTCGAGCCGCCGCTGCCGTGCCGCGATCGCCGCAACGCCCAGGGCGTTCCAGGCGCCGGAGGTATGATAGTCGCTCACCGTCGCATGCAAGGCGATGCCGGCCCGGCCGGCGATTTCGTAGCCGACGACCAGGGACGCCAGCGCCTCCGGCCCGGTGAGGTCGGGCCTCGCCTCCGCGAGTGCTGCAAGCGCCGGCACGACCGCCACGCCGATATGGCCTTTGGTGGGGCTGTAGCCGTCGTGGGCGTCGAGATTGTCGATCTGCGTGGCGACGGCATAGGCCGCGCCGGCAATGCTGGCGCGCCGTCCGTCGAACAGCATGCGGGCGGAATATTGCGGGTCGCCCGAGCCATAGAGCAGGACGGCGGCGTCGCGGGCGATGCGGCCGGCCTCCATCGGTCCTGCCGCAACGGCGATGCCCAGCGTGTCGAGGAGGAGGTAACGGGCCTGTTCGAGCACCGGCTGAGGGAAGACGGAAGCTGGACGCCGCAGCACGAAATCGGCCAGGCGTGTGAACGTATCGGAACTGACGACAGGCCCTTCACGCCGGTATGACGGCACAGCCACGCGCTTATCTCCCCTGTCTTCTCACAACATCATTAAATTGGGTTCATCGCGCAGGCACGCGATTAGTTTGGCGGCTTTGGCCAAAAATATTGATGCCATGTCGCTTGTCTGCGATTGAACGCCCGGTTGCCCATGCGATAGCTAGGCAACTGTGGAACAGGAGACCGGGATGAAGCCGCCACCCCCCTTGAACTATATCCGCTCGTTCGAGAGCTCGGCCAGGCATCTGAGCTTTACCACCGCTGCCAAGGAACTGGGCTACACGCAAGCCGCGGTCAGCACGCATGTGCGCGCGCTCGAACATTATATCGGCCGGCAGCTGTTCATCCGCTATCCGCGCAGCCTGAAGTTGACCGAGATGGGGGAGGCGTTCCTGCCGACCTTGCGCCAGGCGCTCGATCAGATCGACCAGGCGACTGAGGCGATCGTGGCGTCCTCTCGCAACCGGACAGTCGTGGTTTCGTGCCCGATGAGCCTTGCGGAAAACTGGCTGGCGGGCTGCATGGCCGCCTTCCGCAAGAGGCATCCTGAGATCGAGATCGTCCTGCACGGCACGATCTGGGAGGATCTGAACGAGCAGATCGCCGACATCACAATCTCCACGCGGCGTTTCGATGACAGGCCGCCGGCGGCGATCCCGCTCTGGAACGACGAACTGGTGCTGCTCTGCGCCCCTGCCTTGCTCGAGGGCGAGCATGCGCTGAAGACGCCGCAGGACATGCTAAAGGTGGACTGGATCTTCGTGCATGGCCGCCAGGAATACTGGCAGGCGGTGACCGAGGCGCTCGGCGTTGACATGGAGGACCATGACAAGGGCCTGTCGACCAACGCCTCCAACATCGCGCTCGAGCTCGCCGCGATGGGGGCGGGGCTCGTTGCCACGCAGCGCTCGCTGGCGCATGCCTATATGCGCCGCGGGCTTCTCGTCGAGCCGTTTCCGGTGCGGCCGCCAAGTCCCTGGAATTACTATCTCACCGAGAGCCAGCTTTCGAAGGGAAATATCGCCCGAGCAGTGAGGGAATGGATCTTGTCCAGGGCCAGGGAAGACGCCGCCCGACCATAGGCCTATCCGCTCCTTCAAAAATTTAGCTAGCCAATGCCATTGTTTTTTTAGGCCTCAAGGGCCGGTTTTCTGCGGTTTGTGAAGGGTCGAGCCCTTCCGCGATTTTTGCATCACCCCTAACATGCTGAGCCGCAAGGGGAATGCAACGGGCGGAAAGCCCTGAACCGGAGAACAACGATGACAATGTTCAAGAGCAACGGTGACCGCGTGCCGGCGGTCATCGAAAGCTACGCAGCTGAAGTCAAAGGCGGGCGGATGGACCGCCGCGAATTCCTAGCCATGGCAAGCGTGATGGGTGCTTCAACGGCGCTTGCCTATGCGATGGCAGGGATGGAGCCGGCCAAGGCCTCGACAGCCGTGCCCGGCAAGAAGGGCGGCATCCTGAAGATGCAGATGATCATCAAGGACATGAAGGATCCGCGCGCCTGGGACTGGTCGGAAATCGCCAATGTCATGCGCCAGTGCAACGATTACATGATCCGCTACACCACCGACTTCACCTTCGAGGGCCATCTGGTCGAGAGCTGGGAGGTGAGCGACGACGCCACCGAATACACGCTGCATCTGCGCAAGGGCGTGAAATGGTCGAATGGCGACGACTTCAACGCCGACGACATCGTCTACAACATCGAGCGCTGGTGCGATAAGGCGGCCGAGGGCAACTCGATGGCCGGGCGCATGGGCTCGCTGATCGACGCCGCTACGAAAAAAGCTACCAAAGGCGCCATCACCAAGGTCGACGACCATACGGTGAAGCTGAAATGCAATCAGTCCGACGTTACCATCATCCCGGGCTTCTCCGACTATCCGGCGGTTATCGTCCATCGCGACTTCGACAAGAACGGCGCCAATATGCTGAAGACGCCTGGCACCGGCCCGTATGAGCTGATCTCCTACAAGGTCGGCGAATCCGCCTCGGTGAGGCGGCGCAAGGATTTCACCTGGTTCGGCGGCGAGCCCTATCTCGACGGCGTCGACTGGATCGACTACGGATCGGACGCATCCAACCCCGCCATCGGCAGCGCCTTCGAGGCCGGCGAGATCGACTGCAACTACCAGACGGTCGGCGGCACGGTCGATCTCTATGACAGCATGGGCCTGGTCAAGGAGCAGGTTGTCACCGCCGGCACGATCGTGCTGCGCACCAACGTGACCAACAAGCCCTATGACGACAAGCGCGTGCGCAACGCCATCCAGCTTGCGGTCGACAACGAGACGGTGCTGAAACTCGGCTATAGCGGCCTGGGGCAGATCGCCGAAAACCATCATGTCTGCCCGATCCATCCGGAATATTACGAACTGCCCAAAGTCCCGCGCGACCTGGCCAAGGCAAAGGCGCTGATGGCCGAGGCCGGCCAGACGGATCACGAGTTCGAGCTGATCTCCTACGACGCCGACTATGTGAAGGACCCGGCCGATGTCGTCGCTGCGCAGATGCGCGACGCCGGATTCAAGGTCAAGCGCACCATCATCCCGGGCTCCTCGTTCTGGAACGACTGGACGAAATATCCGTGGTCGACCACCGACTGGGGCATGCGGCCGCTGGGGGTGCAGGTGCTGGCGATCGCCTATCGCAGCGGTGAGGCGTGGAACGAGTCCGGCTATGCCAATCCGGAGTTCGACAAGAAGCTCAACGAAGCCATGGCCATCGCCGACCCGGCCAAGCGCAAGGAGCTGATGAAAGACGTGGAGTTCATCCTGCAGGACTCCGGCATCCTCGTCCAAGCGTTCTGGCGCTCGCTCTACCGCCACCACGCCACCTATGTGAAGAACCTCGGCATGCACCAGACGTTCGAACTGCAGCTCGACAAGGTCTGGTTGGATAGGGCCTAGACCGGCAGCTCAAACACCATTCAGGGGCGCGGTTTGCGCCCCTGAATTCGCTGGCGACTGCGACCGATCAGTCAGCTAATTGAAATGCCAAAGCGCTGCCAAAGAGCGCGAAGCAAAGTCGCCGAACAAAGGGAAGAAATCTCGATATGCGTACTCATGCACAAGCCGTTGTCATTGGCGGTGGTCTGATCGGCTGCTCGATCCTCTATCATCTCGCCAAGTTCGGCTGGACGGATGTCCTGCTTCTGGAACGCAGCGAGCTGACCTCCGGTTCGACCTGGCACGCGGCCGCCAACATCCACGGCCTGCATGATTCCACCAATATCAGCCGGCTGCAGCACTACACGATGGCGCTCTACAAGGAGCTGGAAGCGGAGACCGGCCAGGGCTGTGGTATCTTCCAGCCGGGTTCGCTCTATCTGGCCCAGACCGAGGCCCGCGAGCATCAGCTGCGGCTGCAGGAAGCCAAGGCGCGGCGCTACAAGATGAACTTCTACGAGGTCGGTCGCGACGAAGCGGAGCGACTGCATCCGCTGGTCGATTTCGACGGCATTCGTTGCATCATGTATGAGCCGGAGGGCGGCAATGTCGATCCGTCGGGCGTGACGGCGGCTTACGCCGCGGGGGCGCGGCAGCGCGGCGCGGAAATCCATCGCTTCACCCCGGTCACGGCGACCGAGGCGCAAGCGGACGGCAGCTGGATCGTGCGCACGCCAAAGGGCGATATCCGCACCCAATGGGTAGTCAACGCCGCCGGCCTGTGGGGCAGGGAGGTCGCCGCCATGGCCGGGCTGCAACTCCCGCTGATCCCGACCGAGCACCAGTATTTCGTCACCGAAACCATTCCGGAAATCGCCTCGATGGGCCGACGCCTGCCGTCGGTCGCCGACCGCGATGGCGAATATTATCTGCGCCAGGAAGGCCTCGGGCTGCTGATCGGCGCCTACGAGCGCAACATGAAATTCTGGGCCGAGGACGGCACGCCGATGGATTTCGGCCATGAGCTGTTTCCCGACGATCTCGACCGCATCGAGGAAAACATGATGCGCGCCATCCAGCGCGTTCCGGCGGCGGCCGCCGCCGGTGTCAAGAAGGTGATAAACGGTCCGATGATCTGGTCGCCCGACAGCGCGGTGCTGTTCGGGCCGGCGCCGGAGCTCAGCAATTATTTCTGCTGCAACGGCATCATCCCCGGCTTCTCGCAATCGGGCGGCATGGGCAAGCTCGCGGCCGAGTGGATGATCGAGGGCGAGCCTTCGCTCGACATGTTCGGCTGGGACATGGCGCGCTTCGGCCATTGGGCCGGCAAGGCCTTCACCAAGGCGCGCGTGCAGGACCAGTACAGCCACCGTTTCAAGATCCATTTCCCGAACGAGGAGCGCGCCGCCGGCCGTCCGGTGCGGACACGGCCGGTTTACGAGATGCAGAAGGAGATGGGCGCCGTGTTCGGCCTCAATTTCGGCTGGGAGCACCCGCTGTGGTTCGCGGCCGAGGGCGAGCCGCGCGAGGAAACGATCGGCTTCACGCGCCAGAACTGGTGGGGGCCGGTCGGCCGCGAGGCGCGTATGCTGCGCGAGTATGCCGGCATCATCGACATCTCCAATTTTGCCAAATACGAGATAAAGGGGCCGGACGCGGAAGCCTGGCTGAACGCGCTCTTCGCCAATCGCATGCCGGCCAAGGTCGGCAACTCTTGCCTGACGCCGCTGATCGGCAAGCGCGGCGGCATTGCCGGCGACTTCACCGTGACCAGGCTGGCGGAAGACGAGTTCATGGTGATCGGCTCGGGCATGGCCGAACGCTTCCACCAGCGCTTCTTCAAATCGGTGCCGCTGCCGGAAGGCACGAGCTTCCGCTCGCGTACCGAGGATCTCGGCGGCTTCAACGTCGCCGGCCCGAAATCGCGCGAGCTCCTGCAGCGGCTCACCAATGATGATCTGTCGAACGAGGCCTTCCCGTTCATGCGCTCGCGGCAGATCACCGTCGCCGGCGTCGATGTCGTGGCGTTGAGGGTTTCCTTCACCGGCGATCTTGGCTGGGAGCTGCACTGCAAGTCGGCCGACCAGGTCGAGCTCTACCGCGCGCTGCTCAAGGCGGGCGCGGGAGTCGGCGCCGGGCCGGTCGGCTCACGGGCGCTGATGTCGCTGCGCGTCGAAAAGGGCTATGGCAGCTGGAGCCGCGAATACTCGCCGGAATACTGGCCGCAGGAGGTCAAGCTCGATCGCCTGATCAAGACGGACAAGCAATTCCTCAACCGCGACGCCTATCTCGCCGTCGCCGATAAGCCGGCGCGGGATGAACTCATCATGCTTTCCGTGTCGGCCAAGGACGCGGACGCCACCGGCGGCGAGCCGATCTTCCTGCCGGACGGCACGCCGATCGGCCAGGTGTCATCGGGCGCCTATGGCTATTTCGTCGCTCAGTCGCTGGCGATGGGCTACGTCAAGGCCGGAACCGCCAAGGCCGGCGACAAGGTGACTGTCGCGATACTGGGCAGGCCGCATGACGCGGTGCTGCTCGCCCATCCGCCCTTCGATCCGGAAGGCAAGCGGCTACGGTCGTAAGGGCTGTCGTCGGGAGAACTGGCGGCGGCGGCCGCCAGGCTCAGCCGCCGAAGCGGCTCAGCCAATGCCTGGCGAGGTCAGAGCGGCGGAAGACCCAGATGTCGGGATGGGACATGACCTTGTCGAGGAAGCGTTCCAGCCCGATCATCCGCCCCGGCCGCGCCGCCAGCCGGCAATGCAGCGACACCGTCATCATGCGCGGGGTCTTCTGGCCTTCCTTCAGCAGCCAGTCGACGCCGTCGCTGACATAGTCGAAGAACTGGCTACCGGTCTCCAAGCCTGAACCGCGCGAAAAGCGGCTGTCATTGTTGTCGAAGCTGTGCGGCACGACGAGGTGCCGCTTGGCGCCGACATCGACGAAATAGGGCAGGTCGTCATTGTAGTCGTCGCAGTCGAACAGGAAGCCGCCATGCTCGACTACCAGCCTTCTCGTGTTGAGGCTTGGCCGGCCGGTGTACCACCCGAGGGGATCGATGCCGGTGATGTTTCGCACCGTGTCCACCGTCATGGCGATGTGCTGGCGCTCTTCCTCCTCGCTGAGCGGGGCGTAGTCGATCCAGCGCCAGCCGTGGCAGACGATGTCGCTGCCAAGTGCTGCGATCGCCTTGCCAGCCGCCGGGTTGATCTCAAGCGCGCGCCCGACAATGTAGAAGGTCGGGATGACGCCGTTGTCTCGGAACAGCGAGATGAGCCGCCAGACGCCGACACGCGAACCGTATTCATAAAGCGATTCCATGTTGCGTTTGCGCAGCCCCGGCACGGCGGGCGCGACGGCGAGATCGGACAGGATCGTTTCGGAGACGCCGTCGCCTTCGCCGATCGAGTATTCCGCACCTTCCTCGTAATTGACGACGATGTTGAGCGCCAACTTTGCGCCGCCGGGCCACTCGGCCGGCGGAGGCCGCTCGCCATAGCCGATGAAATCGCGAGCGGGCAGGTACGGTGCGTCTGACGTCATGAAATCCCCTCGGATGAAGCCCTTACCAGCATTGCCGGCCGCGCAGGGCGGTCAGGATACGCAGCGCGCGGTCCATGACTTCCTGCGGCCCGATGGTGATGCGCAGGCAGTCCGTCAGGCCGTAACCGGAGAGGCCGCGCACGATAATGTCGACGCCGCGCAGGGCACTGTCGGCGGCGGCCGCTGCCGCCGCGTCGGCAAAACGCGCCAGAACGAAATTGGTCCGGCTTTCGGGGACTTCGTATCCGGCCGCTCGCAAGCCTTGCGCGAAGCGGTCGCGAATGTCGGCGGTGTGGGTTACGATTGCGCGCGTATAGGCTTGGTCCTCTAGCGCCGCGACGGCCATGGCGAGGCTCACCGTCGAGACTTGGTTGGAGTTCTGCATCTTGCGCACCTCGGCGGCGATCCGCGGCGCGAACAAGCCCCAGCCGATGCGGGCGCCGGCCAGCCCATATGCCTTGGACAGACTACGCAGGATGACGGTGTCGCCGCGCCCGGCCAGCGCGAAGACGGCTTGCGGATCCTGATCGTCGAATTCGCCATAGGCTTGGTCGACCATCAGGAGAACGTCGCCGGGAAGGGCCGCGCGCAGGCGCAGCAGCTCCGCGTTCCTGATGCGCGTGCCGGTCGGGTTGCCCGGATTGCAGACGAACACGATACGCGTCGCCGACGTCACCGCCGCCAGGACGGCGTCGATCGAGACCTCAAAGCCGCGCTCCTGCGCTTTGGCATAGGTCGCCCCGACGCGCGCGGCCGCCGAGGCGGCGAAATTATAGGCATAGTCTGTACCCAGCACGTCAGCGCCCGGTCCGGCGAAGGCCGCGATGGTACAGGCAATCAGCTCCATCGAACCCGCGCCGCACAGGATGAGATCACGCTCGATCCCATAGGATCTTGCGATCGCGTCGCGCAGCAAGGTCCAGTCCGGGTCCGGGTAGAGATGGCTGCGTGCCACAGCGACCCGGCCGGCTTCGATCGCCTTCGGGCTAGGCGGGAAGGCGCTCTCGTTCTGGGCTAGCGTGGGCCGGTCGAAGCCACCGAAATTCGCCAAGGCAAAAGCGGACATGGCCTTGACATGGGTAGTTGCTTTCACAGGCACGGCATATCCATGCAGGTCTGGCGACCAAATTTGTCGGCAAGGTCTTCCGGAACGGAAGCTATGGCACCGCGACCAAGCCGCAAAGCAAAATTAGCCGGTGCAATGACTGCGGGAATCTGGCCCATGGGAGGGGCCATGTCCAGGCTCTTTTCTTGGATCAGCGAGGCCGGCCTGAAGTCTCCGCTATCAGCGCCTCCGGGACAATCATGTTGTTTTTCAATAACTTAGCGGTTTCGCGGCTTTGTGGACGTCAGATTCAGCTGACTTCGTCGGCCCTGCCGCTGACGCCCGCCTGGATCAGCCGGTCGGCGAGGATCGCCAGGAAGGCGATCGACAGGCCGGCGATCAGGCCCATGCCGGCATCGGCCTTGCCGAGCGCGACATAGACTGCCTGGCCAAGATCGCGCGTGCCTACGAGCGCGGCGATTGCCAGCATCGACAGCGCCGCCATGATGGTCTGGTTGAGGCCAAGCATGACAACCGGCAAAGCCAGCGGCAGCTTGGCCTGCAGCAAGGTCTGCATCGGCGTCGCGCCCATCTGCTCGACCGCCTCGACGACATCGGGACGGACATGCCGCAGCCCGTGCTCGACATAGCGGATCGGCGGCACGATGGCGTAGAGCATGATGGCGATCAGCGCCGTGAACTCGCCCACCTTGAAGAACATCAGCGCCGGGATGAGGAAGACGAATTGCGGCATCGTCTGCAGCGCGTCGCAGATCGGCTTCAGGATATGCGAGACTCGATCGCTGTGCGCCGCCCATGTGCCGAGCGCGCCGCCGATCAGAAGGCAGAGCAGGACCGCCAGCGTGCAGAGATAGAGCGACTGCACAAGTTGCGGCCACAGCCCGTTGACCAGGATCAGCCCGAAGCCGACAAGCGCGAAAAAACCGAGCCGCGGCCCGGCCACCTGGCCGGCAAGCAACGCGACGGCAAGGATGAAGGCAGGCCAGGGGAGATCGAGAAAGCCGGTATAGAGAACAAGGCCGGCGGCCAGCACGGCCAGCGCCCCGCGCCAACCGAAGCCGCGCAGCGCCAACACGGCCAAGGCCAGCACCAGGACGAGATAGGCGGCGAGCACCGAAGATGGCAATGTGAAGCCCCACATTGCCGGCGTCGCCGAGCCGGCAATGCCGACGCGCATCGGCAGAAGCAGGCAGTAGAGCACCGCATTGCGCACGCCGTTGAAGAACCAGGCGTAGTCGCGCACGAGCGCCAGCAGCCATTGGTTGACGGCGCCCATCTGCATGCGCAGACCGGTTTCCGGCAGAAGCGCCGCATCTGGCGCGGCCAATCGGATGACCACGGCGAGAGCCAGCGCACCCGCCAGTGACAAGGCCAACCGGCGCGGCGTCATCCAGCGCATGGCGGGCGTCGGCCCGGTCTCCGGCGCCTTCGCGAAGCCGATGGTGAGGCGGTCGATGAGGATGGCGAGCAGCGCGATGACGAGGCCGGAGAGGATGCTCTGGCCGAACTCGGCCTTGCGCATTGAGGAGAGCACCTCCCAGCCAATATCCTCGAAGCCACCGATAATGGCGGCGACGATGACCATCGACAGCGCCGCCATGGTCGTCTGGTTGAAGCCGACGAGAAGCTGCGGCAGCGCAGTCGGCACCTCGACCTGCCAGAATTGCTGACGGCGTGTGCAGCCGCTCATCAAGCCGGCCTCGCTGATGGCCGCCGGCACACGGTCCAATCCGAGCATGGTGTTGCGGACCATCGGCGGCGTCGCATAGATCGCCGAGGCGATCAGCCCAACCACCGGACCGAAGCCGAACAGGAGCAGGAGCGGAATGAGATAGGCGAAGGCCGGCACCGTCTGCATCAGGTCGAGCGCGCCGAGCAGGACCGGACGCCAGCGCGGGCGGGCGTAACCCAGAAAGCCAAGCAGGAAGCCGAGCACGGTGGAGATCGGCACCGCCAGCAGCACCAGCGCCAGCGTGTTCATGCTCTGCGGCCAGTAGCCGGCGAGCAGGATATAGGCGAGCGTGGCGAGCGCGAAGATCGCCAACCGCTCACCGCCCGACTTCAGCGCAAGGGCGGCGATCGCCAGCATCACCGCCGGCCAGGGCAGCCAGGCGAGCGCCAGCCGCGCGCCGCGCATCGGCGCATCGAGCAAAGCGGACAGCGCCCGGAAGGCTGGTTGGATGACGGCGACGACAATGTCGGTCACGGCGTTGATGTAGGTAGCCAGCGGCAGCGTCCATTGCTTGGGGAAATTGACCAGCCAGGGAAGCTCGGTTTTGAGAAGCAGGCAAAGCGCCGTCAGGATGGCCAGGCCGCACCAAGGCAGAAGCGCCGGTTCCACCACGAACCGCGATGAGGGTCGAAATGCCGCGGCCGGCGCCGTCATGAGTTCTTGCGCCTTGCCTGCTCGCGTTCGAGCACCGCGAGCACGGCGCTGGCGTCGAGCACCGCCGGCGGGCTGTCACCCACCCCGGAAACGGTGAAGGCCGTGGCGCCCGCGGCGAGTTGCGGGATGAGCGCCTCGAGGCTGGTGTCGGCGACGACGCTTCGTTCCGGCAACAGCGCGCCATTGGCGGGCGTGGCGATGTCGCCGGCCGTGATGACGCGCAACAGCGGCATGTCCTCGGTGAACTGCGCGACATAGTCGTCGGCCGGGTTGAGCACGATGTCGGCGGGACGGCCGATTTGCACGATCTTGCCGGCCCGCATGATCGCCAGCCTGTCGGCAAGCCGGAAGGCCTCGGCGATATCGTGGGTGATGAAGATGATAGTCTTCTTCAGCATGCGCTGCAGGCGCAGGAACTCATCCTGCATCTGCTTGCGGATCAGCGGATCGAGCGCCGAGAACGGCTCGTCGAGAAACCAGAGCTCCGGCCCCACCGCAAGCGAACGGGCGATGCCGACGCGCTGCTGCTGGCCGCCGGAGAGCTGGTGCGGGAAGGATGCCTCGCGGCCTTCGAGTCCGACCAGCGCGATCATCTCGCGGGCGCGGGCCTCGCGTTCCTTCGCCGGCTTGCCCTGAATTTTCAGCGGGAAGGCGACATTGCCCAACACGTTCAGATGCGGCAGCAGGCCGAAATTCTGGAACACCATGCCCATGGCGTGGCGGCGCAGCTCGATCAGTTCCTTGCCGCTGGCGGCAAGCAGGTTCCTACCGTCGAGCAGTATCTCGCCGGCGCTCGGCTCGACCAGGCGCGACAGGCAGCGCACCAGGGTCGACTTGCCGGAGCCGGACAGACCCATGATGACGAATATCTCGCCGGTCGCCACCTCGAAGCTGGCATCGACCACGGCCGGCAGATGCGCCTCGGCGCGCAGGCGCTCGGCCAGCGCATCGGGATCGATGATATAGCCGCGCGAGTCGAAGTAATAGGCCGGGCGCCGGCCATAGACCTTCCAGACATTTCGGCAGGCAAGCTTTATCGGACGCGCGGCCGTGTTCATCCTCAACCACCCGTGCCGATCGCCCGCCCGGCTCCGCGCAGTGCGGAAACCGGGCCTATGGTGCCCTCAGCCTTTGCCAGGCACATCGGCGAGTTATCCTTTGGCGGCGTCGAGCCAAGGTTTCCACACCGTCTCGTTCTTGTCGATCCATTCCTTGACGACGGCGTCGAGATCCTTGCCTTGCTTGTCGACGGCCAGCATCATCTTCTGCTGCTCGGCCGCATCCATCTTGAAGGCCTTGAGGAAGGCGTAAGCCGCCGGCCATTTGGCGCCAAAGCCCGACCAGACGATCTTGTCGACATCAGGTGGGGTGATGCAGTGCTCGTTGGTCTGCTCCTTGCAGGGCGGCATCGTCACCCAGCCGACGTCGTTCTCGGCCAGCGCGTAATGCGGACCCCAGAACATCATGATGAGCGGCGTCTTGGCGGCTTCGGCGGCTTCCAACTCGGCCACCAGCGCGCCTTCGGAGCCCGACGGCACAGCGGTGTAGGGCATGTTGTTGTCGGCAAGGATGGTGGCCGCGCGCGAGCCCCAATCGGCCGGATAGTCGAGGAAGCGGCCATTGGGCGCGGTTTCGGGTGTCGCCAATGCCTGCACGCATTCGGGCTTGTTCAGCGCGGCCCAGTCCGGCAGGCCGGGGCAGACCTTTTCCATGAATTTCGGATAGATCCAGCCTTCCTGCGTCTTCAGATCGAGCTTGCCGATATCCTCGATCTGCTTGGCGGCCAGCACCTTCGGATAGATGTCGCCGACATTGTTCAACCAGATCTCGACCGATGCGCTGAGCGAGCCGTCGGCGAGACCAGAAAACTGCGGGAAATTGCCGGCGGTGACGTATTCGACTTTATAGCCGAGCTTCTCCAGAAGCTGGCCTGCGATGTGCGTGGAGACGTGCGCGCCCGTCCATTCCAGCATGGCGAGCTTGATCGGCTCGTCCTTCGCGCCAAGATCGGCGCTTTGCCCGGCCGTCGTTGCGGCAAGCATCAGCGCGAGGCCAAGACCGGCCCCTTGCAAGGCATTTCTTATTTTCATGTCAGTTCCCCTGTCTGTTGATGGTCCTTCCGTCTATGCCGGTCTCCTCCCACGAGACCGGAATCCATCGCCCCCCACCGACGCTACCACAAGGCGCCGCCGGTGATCTGGATGTTTTCCATGGTGATCCCCCTGGCGAGGTCCGAGCAAAGGAAGACGGCGAGCGCCGCGATTTCCTCCGGCTGCATCATGCGCCCCTGGGGATTGCCTTTCCTGAACTCGTCCATCAGTTCCTCTGCGCTGCGGCCCTTGCCTTCGCGCTCGACGACCTGCGCCACGTTGCGGCGCATCAGCTCGGTCTCGAC
This sequence comes from Mesorhizobium sp. B2-8-9, assembly GCF_006439475.1. Lineage (NCBI taxonomy): Bacteria > Pseudomonadati > Pseudomonadota > Alphaproteobacteria > Hyphomicrobiales > Phyllobacteriaceae > Mesorhizobium > Mesorhizobium sp. B2-8-9. The sequence continues at coordinate 256,115 of NZ_VFTQ01000002.1, read as the reverse complement.
CCAGGTCGGACTGATCATGACGCAGGTGACGCCGTGTGCCGCGCCTTCGAGCGCCACGCAACGCGTCAGCCCGAGCAGGCCGGCCTTGGAGGCGCAGTAAGCAGGATTGTCCTTCCAGCCGACGGAAGCCGCGGTCGAGCCGATGTTGACGATGCGGCCCCAGCCGCGTTCGATCATGCCGGGCAGGACCGCGCGGGTCGTACGGAACGCCCCGGTGAGATTGGTGTCGACGATCTTGTCCCAGAGCTCGTCGGAATGGCCGCAGACCGGTTGCTCGGCCGTGGTGCCGGCGGCGTTGACCAGGATGTCTGCCGGGCCGACTGCCGCCTGGGCTTCGGCAAAGAAGAGATTGGTGAGCGCGCTGTCGCGCACGTCGAGATGGGCGGCGTGCACCTTGGTGCCGTGGGCAGCCAGCGCTGACTTGACGCGCTCGATCTCGTCGGCGCCGGGATAGTAGGCGGCATCCGCCCTGTCCGCCTGCGGCGGCGCCACGTAGGAGCCGACGGCGACATTGGCGCCGGCCTTGGCGAGCGCCGTGGCGATGGCAAAACCCATGCCGGAAAAGCCGCCGGTGACGATGGCGCTGCGGCCGGTGAGGTTGGTCATCGCGAACGTGCTCCGTGTTCACACTGCAAGATAGCCTCCGTCGACGACCATTTCGGAGCCGGTGACGAATTTCGATTCGTCCGAGGCGAGGTAGAGGACCATGTAGGCGATGTCGTTGGGTTCGCCGAGGAAGCCGATCGGATGGCGCGACAGCGCCTTCGCCTTCTCCTGCTCGAGCGTGCCCAGATCGCGCAGATAATTCTCGGTCTGCGGCGTCCAGATATAGCCGGGGTGGATCGAATTGCAGCGGATGCCGTAGCGCTGCTCGGCACAGTGTACGGCCACCGCCTTGGTCAAGGTGCGCACGCCGCCCTTGGAGGCGCAGTAGGCGGCAAGATCCGCCTCACCGATGATGCCGTCGATGGAAGAGAGATTGATGATCGATCCGCCGCCGGATTTCTTCATCAGCTTGATGCCTTCCTGGCAGCCGAGGAAGACGCCGTCGAGGTTGATCGCCATGGTGCGCCGCCATTCGGCTAAAGAGGTATCCTCGATGTTCCGAGCGATGGCGATGCCGGCATTGTTGACCAGCACGTCGAGCCGCCCGAAGCGCTGCTCGATCGCCGCCATGGCGGCAGACCAATCCTCGGGCTTCGAGACGTCATGGCGAAGCGCCAACGCCTCGCCGCCAACTTTGATAATCTGCGCCGCCGTATCGCCGGCGAGCCTCTCGTCTATGTCGCTGACGACGAGCCTGGCGCCTTCCGACGCCAGCAAAAGCGACGACGCCCGTCCGAGGCCGAGACCGGCCCCGGTAACGAGCGCCACCTTGCCTGCGACGCGGCCCATTTGCGGCATCAGCCTCCTTTGTTCGACGGCTCCAGCGGCTTGCCCAGCCAATCGCGATAGAATCCTTCGAGATCGGGCTCGAAATCATGCACGATCGGGTAGCCGGGCGCCGCCGCCTCGACTTCATGCAGCGTGCCACATTCAGGGCAGATGAATTCGCGGATCTCCATCCAGTCCGGATCCGGCAGATCGCTGTTGGGGTAGATCTCGCGCAGCGTCTCCTCGCTGTCGCGCACGATGATCGCCGCCTTCAGCTTCCAGTTCTTGCGATAGTCGCCGAAGGAATGGCCGCATTCGCATTTCGTCACCCGCTCGTCGCCGCTCTGGCAGATGAAGAGATGGTCGCCGACCGGAAGCAGGATCGGATCGCTCCAGCCGACGCGGTCCTGCAGCACCGAGATATATTTGAAGAAGCGGTCGTCGTCCTTGTAGGCGCTCATGATGCGGCGCGTCTGCGGCCAGGGCAGCGTGCCGGCAACCAGGTCGGCGATGACTTCCTTGCTGTATGAGGTCATGGTCCCTTACTCCACGCCGAAGGTCGATTTGGCGTCGACATCCCAGAAGGTCGAAAAATCCTTGGTGAAGCGCGGCGAAAGCTTGATCGCGCTGACATACATCTTCCTCACCTCGGGCGCGAAATCGGCCGCCTTCACCCGCTCGCGCTCCTTGGCGATCCACTCCGAAACCGGCTTTGCACGAGCCAAACGTCGCGCCCGCATCTCGGCACGATGGCGGTTGGTGGCCTCCAGATTGGCGATCGGGAAGCCTTCCTCGTCCTCATCGAGCACGATGCCGAAGATGCCTTCGGCAGCCTCCTTGGTGAGGAAGCCGTTCTCGACATCCCAGGCGGTCTTGACCGGATCGCGCTCGAGCACATCGCCGTAACCGCCGCCGCCATTGTAGGAATGGGTGAAGACGTCGCCGGTCTTATGCGGCGCTGTGATATAAGGCCCTTCCAGCGTCACATGCTCGCCTTCCAGCCGGACCTCGAGTTCGGAGCGGTACGGGTTGGTGCCGGTGTGATGGGCCAGCGGCGCGCCATTTTCGGCCAGCTCGAAGATGTTGCTCTCGCGCACGGCGCGGTGCTTCTGGCAGGTCGGCGCCGGATAGCCGCCGCAAAGCCCGCCATTGTCGAACACGCGCGAGGAATGTTCGGACGTGACCAGCCTGAGATGATCGGTCTTGCTCACCAGCCAGGTCGACAGGAAGGAGCAGCCGCCGCGATATTTGCCGGCGCCGCCGGAGTTGGGGACGATGGAGCGGCCGATATAGAGCATCGGCATGTTCTGTTCCCAGATCTCGATATTGCCCATGTCGGATTCCGGGTTCCAGCCGACATAGGCGGTGTCCAAGCCGTCCTTGATCGCGAGCGCGCCGGACCCGGCGGCGGCGCATTCGAAATGCGCCATGCCGAAGGGCGTGCCGTATTGGCTGGTGCCCCCCATCTCGATCATCGGGCTGTTGACCTGGCCGACAAAGGCCTCCTCGACGAAGCCGCGGGCGATGAAGGAGCGCGACAGGAGCCGCTGGAAGACGCCATAGGCGGGCAAAAGCAACGCCCAGGAAGTCGCCGTCGCCACCATCTCGTTGTCGGGGTTGGTCCAGGTGCCCTTGGGCAGCTTCAGCTCGGTCGCCATCCAGGCGCCGTCATTGACGAGACCTTCGAAATTCATGTGCTGGGTCAGCGTCACGAACATGCCGCCATCCATGCCGGCCGGCGTGCAGTTCATCGAATGATACCCCCAGGGCTGCGTGCCCTCGAAGTCCATGACGATCTTGCCGTCGGTGGTGATCTCCATCTCGATCGGCATGTTGTAGAGCCAGTCGGGATCGCCGAGCGGCTGGTAGCCCGGCTTGCCGGCGGTGACATGGCCGTAAAAGGTGTGGCCGCGATAGATGCCGGGCACAGTGAGCTGGCGCGTGCGGGCGAGCTGGGCGCGGCGGCCCTCCTCGATGAATTCCTTCGACACCTGCATCCAGTAGTCGAGGCCGATCTCGTCGATCAGCGCCTTGACGCTTTCGCGCATGTCGATGCACGACGCCACCTTGGCCTTCTCGTCCAGCACCCAGTAGATCGGCATGCGGAGATTGCGCTCGCAGCGGATGACGTAGTCGCGCCGAAGCTCGTCGTTCTCGCCGACCTTCTCGGCGCAGACGAAGAGGCCCTCGGTGAAACGTTCCTGCGCCAGCGCAACGTCGCCGCCCGGCGTGATGCCGCCGGCTTCGAGCTCGTGGCAGACCGCACCGGCCCAGCCGACGAGCTTGCCGGAATGGAAGATCGGCACCACGTCCATCACATCCGGCACCTGCACGGTGCCGATGAAGGCGTCATTGTTGGCGAAGATGTCGCCATCACGGATCTGCGGGTTTTCCTCGTAGCCGTTGCGGATCATCCATTTGATGAAGCGGCTCATCGTGTGCACATGCACCATGATGCCGTTGGAAAGCGCGATGGCATCGCCTTCCGGCGTGTAGATGGCGACGACCATCTCGCCGACCTCGCGCACGCCGGGCGAGGCGGAGATGCGGCGCGCCATCTCGCGGGCCGATACGCAGTAGGCGCGCAATTTGGTGTGCAGCGTCTCGAATTTCAGCGGATCCTGGTTGCGCAGCTTGAGCTCGGTGATGCCGTCATAGCAGCCGGTCTCGTCCATCAGCCGTTCGGATTCGAGCAGCCTTTCGCGGATGCGCAGCGCAGAGGCGGGTTTGTCCAGCATGGCGTTCGCCCTTCTCAAGCGTGAGTGTAGTGCAGCAGCGTCCATTCATCGACATGGACGCGATCCTGCGGATGGACGACGAGCGTCGTCGCCGGATGTTCGATGATGGCGGGGCCGACAACTTCGTGGCCGGGTTGCAGCAAGTCCATCTCGTAGAGATTCGCCTTGTGCCAGCGGCCCCCGATATAGGCCTCGCGCACGCCCTTGTGGGCGGACGCCGGATCGGATTTGCCGAGCGGCCGCTTGACCAGCATCGGCTTGACCTTGTCGGCGGTGGCGATCAGCCCGAGCTCGGTGATCGAGAAGCCGGCCTCGCCATAGCGCGAGACGCGGTGGTTGACCTTGGCATAGACCGCCTCGAACTCGGCGATGACCTTGCGCATGTCGTCGGCCGAGCGAACCGCCGACAGCGGCGCCATGACCTCGACGTCCTCGAGCTGGCCGGTGTAGCGCATCATCAGGAACGGCACGGTCTTGATCTTGTCGTGGCTGTGGCCGTCGGCGATCATTTCGTCGACCGCAGCCTTGGTGAGATCGTCCCAGACATTGGTCACCTTCATGCCAAAGGCCTGCAATTCGTCATCGCTGGCGCGGGCGCCGATGTCGATCTGCGTCGACACCGAATGGCGGCGCATGAAATCGGCCGTGGTGCAGCCGAAGGCCGAGAAGGCTGCGGCGAACTGGAAGGTGATGATGTCCTTGAAGCCGATGCCCCTGGAGCAGCCGGCGAGATGCAATGGCCCCGAGCCGCCATAGGACAGAAGCGTGAATTCCGAGGGGTGAATGCCCTGGCCGGAGATGACGCGGCGGAGCGCATTGTTAGCGTCGGCCTCCAGCATGTCGATCATGCCTTCGGCAGCTTCCTCGACACCGACGCCGAGCACGCGGGCGCATTTCTCCTCGAAGGCTTTGCGCGCCTTCTCGACCTGCAGCACGACCTTGCCGCCGAGGAAGTAATGCGGGTTCAAGCGGCCGAGGATAGCATCGCAATCGGCGATGGTTGGTTCGGTGCCGCCCTTGGCGAAGCAGATCGGGCCGGGATCGGAACCGGCGCTTTCCGGTCCGAGCGAGACTTTTCGGGTCAGCGGGTCGACCTTCAGGATCATGCCGGCGCCAGCGCCGATCGTGTCGAGATGCAGCGTCGGCACGTTGAGCTTGAAGCGGTCCATCAGCGGCTCGTTCTCGATCCGCGTCTGGCCGCGCGTGATGACGCCCATGTCGAAGGACGTGCCGCCCATATCCGAGCAGATCAGCGAGTCGTTGCCAATCAGCTTGCCGACATAGGCCGCGCCGAGGATGCCGCCGATAGGCCCGGAGATCATCGTCTCGTGCAGGCGCGGATGGTCGATCGAGGTCAGGCCACCGAAGGAGAGCAGCGTCTGCACGCCATATTTGAAGCCGTATTTCTTGGAGACGTCCTCAATGCCCTTGAGCTGCTTGCGGCCGCGCGAAGTGGCGTAGGCCTCGATCAGCACCGAGTTCAGCCGCGACTGCTCGCGGATGACCGGACGCACCTCATGGCTGGTGTAGACGAGGATGTCGGCGCCGGCGGCGGCGATCTCCTCGCGGCAGATCTCGGCAATGCGTTTCTCATGCGCCGGATTGACGTGAGAGAAGATGGTCATGATGCAGATCGCCTCGACCTTGTCGGCAATCAGCTTCTTGGCGGCCGCATGCACCTCGTGCTCGTAGAGCGGCAGGATGACGTCGCCGAACTGGTCGATGCGCTCGGTGACGCCATGGGTGCGGCGGCGCGGCACCAGCGGATCGGGATGGTGATGGGTGACCGCATGCAGGCGGTCGGCATAGGAATAGTCGGCCCAGGCCTGCAGGCCGCGGCCCATGAGGATCATGTCCTCGAGGCCCTTGGTGGTGATCAGCCCGAGCTTGCGGCCGGTGCGCGACAACAGCGTGTTGAGCATACCGGTGCCGGAATAGAGCACGACATTGACGCCTGAGAACAGGTCCTGCAGCGAGATGCCCCAGGCATCGGCCGCATCCTCGGCGGAGGCGAGGAAGCCCTCGGCCTCGTTCTTCGGAGTGGTCGCCGACTTGCCGATCTTGAAGTGCCCGTCCTGATCGACAAGGATCGTGTCGGTCATGGTGCCGCCAGCGTCGATGCCGATGACGATTGGGTTGGTGGTAATCTGGTCCACGGGTCGCTTTCCCTTGCCGAGAGTGGCCGCAGGCTAGATTCCCAAAGCCGGATGGCGCCATATGCCTAAAGACACAATGACGCTTGGGCCGGGTTCGCCGAGAAAAGGGCATGCGCATGGGCAACATCTGGGCGCCGCTGGCCAAGGCGATCGCCGCCACCGGCACCGACCGGCATGTCGACTGCCTGATCGACCTGATCGGCGCCGACATCGCGCATGACCTGGTGACGGTGACGCGCTACTCGGCGACCAAGACGCCGGAATTCGTCAAGCACCGGCGCTTCTCCGACGAGATGGTGCGGCGCTATCTCGACAATTACTACGTCTTCGATCCGTTCTATGCCTCGTGGCGCAGCCAGCGCCGTCTAGGCATCATGCCGCTGAAAGGTCTGGCCAACGAGGAGGCCAAACGCGGGCAGTACATAGCCGGTTTCCTGGCGCAGTCGGAAATCTGCGACGAGGTCGGCATCATGCTGGCCGATGGCGGCGATTGGTGCCTCGGCATCTTCCTCGACCGCTCGACGGTGTCGTTCAAGGACAGCGAGATCGCGCTGCTCACCGAGCGATTGCCGGTGTTCGAGGCGCTGCATGCGCTGGACATCAAAGCACGCGGCTCAGACTTCTCCCGCACCTCGGCGCCCAGTGGTCCCGGCGCCTCGCCGCAGCAGAAGCCCAGAATTCCGGAAAGCCTCTGGCCCGAGCTTTCATCGCGCGAGCGCGAACTGGTGCAGCTCATCCTCGCCGGCCATCCCACCGCCAACATTGCCGAGCGGCTCGGCATCACCGTCGGCACGGTGAAGAACCACCGCCGCCGCATCTATGAAAAGCTCGACATCACCACCGAGCGTGAATTGTTCCTGCAGTTCTTCCAACATCTGGGTCCAGCAGCGTAGCTGACATCGGTCAGGAGCAGCGAAATCGCTGAACCGGATCGATTCAATGCTCTTGCGGCCGGATATCGGTTCTGAACCAGATCACGATGCGAGAATAATGTCCGTTCTTGAAGGTTCCGCTGCCCTAAGCTGCCGGCCCGCTTGCGGACCACTCGCCGACCGCAGCTTATCCTTTGACTTCCGGGGGTGGAAACGTCCCTACAGGTTAGTCGCTGTAAATCTCTCGATCTCGACAAGAACTGACTGCGCGGACGGACCTTGCCCGAGGTGAGAGGTACCTTCATCGCTAGTAAGCTCGGAAGAGAAATCATGTTGACGCTCTGCCGATTGTGATACGGCGCGGCATTCGGCCTGGGTGGCTTGTCACCGGCCTGACGCCTGGAACGAGCTGGTCAGAGATCGGCCGGATATAGTGGCTCTATCAAGCCGGTCGCCGCTGCCCGTGGGGCACGATCGGGTCACTGTGTCCGCCAGTCATACTCTTGCCGGAACCCAAGGACGTCGCGCAGCTTCCGGTTGGAGATCGGTCCCTCAAATGCGTCCATGGCGCGGGTGACCGGTATGTTGGGCACATGCTTCCTGAGAAACTCCGCCGTCGGCAATTCAGACACGATGGTGTCGTTGACGGCGTTGAATATCTGGAATCCCAAGCCGTCCCTCTCGACGCACAGGTCGACGATCTGACCGAGATCGCGCACGTCCATATAGGTCCAGGCGTCGCGCCGCCGCTTCGAGGGATCGGCCAGGAATTCCGGAAAGCGGGCATAGTCCTTCGGCTCGACGACGCCACCGATCCGCAGGGCATAAATGTCGGCTCCCGTGCGGGAGGCGAAAGACCGTGCGATTTTTTCGCCGAGCAGTTTGGAGAGGCCGTAGCTGTCGGTCGGATCGACGTCGTAGTCCTCATCCACCGGAAACGATGAGAAGTCGCGTTCGCCTTCGGCAAAGCAGACGCCATAGACCGTTTCGCTGGAAGCCGTGACGATCTTGCGGATACCGAGCTTGGTGGCGGCTTCGATCACGTTGTAGGTCGACTGCACATTGGCGGCGAACATGGCGTTGTCCGGCCGCAGGAATATCCGCGGCAGCGCCGCGAAATGGACGACGGCGTCGACCGGGCGGCGGCCCTTGCCGCCGAAATACTCGCTGAACCCGAAATGCAGCGTCAGCGCATTGTAGGTTTCGCCGGTGTCCGCAAGGTCGGTGATGACGGTGTCGACACCCGGCAGATCGAGCGGCGTCAGATCGAGGTTGAGGACCTGATGCCCGCGTTTCAGCAGATAAGGTATGACGTGGCGGCCGATCTTGCCGCTGCCGCCGGTGAAAACGATCCGCTTGCCCATGGCCTCCTCCTGACGGTCTCTTTTTGCCGAGCAGCGCAGTGCCCGGCCAGAAGAGTCTCCATCCGATCATCCGCTACTCAAAAATGCCGAAGCCAGGAACCGCGTGCTTGCACACACCCTCCATGTCGAGCTCGACGCCGATGCCGGGAACGTCGGACACCGCGATATGGCCGTCCTCGACGATGGACCTTGCGCCGTCCGGCAGGCGGACATAGCTGTCCCACGCGTCCCGTTCCTCGAGCGCGTGCCATTCCAGCACCAGGAAGTTCGGCACGCTGGCGCAGACATGGCATGTCGCCATCGTGCCCAGCGGCGTCGACACAAGATGCGGCGCGAAGGGCACGTAGTACATCTCGGCGAGGTTCGCGATCTTGCGGCTTTCGGCGAGGCCGCCGCATTTCGGCACATCGGGCATGACGACGTCGGCGCCGTAATTCTGGAACAGCTCGCGAAAGCCCCAGCGCAGATAGAGGTTTTCACCGACGCAGATCGGCGTTTTCGTACGCATTCTGATCTGCTTCAGAGCCTCGACATTTTCCGCCGGGATCGGCTCTTCGAGCCACAGAAGATTGAAGCGCTCCATCTCGGCGGCGATGCGGCTGGCGCTCAGCACGTCGTAGCGCGCATGCAAATCGATGCAGAGATCGATGTCGGGGCCGACCGCTTCGCGCACCGCCGCCACACGCTCCACCATGAAGCGGAGTTCCGCGCCGTTGATGGTGTGGTTCATCCGGTCGAATTTCGTTGGATGGTGCAGATTGTCGATGTCGAACTTGAGCGCGGTGAAGCCCTCCTCAACCATGCGGCGCGCGCGCGCCGCACAGCCCTGCGGCGATCCCGATTCGTCATCGCCGTCGCCGCAATCGGCATAGAGCCTTATCCGGTCGCGGAACTTGCCGCCAAACATGCGGTAAAGCGGCTGTCCGGCGGCTTTCGCCGCCACGTCCCACAGCGCCATTTCGAGCCCGGTGAGGGCGATGAGAAAGACGCCGGCCTGCGCGCCGGAAAACACGTGATCGCGGCGGATCTTGTCCCAGCAATATTCGACATTGCGCGGATCCTGGCCGATCAATTCCGACTTCAGTTCCGAAATCAGCCCCACGATTGCGGCGGCACCTGCATCGGGGTTGGCTTCGCCATAACCGGAGATACCGGCGTCCGTATCGATCCGGATCAGCGTCGCCTTGCCGTGATAGGCGACGACCGCTGTCTTGATATCCACGATCTTCATCGGATCCTTCTCCCCGTAATGGCGTCGCACTTTACAGCACACAATTCTGGCTAAATGCCAACTTGTCTAATAAGCATACAAGATTGCCGAATGAGGCGTAAACCCCCTTTGAGAGATTTTGCGTCAGCCGGCTTCAGAGCCTCCCGCCTTACCTTGAATTATTTGGGAATTTGCGGTTTTTTGGCAACGAATTGCGATTCCCGGAGAATGAACTTGTTAGACGAGTATATAAGCGTATAAATTGGGTAACGGCAGGGCCGTGGCCCATATATGCCGCCAATCGGGAGGAACAGGATGCAACAGCGACAGCTGGGATCGTCGCCGGTCAAGGTATCGGAAATCGGACTTGGGACTTGGGGCATGTCGGGCGCGTTTTGGGGCGCGGCCGACGATAAGGAATCGATCCGGGTGATCCGACGCGCGCTGGAGCTTGGCATCACGCTAATCGATACGGCCGAGGCCTATGGACACGGCCATGCCGAGGAAGTCGTCGGCGAGGCACTGGCCGGCCGCCGCGACAAGGCCGTCATCGCGACCAAGGTCGCGCCCAATCATCTGGAACCCGCCGCGATAGAGGCGGCGCTCGACGGTTCGCTGAAGCGCATGCAGACAGATTATGTCGACGTCTATTTCGTCCACTGGCCGAACTCGGAGTTTCCGATCGGCCCGACCATGGAGATGATGGAGCGGCTGCGCGCGTCAGGACGGATCAAGGCGGTCGGCGTCTCGAATTTCAGCACCGCCGACATGGACAGCGCCCGCCAGCATGGCGTCATCGACGTGCTGCAGCCGCCCTACAACATGCTCTGGCGCGAGGTTGAGGCCGAAACGCTGCCTTATTGCCGCAAGCACAATATCGGCGTCATGCCATACAGCGGCCTGGCTCAGGGACTGCTCACCGGCACGCTGTCACCGGGCACGAAATTCGTCGAGGGCGATGAGCGGCGCACAACGGTGCTGTTCCAGCCGGGCACCTATGAGCGGGCGGTGAATGCCGTCGACCTCCTCAAGCCGATCGCGGCGCGCTACGGCAAGACGGTTCCGCAGCTTGCGATCCAGTGGCTCACCAGCAGGCCGGGCGTCAGCTCGCCGCTGGTCGGCGCCCGCACCGTCAAGGAGCTGGAGGAAAACGTCGAGAGCGCCGGCTGGACGATTCCCGACGCGGACATTGCCGCCATCGACAGGATCACGGCCCCGATCTGGGCGGAAATCAAGGACAAGGGCGACATGTTCGGTTTCCGCGCACGCCAGCGCCAGGAACAACAAGCGAAGAGGGCCTAGGGCCGCCTCTCAATTCAACGCCGTGTCCTCCCGGCACGCTGCGGCGCGGCCAGCGCAAATGCTGGCTGCGCTGCTTCTTCACCGAGGCAAGCCGACCGCTGTGGTTTTCTTGAGGTGCCGGCGCATCGCTTCTTCGGCTCGCTTTTCATCGCGCGCCACGAGCGCCTCGTAGATTGCCCTGTGCATTTCGGTCGCGGAGGGAAGCGCATGGGGCATCTGATTGCTGATGCGCCTGCTTGCCATCTGCCACCATCGGGACGAATACATGAAACGGTCGAGAATCCTGTTCTGCGCCGCGCGGCAAATCTCCATGTGGAAATCCAGATCGAGCTTCAGATAGGCATCCGGATTGTCCTCGCTGGCCGACATCGCCGCCAGCAAGGTGCCAAGACGCTCGAGGTTTTCCTTGGTCATATGCTTGGCCGCGATGGCGGCGATGGACGGTTCGATGATGATCCGCGTAGCGTGCGCTTCGGCCAGGATCTCGCGCATCTGCTCGTGCGGCAGCCAGTCGATGAGCAATGGGCTGAGATAGTCCCACTCCTCGGCTGGACGCAGCACCACGCGCCGGCCCTGCGCGATCTCGATCATATCGAGCGACGCCAGGATCTTCAGCGCCTCTCGCGCGACCGCGCGCGAGACCCCGAACTCCTGAAGGATCTGCTGTTCCGAGGGCCCCTGGGCGCCGGCGACACCGCTGGCGGCGATGCGTCGCGCCAGCACACCAGCTACCTGCTTGGGCAAAGTTTGAAGCTTGACCTCGACGGTATCCATCACTAACATCCACTTGTCTGATAAGCTTATAGGCTGATAGCTAGATATGCAGTCAACTTATCTCATAAAAACGCTCACTAGCCTATAACACGGCCTGCGGAAAGGGATCGAGCGGTGTCCAGTCGCCGTGCCCTCTTGCCGCCGTCCGAGATCAAGATCGATACGCCTTACCAACTGAGGCGTGTTGGAGCGCAAGTGCCCGATCGCCCGGAGGCTCGCAAGCGTCGTCCGGGAACCCATACAGGCAGTCTCGCCGCGGGAGGAGCACGCCGGCGGACTGTCGAGGGCGAAAGTCGTCGGCCGTCCCTGGACGGACCGATCCATCAAACCAGGAGGAGATTGTGATGTCCGGAACCTTATCGAGACGCAAATTCCTTGCCGCGAGCGCGGCGGTGACGGCCGGCTCGCTTGCGGCGCCGTGGGTTGCCAGGGCAGACGCTAAAGAGATCACCGCATTGCTGATCACGGGCGGCCCGCTCTATCCCAAATATTGGGAGAAGATCGTCCAGGACTTCACCGCCAAGACCGGCATCAAGGTTCGCTACGACCTCCTGGAATTCACGCCCCTGACGGCGAAGGTGGTCACGTTGAGCGCGGCACGGTCGAGCCAGTACGATGTCTACAGCACCCACACCGCGCAGATCGATTCCTACTTCAACCATTTCGCGCCGCTGAACAGCTATTTCAGCGACTCCGAGCTGGCAGATTTCTATCCCGTCGCGGTTAAATACCTGCGCGATCCCAAGACCGGAAATCTGGCGGCGATTCCGCGCAACATGGATGCGCGCGTTCAGTATTACCGCAGCGACATCTACCAAGAGAAGGGCCTGAAGCCGGCCGGAACCTGGGAAGAACTCGTCGATGTCGGGCTAAAACTCACTGGCAACGGGCACTATCGCCTTGTCGTGCCGGGGCAGGGGGACCCCGCCCAGCGCACCTTCAGCGACCTGCTTTGGCAGGCAGGCGGTGACTGGGTCGACCAGGCCAACAAGCCGGCGTTCAATTCCGAAGCCGGCATCAAGGCGCTCACCTTCTATCGCGATCTGATCCAGAAGCACAAAATCGTGCCGCCCGACGCCGTTGGCTATCAATGGAACGAGAACTCGACGGAATTCTCGTCCGGCACGGTCTATGCCACTTTCGATTGGCCGGGCGCCTTCGCCACCCTGTCTAATCCGGAAACCTCGCGCGTCGTCGGTAAATGGTCGACGGCGCCCTATGTGCGGGACAAGGAGGCGATCTCATGCGCCATCTCGCATGCCATGGCGCTGAACGGCCAATCCGGACGCAAGGAACCCGCCGTCGAGTTAATCAAATACACGGTCAGTACCGACGCCCAGCGGCTCCAGTTCGACCAGTTCACCAACTTCCCGAGCAGCCAGAGTCTGGCCAAGGAAGTGATCGCTGCGGCCAAGGGCCCGCAGGCCACTTGGCTGCAGCAACTCGAGACGACGATCGCGAACGGTAAGGAATGGCCCAAGCTCGCCGGCTTCTCGAAGGTCTGCACCTTGATGTTCTCGGCCATCGAGCAAGCCCTGTCAGATCAGGTTTCGCCCGCCGACTCGCTCAATCAGGCGGCGAAGGAGGCGGAAGAGATCATGCGCCGGGCCGGAGCTTACGACTGAGAATGGCGGCCGTCGCACAGCACCGGGCGCCAGGGCGCCGGCGACGTTCGCCGCTGCCCTACACCTGGCAGAGAGGTTACCTCCTGGCCAGCCCGGCGCTTCTCGTGATGCTGGCCATCCTGATCTATCCGCTCGGATACTCCTTCGTCATGAGCTTCTTCCGCTGGGATCTGAGCGGGTCGGCGCCATTCATCGGAACGGGAAACTACACCGACGAGCTCTTTGGCCGCCAGTTCAACCAGGCGCTGCGAAACCAGACCATTTTCAGCGTCGTTTCCATCACGATCGAAGTGGTGGCTGGCATGGCGATCGCCGTGCTGGTCAACGGCAAATTGCGCGGCATGCGGCTTGCACGCACGTTGCTTTTGGTTCCCCCGATGATTGCGCCCGCCGTCGTCGGCCTGAACATCCGATGGCTGTTCAACACCCAATACGGCTTGGTCGACGCGCTGCTGCGCATGTTCAACCTGCCTGACATTCCGTGGCTCAACCACCCGACCTGGGCGCTCGTCTCGGTGATCGTCGCCGACGTCTGGCAGAACACGCCACTGATGGTGCTTCTGTTCCTTGCCGGCCTGCAATCCCTGCCGCAGGAGCCGCTCGAGGCAGCCACGGTGGATGGCGCGACGCCGTGGCAGCGCTTCTGGCACATCGTTCTGCCGCTGATGCGCCCGGTCATCATGATCGCGCTGATGCTGCGCATCATCGACACCTTCCGCACCTTCGACGTCGTCTGGCTGATGACGCAGGGCGGCCCGGGCGGCGCCACCAATCTGCTCACGGTCTATTCCTACCTGCTGGCGTTTCAGGCGGTGGATTTCGGACACGCGGCGGCGGTCTCCTACATCGCGCTGGGCATGTCGCTGTTCGTGCTCGCCCTGCTCTACGGAGTGCCGTGGCTGATTGCGAAACGGAGGGCGATATGAGCGAAGCCGTCATCGTCAGCGCACGTTCCATGCCAAAGCGCCGGCGCCGCCGGTTCACGGCGGGAATCGCCGGTCAGTATTTGGCGCTAGTCGTCACAGTCGCGCTCACCGTCTTTCCGCTGGTGTGGCTGTTCCTGACCTCGATCCGAAGCTCGGCCGATATCTTCTCGGTTCCGGTGCACATCATCCCCGAGACAGCGACGCTGACACAGTATGTCGCGGTCTTCGCCCAGTACGACACGATGGGCTATGTCTGGAACACCGTCATCGTCTCGGTGGCGACGGTCATCCTTGTCCATCTGCTGGCCATCCCCTGCGCCTATGCGCTGTCGCGCTTCAGGATGCCGGGCGCCATGCTGATCTTCGGGCTGCTTTTGATCATGCGCATGATCCCGGTCATCGCGCTTGCCATCCCGCTCTTCGCCGTGTTCGCCGCCATGGGCCTGCTCGACACTGTCTGGGCGCTGATCCTCAGCCATACGGCCGCCAAGCTGCCGGTTGCCATTTGGCTGCTTCTGGGCTTCATCCAGGATGTGCCGAAAGAGATCGAGGAGGCTGCCCAGTCGGATGGCGCCGGCACCGTGCGCACGCTGGTCCAGATCGTCGCGCCTCTGATTGCGCCGGGCATCGGCGCCAGCGCTGTCATCACCTTCCTCTTCACCTGGAACGACCTGCTGCTCGCGCTAACGCTGACCTCGAGCAAGGCCGCGCAGACGCTGCCGGTCGGTCTCACCAATTTCGTCTCGCAGTTCGGCATCGACTGGGGCGCCATGTCGGCTGCCGGCGTGCTCATGGTCATCCCGACTTTGGTGTTCGTCTGGTTTGCCCAGGGGCTGCTGGTCAAGGGGCTCACGACCGGCGCGGTTCGCGGCTGAACGGCTTCGACTAAGGTTGAATGCAACTGAGTGACGATTAGCGAGGGTTCGCACCTCGCCGCACATTGGAGGAAACGGAATGGAAGCTGACCAGATACCGGCGATACCGGACATTCCCCGGCCGTCACGAGAACTGGTCGACGCGCTGGCGGCGATCGGTTCGGCGACACTGGCCAGCGAGCTTTACCACAAGATGGGCATTCGCGATCCGCAAATCCGTGGGCCGCGTCCGCTGAGGCTCGGCAGCACAGCGGCGGGGCCGGCCCTGACCCTCCAGTGCATGCCGAAGCGCGAGGATCTGTACAACGAGACGGAATACGAGGAGCCGGAGCGGCAACTGCACCGGCACGTGCTTTATCCCACTCAGCCCGGCGACATGGTGGTGGTCGATGCCCGTGGCGATCTAGGCAGCGGTATCTTCGGCGAGATGATGCTGACCTATTTCGCCGGGCGTGGCGGCGCCGGCGTCGTTATCGACGGCTGTATTCGCGATTCCGCCCAGGCGGCGGCGCTCGACATCGGCATCTGGGTGCGAGGCGTCACGCCGAATTTCCATGCCCAGACCAACATCGTTCCCTTCGCCGTCAACGTTCCGATCGCCTGCTCGAACGTGCTGGTCATCCCGGGCGATATCATCGTCGCCGACGACGATGGCGTGGTTGTCGTGCCGGTCGGCCTTGCCCCCAAACTGGTCGAACTCGCCGGCGCGCATATCGAGTGGGAAGAGTTTTCGCGCTTGCGGCTCGCGCAAGGAGGAGACCTGCGGAAATACTACCCGTTGAGCCCCGAGGGCGAGGCTGAATACCGCGCATGGCGGCAGGCTCAACGAAAATGAGCCGTGCCGGTACGGGAGAAGAATAGGTGTCTGCAATCCAGATAGAACAGCTCGGCAAGAGCTTCGGGGCGGTGGAAGTTCTGCGCGACGTCAACATCGAGATCGCCAGCGGCGAGTTCGTGGTCCTGGTCGGTCCGTCGGGCTGCGGCAAGTCGACGTTGCTGCGCATCATCGCGGGGCTCGAAGAGCATACGACTGGCGAGATCCGCATCGGCGGACGCGTCGTCGACGAGATGCCGGCCAAGTCGCGCGACATAGCCATGGTGTTCCAAAGCTATGCCCTCTATCCGCATATGAGCGTGGCCGACAATATGAGCTTCGCGCTGCGGCTGGCCAAGGTTCCCCGGGAAGAGATCGTTTCCAGAGTGAAGGCCGCGGCCGAGATCCTCGGTCTGCAGGACCTGCTCGGGCGCATGCCGCGTCAACTGTCCGGCGGCCAGCGCCAGCGTGTCGCCATGGGCCGCGCCATCGTCCGCGACCCTGCGGCCTTCTTGTTCGATGAGCCGCTCAGCAATCTCGATGCCAAGCTGCGCGTGAAGATGCGTGCCGAGATCAAGAAGCTGCACCAACGGCTGGGACGAACCAGCATCTACGTCACGCATGATCAGACAGAAGCAATGACGCTCGCCGACCGCATCGTGGTGTTGAACAAGGGCCGCATCGAACAGATCGGCACCCCTTCCGAACTCTACGAGAACCCGGCCAATCTGTTCGTCGCAGGTTTTATCGGCTCGCCGGAAATGAATCTCATCAACGGCCGCATCCAGAGTGGCGCATTCATTGCGGAGCAGGGCCTACGCCTGCCCTTGCCTCACGTGGCAGGGGTGGGGGACAAGCAAGGTGTGGTTTACGGGATTCGTCCTCAGCACATCGCTGTCGGAGGCAACCACGCACAGGCGAGAGTCCAGGTTGTCGAGCCGACCGGTGAAGCGCAGGAAATCACCTTGACCGCCGATGGCGTCGACCTGATGGCGGAGATCCGGGACCGGCCGCCCTTCAAGCCGGATCAGGAGGTGAACCTGGAGATCATGATGCATAAGGTACATCTGTTCGACGCCGAGAGCGGCAGGAGGATAAACTAAAGGAGCCTGTCCTTCCGGACTGTCTCCCTTCGAGTGAGCTATGCCGCTGGTGTCCTCCCGGTGATCATATCCGCCGCCTTCTCGGCCATCATAATCACCGCTGCGTTGGTGTTCGATGATACGATGCGTGGCATCACCGAGCTGTCGCAGACGCGTAAGCCTTGCAGTCCGCGCAGGCGCAGTTCCGGATCAACGACGCTGTCGGCATCGCCGCCCATGCGGCAGGTGCCGACCGGATGGTAGGCGCTGCGGCCATACTGGCGGGCAAAGGCTTCGAGCGCCGCGCGGCCCTTTGTCGCCGCTCCAGGCAAATGCTCGCGGCTGATGTATTTGGCGAAGGCCGGCTGAGAGAGGATCTCGCGGCTGATCTCGATGCCGTCGATGGCGCGTTCGAGGTCGTAGCGTTCGGCGAAGGGATTGGGGTCGATAACCGGCGCATCGCGCAGATCCGCCGAGCGCAACGTGACGCTGCCGCGCGAATGCGGGCGCACATGGTAGGAGTTCAACGTGCAGCCATTGCCGCCGGGGACCGAGCCAATGCCTTCCTCGACACCGGCGCCGGGCAGGAAATGAAATTGGATATCTGGCGTCTTTTCCGAGCGGTCGCCCCACCAGAAACCGCCGGCTTCGACGATGTTGGAGGCAACCGGTCCTTTGCCGAAGAGCGCATATTCGAGGCCGGCGACGGCCTGCCAACGCTTCTTCTTGTAGCGGTCGATGCCGTGCGGCCCATTGAGTTCCGCGACGACGTCCACGTCCATGTGATCGTGTAGATTCTGGCCGACCCCAGCGAGATCATGCACAGTTTTGATGTCATGCTTTTCGAGATGCGCGGCAGGGCCGATGCCGGACAGCATCAGGAGTTTCGGCGAGCCGATGGCGCCGGCGGTGACGATCACCTCGCGCTCGGCGTGCAGCAACTCGGCGCGACCATTGGCGATGGTCTCGACGCCGACGGCCCGACCCTTCTCGACGACGACGCGGCTGACCGTGGCGCCGGTGCGCAGCGTCAGGTTCCCGCGGCCGAGCGCCGGTTTCAGATAGGCGACCGCGGTGCTCGAGCGCCTGCCATTGCGCGTCGTCGTCTGGTAGAAGCCGGCGCCTTCCTGCTCGCCGGCATTGAAGTCGGCGCGGAAGGGTAGGCCAGCCTGCTGCGCCGCCTTGACGAAGATCCTGGTCAGCGGGTGCGGCGTGCCGCTGGAAACGCCGAGCGGTCCGTCGATGCCGTGCTGGGAACCGGCAAAAGTGTCGTTGCCCTCGGACCGAACGAAATATGGCAGCACATCGGCGTAGCTCCATCCCGCGCAGCCGAAGTCGGCCGCCCAGTCGTCATAGTCCTGTGGGCAGCCGCGCGTGAACACCTGGGCGTTGATCGAGGAGCCGCCGCCGAGCACGCGCGCCTGCGGGTAGACCATGACGCGGCCGTCGATCTCCTTGCCCGGTGCCGCGTCATAACCCCAGATCAGCGGCCCGGACGTCATCTTGAAGAAGCCCACCGGCATGTGGATGTATCGGTCGGTGTCGGGCGGCCCGGCCTCGAGCAGGACGACGGACAGGCCTGGATCCTCGCTCAGCCTCGCGGCAAGCACGCAGCCGGCCGAGCCGCCGCCAACGATGATATAGTCCGCCATTCTCGCTCCCTTGCCGAGGCAAATCCGGCCTCGCGCTTTTACGCGCGACGATCTCAAGTCGCTTGTGCCACGTCAAGAGAAAGGGTATGGTTGCCGTGTTGAAGGGTTGTCGTACAAGTAGAGGAACTTGACGGCCCGTCTCCGGAGGACCCGGCCGCGCTCCCTGCGCACGAGCCGGGCGGAAACAATTCAATCGGGAGGTTCGAAATGAAGGACAGCAATGGTCTTGTTTTTTCCGGCAGGGTGAGCCGCCGGACGCTGATGCTGGGCGCTGCCGCCGGGGCGGCGACGCTGGCGATGCCGAATGTGCTGCGCGCGGCCGACAAGCCGACGCTGGTGACGTCGATCCGCTCGTTGTCCAATCCCTATCACGCGGTGTGGAAGACCGGCGCCGAGGCTTATGCCAAATGGGCCGGGCTGGAGCACGTCACGCTGGTCTCGGAAGGCAACAGCGAGAAGGGCATCGCCGATATCAAAGCGATGCTGGCCAAGACCAACGGCAACATGGTGCTCAACTCCGATCCCAACGACACGCCCGACGCGCGCCCGATCGTCGAAGCATGCGCCAAGGCCGGCGCCTATGTCGTGACGCAGTGGAACAAGCCTGCCGACCTGCACCCCAAGGACTTCAACCCGAACTATGTCTCGCATATCGAGTTCGACGGCATCGCCAGCGGCAAGACCATCGCCGAGATTCTGTTCAAGGCCATGGGCGGCAAGGGCGGCATCGTCGCGCTCGGCGGCCTGATCTCGACTACAGCAGCGATTGAACGCAAGAAGGGCCTCGATGCTGCGCTCGCCGCGAACCCCGACATCAAGCTGCTCGACTTCCAGGTCGCAAACTGGAAATCCACCGAGGCCTTCGACCTGATGGGCAATCTGCTCACCCGTTTCGGTGACGACATCAAGGGCATCTGGGCCGCCAATGACGACATGGGCTCCGGTGCGCTCGAAGCGCTGCGCGCCGAAAACCTCGCCGGCAAGGTGCCGATCGTCGGTGTCGACGGCATCAAGACGGCGGTCGACGCGGTGCGCACCGGCGAGTTCGCCTGCACGATCACCTCGGATCCGTTCTGGCAGGGCGGCATGGGGCTGGCTATCGGCTACAACGCCAAGATAGGCAAGTTCGACCCGGCCAAGGAGCCGCCGGAACACCGCGAATTCTACGGCAAGGCGGTGCTGATCTCGCACGACAATGTTGAGGAATATTACAAGACCAATGTCGAGTCGAAGCCCGAGATCAACTGGAACGATCTCTGGGGCCGGGTGACCGGAGCGATCCGGGCCTGACCCGTTTGGGGCGGGCCGGCTTCTCCCTGGCAGCGGCCCGCCCCTTTTTGCCGGCGTCTTGCGCCCGCGGCCACGACGCCTGTCACCAGCAGACGGGAAGCGGTTTGTTGACAATCGATACAGAACCCCTGAAGTCCGTTTCGGACATCGAGCGGACAACGCTTATGACATTCCTCCCCGGCCGCATCGCCACTATGCTCGGCGGCAGGCGCTGGCGCAGGCTCGCGCCGTTGGCGGTGCTGGTCGTGCTGTGCGTTCTGATCACCATCGCCAATCCCAATTTCATCGAGCTGCGCAATCTGGTGCGGCTAGCGAACTCCGCCGCCGTACCGCTGACACTGGCGATGGGGCTGACCTTCATTATCGTGATGGGCAGCATCGACCTTTCGGTCGAGGGTACCCTGTCTGTGGCGGCGATGGTGGTGGTGCTGCTCGCCGCCAATGACAGCAACGGCAACGATTATGGTTGGTGGGCGGTGCTGGCGGCGATCGCCGCCGGCACGGTCATGGGCCTCATCAGCGGTCTCGTCCAGACGATGCTGCGTATCCCGTCCTTCATGGCGACGCTCGGCATGTGGTTCATCGGACTGGGCCTGTCGGTCTATATGCTGGGCGGCTCGGCCATACGACTGAACGACGCCTCGATCCGCAATCTCGCCTTGCACCGTTTCCTCGGCCTGCCGCTGGCGGTCTGGGTCGCGCTCGGCGCGTTCGCGCTTGCAGCGGTCATCCAGTATTACACCAGGCTTGGCCGCCACATATTGGCGATCGGCGGCGACGAGGACGTGACCAGGCTCTCCGGCGTCAACGTCACGCGCGTGCGCATAGCGGCGTTCGCGCTGGCCGGCTTCTTCTTCGGCATTGCCGGTGTGCTTGCCGCGGCGCAGCTCGGTCAGTCACATGCCGTCATCGGCGACGGCAGGCTGTTTGCCGCGGTCACCGCGGTGGTCGTCGGCGGCACGGCGCTGACCGGGGGCGAGGGTGGCGTCGTCAATACGCTGATCGGTGTGCTGATCGTCACCGTTTTGGCCAATGGCATGATCCTGCTCGGCATCTCGCCTTACATCCAGCAGACGGTGCAGGGCCTGATGATCATCGCGGCGGTGGCGCTGTCGCTCGACCGCGTTCGCCTGAAGATCGTGAAGTAAGCGCCATGCTGCAGGTAACCGGCATCATCAAGAATTTCCCCGGCGTCCAGGCGTTGCGCGACGTCTCCATAGAAGTGCGGCCGAACGAGGTGGTCGGACTGATCGGCGAGAACGGCGCCGGCAAGTCGACGCTGATGCGCCTGCTGGCCGGCGGCTATCGGCCGGATGGCGGTACGATCACCCTCGACGGCGAACAGCTCAAGCTGCGCAACGCCCGTGACGCGGCCAGGAACGGCATCGGCATGGTGTTCCAGGAACAATCGCTGGTGCTCAACCTGACCGTCGCCGAAAACATCTATCTCGGCGAAGAAGACCGCTTCACCCGCTTCGGTCTTGTCAACTGGCGCGCCATGAATGCTGCGGCGCGCCGGCAACTGGCCAAGATCGGCGTCGACATCGACGTCACCGCGCGCACCTCCGAACTGACCTTCGCCGCGCGCCAGATGGTCGAGCTCGCCAAGGCGCTGACGCTGGAGGAGATGGTCGAGCGTCCGCTGCTCATCTTGCTCGACGAGCCGACCTCGGTGCTCAACGCCGCCGATATCGAGGTTCTGTTCGCGCGGGTGCGCTCGCTCAAATCCCGCGCCAGCTTCGTCTTCGTGTCGCATCGCCTCGACGAAGTGCTGGCGATTTCCGACCGCGTCTACACGATGAAGGACGGCGCGGTCGTGGCCGAACACCGCGCCGCGGAAGTCACCGCGCCGGAGCTGCACGAGATCATGGTCGGGCGCGGGCTGCAGGCCGAATATTATCGCGAGGCCCGTCAGCAGCCGCCGGGCGATAAGATCATGGTCGAGGCCAGGGGCCTGGGCGCCAGCGGCTTCTATCATGGTGTCGACCTTTCGATCCGCGCCGGAGAGATCGTCGGCATCGCCGGCGTCGTCGGCTCCGGACGCGAGGAGGTTACCCGTACGGTCGGCGGCTTCCTGCCACATGATGCGGGCGAGATGAAGATCGCCGGCGAGACGGTTCGCTTCAGCTCGCCAGAGCCGGCAGTGCGCAAGGGCATCGGCTATGTGCCGCGCGAGCGCAGGCTGGAAGGCCTGGTGATGTTTCTGTCGATCGCCGAGAACATTTCGCTGGCGGATCTCTCGAGCGTCATGCGCAACGGGGCCATCGATTACGGCAAGGAGCGGCGGCTTGCCGCTGACTGGATCAAGCGGCTCAGCATCAAGGCGCCAGGACCGGACGCCGCCTGCCGCAAGCTCAGTGGCGGCAACCAGCAGAAGGTGGTGCTGGCGCGCTGGATGACGGCGGGCTCGCGCATCCTGGTGCTCGACCACCCGACGCGCGGGCTTGATGTCGGCGCCAAGGAAGAGGTTTACGAGCTGGTGCGCGACCTCTCGGACCAAGGCGTGGCGATCCTTCTGATCTCCGACACGCTGGAGGAGACGATCGGCCTGTCGCACCAGGTTCTGGTGATGCGCGACGGCGAGATCACCGCGCGCTTCGATGCCAGCCCCGGCAACAAGCCGGATCAGGTCGAGTTGCTACGAGCGATGGTGTAAGCCGATGAATGAAGGTTTTCCCATCAAGCAGGTCTTCGAGGGCAAGTGGACGCAAGGCGCCATCCCGCTGGTGCTGCTTGTCGCCCTTTTGCTGATCATCGAGATCGCCGCGCCCGGCTTCCTGACCGGCGAGACGCTGGCGCTGCTCTTTGCCAACACCGCCGTGCTGTTTATGCTGGCGACCGGCGTCACCTTCGCCATCCTGCTCGGCGGCATCGACCTGTCGATCCAGGCGGTCGCCTCGCTGGCGAGTGTGATGCTGGCGCAATTGTTGCCCTCGCTCGGCTTCGCCGCGTTCCCGGTGGCGATCCTGTCTGGCCTCGCCTTCGGGCTGCTGAGCGGCATCGTACATGTCAAGCTGCGCGTGCCGTCCTTCGTGGCGACATTGGCTACCGGCGGCGTGGTCACGGGCCTGGCGCTCTGGGTCTCCAACGGCCGCGCCATCACCATCGAGGAAGCCGGGCGTGAAAAGACGGCGTGGATCAACGCTACGATTTTCGGCCTGCCGATGGTGGTGCTGATTTCGGCCCTGATCGGCATCGTCAGCTTCCTCGCGCTGCGTTACACCCGCTTCGGCCGCCAGGCGATCGCGGTCGGGGCCGGCGAACCGGCGGCGTGGGCGGCCGGCATTAATGTCGACCGCACCAAGATCATCGCCTTTGCCGCATCGGGCATTCTGGCGGCCATCGCCGGCGTCGTGCTGGCGGCCAGGCTGTCCAGCGGCTCGCCGGTGCTCGCCAACCAGCTGCTGCTCCCCGCCATCGCCGCCGTCATCGTCGGCGGCACGGCCATCACCGGCGGGTTGGGCGGCGTGGCGCGCACCGCGGTCGGCGCGCTGATCATCTCGATCGTGCGCATCGGCATGACCTTCGTCGGCGTCAACATCTTCCTGGAAAACATGGTGTTCGGCGCGGTGCTGATCGCCGCCGTCGCCATAACCATCGACCGCAGCAAGATCGCGGTCATCAAGTGACGAACCGATCCGCACCGCCTCCCAAGCAAACGCGGACGCAGTGGGACCGCATCGGCAATGAGCCGGTGCGGTCCGGGCTGAATTTACTGCATCGTGTCCAGGCCGATCAGCTCGATCTTGTAGCCGTCGGGATCCTCGACGAAGGCGATGTGAGTGGTGCCGTGCTGCATCGGTCCGGGCTTGCGCGGGATCTTGGCACCGCGCCTCTCGAGCTCGGCGCAGACGGCGTAGATATCGTTGACGCCGAGCGCCAGATGGCCAAAGCCGGTGCCGATCTCATAGGGTTCCTCGCGGCCCCAGTTCAGCGTCAGCTCAACGACGGCTTCCTTGTCCTCGGGTCCATAGCCGACAAAGGCATTGGTGAACTTGCCGCCGGGATAATCGTCGCGGCGCAGCAAGGTCATGCCGAGCACCTCGGTGTAGAAGGCGATCGACTTGTCGAGGTCGAGCACCCTGATCATGGTGTGCATATAGCGAAAGCCGGGGGCGTCGCTCATTGGGAAAGTCCTCCGAATTCAGTGATTTGCCGGTCTGACCATCCACATCAAGCGGCTTCGGGAAGAAGCATGCTATCGCTTGATGTTCTCAATCAGGGTTGTATGATAACACGACAAGATTAGTGGTTGTCCAGTCGTTTCCGGAAGGTCCAGGTTCAATTCATGAATGCAGTGCCGCCCATTTCCGCATCGCTGATCGCCGCCCTCGCCGGCGTGCTGTCTGATGGCGGGCTGCTGACCGAACCGCAAGACCTGGCGCGCTACAGCCGCGACTGGTCGGGCGACCATGTCGGCCGCCCGCTGGCGGTGGCGCGGCCCAGCTCGGTGGAAGAAATGTCGGCGCTGATGCGGCACTGTCATGCCGAGCGCATCCCCGTCGTGCCGCAGGGCGGGCTGACCGGCCTTGTCGGCGCGGCGGTGGCGGCTGACGGCAATGAGGTCGTCGTCTCGCTGGAGCGCATGAACAGGATCCGCTCGATCAGTCCGATCGACTTCGCCATGGTGGTCGAGGCCGGCTGCATCCTCGAGGACGCCAAGCGCGCGGCGGAGGAGAGCGACTGCATCCTGCCGATCACCTTCGGAGCGCAAGGCAGCTGCCGCATCGGCGGCAATGTCGCCACCAATGCCGGCGGCTTCAACGTGCTGCGCTACGGCATGACGCGCGACCTGGTGCTTGGCCTCGAAGTCGTGCTGGCCGACGGCCGGATCTGGAACGGGCTGAAGGTGCTGCGCAAGGACAATCGCGGCTACGATTTGAAGCAGGTCTTCATCGGCTCGGAAGGCACGCTCGGCATCGTCACCGCGGCGGCGCTGAAACTCTTCCCCAAGCCGACGCAGATCGAAACGGCGCTTGTCGGCCTACGCTCCGTCGAGGATGCAATGGCGCTCTATGCGCGGGCGCGGCGCGGTTGTAGCGACTTGCTAACCGCCTTCGAGTTGATCCTGCGCGGCGGTATCGAGATCACCATGCGCGAGGGCAAGGATTTCCCCGATCCGCTCGGCAAGCCTTATCCCGCCTATGTGCTGATCGAGGTTTCGTCCGGTGGGCTTATCGACCTCAAGGATATGCTTTTGAGTTTTCTCGCCGGCGTCGAGGATCTTGTCGAGGACGGCATTGTGGCATCGACCCGGGCGCAGGCCGAGCGCCTGTGGCTTTACCGCGAGATCATGGTCGAGCGGCAGGGCCGCGGCGGCCGCTATCTGCGCACCGATGTCGCAGTGCCGATCTCCAAGCTTGCCGATTTTGTCGCCGACGCGCTCACCGAACTTGGACGGGCGAGACCCGACGCGCTGCCCGTCACCTACGGCCATGTCGGCGACGGCAACATCCATCTCAACGTCGTGCCGCCGGAGGGCATGGGGGCCGAGGCGATCGAGCATCTGTTCGAGGAGGCGGAAGCGGAGATTTTCGCCGTCGTCGACCGCTATGGCGGCTCGATCAGCGCCGAGCACGGCATCGGCCGGGTCAAGCAGCGGGCCTTCCTCGACCGCATCGATCCGGTGACGCTCGATCTCGCCGCAGGCATCAAGGATGCTTTCGATCCGCGCCATATATTGAGCAACGGCCGCATTCTGGCGTCCGCATCCGCGCTCGACTATAGGTGAGCGATGACGCTGAAGCTCGACAAGGTCAATCGCGGTCCGCACCTCTCCACGCTCGTGGCGAGTTCCATCTCGCGCGAGATCGCGCAAGGACGCCTCAAACCCGGCGATCAGCTGCCGACCGAACAGGCACTGGCGACCACGTTCGGGGTCAGCCGCAACGTGGTGCGCGAGGCGATCGCAAGGCTGCGCTCCGAAGGCCGCATCTGGTCGCAGCAGGGCAGGGGTGCCTTCGTCGCCGACGCGACCAACGCCACGGTGCTGACGATCGACTATGAGACCTTGCAGCGGGCGGATTCCTTTCGCAATCTTTTCGAGCTGCGCGGCATGCTGGAAGTGCAGATCGCCGCGCTGGCCGCGACCCGCCGCTCCGACGCCGACATCGAGGCGATGGAACAGGCGCTCGATGGGATGCGCGCCGCGCCTTATGGCAGCGTCGCCTGGCTGAAGAACGATCTCGGTTTCCACCGCGCCGTCGCCGAGGCGACCCAGAACCCCTATATGGGCCAGTTCCTCGTCTTCGTCTCGGAACGGGTGCGTGAGAGCATCCTTGCCGCCGGTAATCAGCAGAAGTCCGACGACATGGCGCGCACGACCCTGGGCGAGCACGAACGAATTCTGGCGGCGATCAAGGCCGGCGACGCGAAGGGCGCGAGCGCCGCCATGACGCGGCATCTCGCGGGGGCGGCCTCACGCGTCGGACTGCCAGGCGGCGACGCTGAGGCCGCGTCGCCGACACGGCATTCGAGGTTGCGAAAGGCCGTGCGCGGGCGGGCGGCGGGGTAGGGCCGCGCAGCCACCTCCCTCACTCGGCCGCAGCCTCAATCAATGAAACGCCGTTGAGCTCAGCAACAATATCCGACAGCGCCGGCACGAATTTTTCTCCGTGCCCCGTAGCGACCGCCGTGGCAAAACCGTTGCGGACCACGGCGCCGACCGGGTTGGCGATGCCGGCGGCCTGGGCGAAGGAGGCAAGATAGGTCATGTCCTTCAGCGCATTGGCGATGGCGAAGCGCTGGGCGTTCTCGTTGCGGTTCAGCACGAAGTCGAAGAAGGCCTGGTAGAAGCCGCAATCCATGCGGCTGCCGGAAATCACGCTGTTGAAGACCTGCGGCGTCAGCCCGGCCTTTGCTCCCAGCGTCAGCGCTTCGGAATAGATCGCCGAATAACCCATAGAGACGAAATTGTTGAGCAGCTTCATGGTGTGGCCGCTGCCGGTCGGGCCGGTGTGGATAATTCGCGCGGCGAAGGCTTCGAGCACCGGCCGCGCGCGGGCGATCGCTTCCGCCGCGCCGCCTACCATGACGTCGAGCTTGCCTTCGGCGGCTTCCTTGGGCGTGCGCGCCAGCGGCGCGTCGATCAGCGTCACGCCTTGCGCCGCAAGCTCTGCGGCGAGCGCGATCGTCGAGGACGGGTTGGAGGTCGAGCAGTCAATGATGAGCAGCGGTTTGTCGGCAGCCGCAAGCCCCTCCGGTCCCTTCACGAGCGCTTCCACCTGCGGCGAGCCGGTGACGCAAAGGAGAACGATGTTGCAGCCCTCGGCGAGCGCGCGCGGCGTTGCCGCCTGGCGGGCCCCGGCGCTGACAAGCTTCAGCGCCGCCTCCTGGTTGCGGTGCACCCAGACGGTCAGCGGCCAACCCTTGGCCAGAAGGTTGGCCGCCATGCCCGAGCCCATTGCGCCCAGGCCAATAAAGCCGATTTGCTGCTTCATGTTGGTCTTCCAGTGCTGTTGGAATTTCTGTTTTGATGCATGTCGTTGTCCGGGAACCGCTGTGCACTTCCGGGGGGCATGCATTGGAAACGAAAGATTGCCGTTGCAACCAAGCGGTGCGATCCTTGGCCTGAGAATCGATTTAAGAGGCCGGTTTTCCGATGACGGATCGCCAGGGAGCAATGTTCGGCGCCATTCGCCAGTCCCCCAATCTCAGGGGCGAACTGGTGGAGAAATTTGCCGCGCAGATCGAGGCCGGCGATCTGGCCCCTGGCCAGCGGCTTCCCACCGAGCAGGAGATCGTCAATGCGACGGGTGTGAGCCGGACGGTGGTTCGCGAAGCGCTGGCCTCGTTGCGCGCACGGGGGCTGATCACGACACGGCAGGGCCTCGGCGCCTTTGTGGCCCAGGAGCCCCCGCCGAAAACCTTTTCGATCGTGCCGACGGATGTCGAATCGATCGACGAGATCCTGGCGGTGCTGGAGCTGCGCAGGGGCGTCGAGGCGGAGGCGGCGGCGCTGGCGGCCACGCGCCGGACCGCCAAGGACCTTGGGCTTATGGCTAAGCAGCTCGACGCAATCGACCGGGCGATCGCCGAAACGGGTCTCGCCGCGACCGAGGATGCGGCTTTCCATCGGGCGATTTCGCTCGCCTCGCACAACGCCTACTTCAGCCGGCTCTTCGACACGTTCGGCACTGCGATGATCCCGCGCCAATGGACGCAATTCGACCAGATGGAGTCCGACGAGCGCGAGCGGCATTTCGAGCGGACGCGGCGCGAGCACCGGGCGATCCATGATGCCATCGCGGCGCAAGACGCCAAGGCGGCGCAGCGCGCGATGCGGCTGCATCTTTCCCGTTCCTACAAGCGCTTCGAGCAGCTCCGAGACGGAACCGCACATCTGAAATAGATCGGGCGAGGGCGCCCGAGCGGCGCATGGCGCACCGCGAGAGGCAGCTACGACGCGACTTTCAAAGTGCGGCCGGCCGTGATTGGCATTATGCGCCCATGCCAGGAACATTCCGTCGTCCTCCAGCCTGCCGGTAGATCCAAAACCAGCATTTCCGTCATCACCTTTTGCATGCTTACAGGGTTGTCATACAACCATTCGATCTGATATTCCTGCGGGCATGACCCGTCAAGAGGACGTGGTCTTTGAGGAGTGGTTTCTATGCATCAAAGGCGATTTGGCCGCACCGGCTGGCAAGTGTCGGAAATCGGCTTCGGCAGTTGGGCGATCGGGGCCGATTGGGGCGACGTCGAGGAGAAGGACGCCATCGCGGCGCTTAATGCGGCGCTCGATTCAGGCGTGACGATGATCGACACGGCCGATGTCTATGGCGACGGCCGGGCGGAAAAGCTGATCGCCAAGACGCTGAAGGGGCGGGGCGGCGCGAGGCCGATGGTCGCCACCAAGGCCGGCAAGCGGCTGAACCCGCATGTCGCCGCAGGCTACAATCGCCAGAACCTGACCAGCTTCGTCGAGCGCAGCCTGCGCTATCTTGAGGTCGACGTGCTGGACCTGGTGCAGCTTCATTGTCCGATGACAGAAGTCTTCTATCAGCCCGAGACCTTCGATGCGCTGGAGAAGCTGGTCGAGGAAGGCAAGATCCGTCACTACGGCGTCAGCGTCGAGAAGGTCGAGGAAGGCATCAAGGCGCTGCAATATCCCGGCGTCGTCAGCGTCCAGATCATCTACAACATTTTCCGGCAGCGGCCCGCGGAACTGTTCTTCGACATGGCGCGCCAGAAGGACGTTGCCATCATCGTCAGGGTGCCGCTGGCCAGCGGGCTCCTGTCCGGCAAGTTCAAGAGCGATTCCAGCTTCAGCGCCAAGGACCACCGCAGCTACAACCGGCAGGGCGAGGCCTTCGACGTCGGCGAGACATTCGCCGGCGTGAATTACGAGGAAGGCCTGCAAGCGGTCGAGGAATTGCGGGCGCTGCTGCCGCCAGGCGCCACCATGGCGCAATGGGCGCTGCGCTGGATCCTGATGAACCCGGCGGTGACGGTCACCATTCCGGGCGCCAAGTCGGTCAGGCAGGCGCAAGAGAACGCCGCCGCGTCCGACCTGCCGGCGTTGTCGCCGCAATTGATGGAGCGCATCGCCGACATCTATGAGCGGCGCATCAAGGCCTCCGTCCACCAGCGCTGGTGAGCGCCATGACAGCCGGTCGGCCCCTGGTTGCTGGTAAGCAACTGATCATCGATGGGCATCAGCATTTCTGGGATCCGGCGGATGGATCCTGCGGCTGGATGACGGAGGACTACGCCGCCATACGTCGCGTGTTTGAGCCCGACGACCTCAGACCGGCGCTTGCCGCAGCCGGCGTGGACAGGACCATCCTGGTCCAGACATGGCATTCGCTCGACGAGACACGCGCATTCCTTGAGACGGCCAGCCGGACCGATTTCGTCGCTGGCGTCGTGGGATGGGTGGACCTCGCCGATCCCGAGGTGGCGGCCACGCTGTCCGAGCTGAAGGCGCGGCCAGATGGCCGTTACCTGGTCGGCATCCGTCACCTCGTGCACAACGAGGCGGATCCGAACTGGCTCTTGCGCGCCGATGTCCAGCGCGGGCTGGCGGCTGTCGCCGAAGCAGGGCTCGCCTATGACCTGCTGTTGAAGGAGCCGCAGATTCCGGCTGCCCTGGAGACGGTGGCGCGGCATCGCAATTTACGTTTCGTGGTCGACCACGTCGCAAAACCGCGCATTGCGCAGCACGCGATGGAGCCGTGGGCCGGATTGATGCAGGGCTTCAGGGCGCATCGCGACCATGTCTGGTGCAAGCTGTCCGGGATGGTCACGGAAGCCGACTGGCGGCACTGGAAGCAACAGGATCTGCAGCCCTATGTGGACGAGGTCCTTTCCATTTTCGGCCCGTCGCGATGCCTGTTCGGCTCGGATTGGCCGGTCTGCCTGGTCGCAGCCGACTATCAGACGGTCAAACGCACCCTTGGCGAGTGTCTTGCCGGGCTGGCCGAAGAGGAACGTTCGCAGATTTTCGGCGCTTCCGCCGTCGAGGCCTACCGCTTGTCGCTGTGACGGTGGCAAGGCTCTGAGCCCTCCCGCCTTGCGCGTTGCCGGGCCACATTCATCATCACATGATCGCTGCGCATGTCTCTGCGTTGGGCATCTTTGTCCAGCGCCTCGCACCGACTGCAATGAACTTCCTCGCCCAAGCTGAGATCAGATAGGGAAGAACCAAAGGCGCGACACGCAACTTGGCCGCTCGCTTCGAGGCCGAGGTCGTGTTGACACCAGTGTTACATGGTAATAGGGTTGTATGACAAGTTGGCCATGTAACGGGAGGAACATGCATGAGACAGCTAGGACTTGGATTGACCATGGCGGCCGCGGGGCTCGCCATGGCTTTGCAGACGGCCCGCGCCGACGAGGAGCTGCCCATCGGCGTCATCGCCGCGCAGTCGGGCTCGTTCGTTTCGGCCGGCAACACCATCGTCGGCGCCGCGAACCTGGCGGCGCAGCAGATCAACGACGCCGGCGGCATCAAGGTCGGCGACAAGACCTACAAGATCAAGCTCTATATCCGCGACAACCGCACGGATGTGAACGTCACCATCGCGGCCGCGCGCGAGCTGGTCAACGACATCGGCGTCAAGGCGATCTGGGGCACCGAGACGCATGACTTCTCGGTATCCATGGCCAAGATCACCGGCCCGGCCAAGGTCCTGCAGTTTTCCGGCAACAGCTCGCTCGGCGCCGTGCTCGACGACAAGGCCGTCGCCGAGGATGGCTGGCTCCACTACACGTTCCAGAGCGAGCCGCAGGAATGGCAGCGCAGCGGCAGCACCGCCAAGGGCGTGCTCTCGCTTCTGACGCTGCAGCTGAAGTCGCCGCCGAAGCATTCGGTGGTGTTCGTCGGCAATGACGCGACCGGGCAGTATCTGTCGTCGCACTATGTCAAGGCGCTCGAGGCGGAAGGCCAGAAAGTCGACCTGGTGCAGTATCCGCCGGACACGACCGACTTCTCGCCGCTGCTTACCCGCATCAAGGGCATGAAGCCCGACATCGTGCATTTCTGGTACAATGGCGATTCAACGCTCACCGCTTTCCCGCAGGCCCTCAAGCTCGGCGTGGCGCCGTCCTATTTCCTGTTCGGCGTCGATCCGGGCATCTATCAGGAGCGCAGCCTGAAGGCTGATGTGCCGGTGACGCTGAGCTGCGTGCCGGTCTGCTGGGGTTCATCGCCATACCCCGAAGTGAAGCAGTATTTCGACAAGTATTTCGGCCTCGGCGCCGCCAAGGGCCCGCAGTCCTCGGTCTCGCTGCTCTATTACGATTACTTCTTCTGGTACGCCAAGGCGCTGGAGAAGGTCGGCAAGATCGACGATCCGGACGCGGTGGTCGCGGAGCTCCTGAAGTCGGACTACAAGGGCGTCGTGTCGCCGGTGCCTCTTGTGTTCAACAAGCACCACCAGGTCACCTTCGCGACCGAGGTTTGCATGGTCGAGCCCAACACATCCGACCAGTTCAAATGCGCGGTCGAGCAGCCGCCGGCCGCTCCGCCGCCCGGCGACAACGGCGGCTGAGCCGGCCCGCGACAAAATCCGACATCGGGATGGGCGGCGAGGTTCCGTCCATCCTCCCCTTGCAGGCTCGCCACCCGGATTTGACGATGGACATTTTTGTGCAGCAACTGGTGAACAGCCTCTCGGTTGCCAGCGTCACCATTCTCATCGGCATCGGCATCACGCTGATCTTCGGTCTCGCCGGCATCGTCAATTTCGCACATGGCGAGTTCCTGATGGTCGGCGGCATGGCGACCTGGTTTATGGTCGGCGCCGGCATGAACTTCTTCGTGGCCCTTGTGCTCGCCGGGCTGCTGGTCGGCGCGCTCGGCTTTGCCGCCGAAAGATGCCTGTTCCGCTTCACGCTCAACCGGCCGATGAACGGCTTCATCATGTCGATCGGCCTCAGCGTCATCCTGCAGCATGCGGTCATCCGCGTGTTCAACGAATTCCAGAAAAGCATCACCGACCCGGTCGGCCTGGTCTGGACGATCGGCGGCGTCGACATCATCGCCATGCGCGCGATCGTCGTCGCGATAACGGCCATCATCGTGGCGATCACCTATTTCGGCATCTCGCGCAGCCGCTATGGGATGGCGTTGCGGGCGAGCGTTGCGGACCGCGACACCGCCGAGCTGATGGGCATTCCGGTGCGCCGCTACGTCACCGGCGTCTTCATTTATGGCAGCCTGCTTGCCGGAATAGGCGGCGCCTTGATGATCTCGCTGTTTCCGATCACACCGTTTACCGGCAGCGTCATCATCATCCGTGGTTTCGCCGTCTCGCTGATCGGCGGCCTCGGCAATGTCGGCGGCGCGGTCGTCGGCGGCCTGGTGCTCGGCTTGGTCGACGGTCTCAGCGCCGGCTACGGCTATCCGGAATGGACCGACGCCTATTCGCTGGTCGTGATGATCCTGATCCTGGTGCTGCGGCCGCAGGGCCTGCTCGGCGGCACGCTCGGCCCCAAGGCATCGTGAGATGTCGATGCCAGTGACCGACAACAGCGCCGGCAAGACAGGCGCCGCGCCAGAAGGCGCCAGAGCACGGGATCGCCTGGCGCTTCTGACGGCGGACAACGCCGCCGTTCCCCTGCCGGCCGGCGTCCAGGCGATCACGGCCATCCTTTTGGCAGTGCTGCTCATCGCCTTGCCCTGGCTCGGCCTCGGCTACCGCTTCCTGTCGATCGCCATCACCACGCTCTATACGGCGATCGGGCTCTACGGCCTCGGCCTGCAGTTCGGCCAGGCCGGCATCATGTCGGTCGGCCATGCGGCGCTGATGGGCGTCGGCGCCTATGCCTCGGCGATCCTGTCGGTGCAGCTCGGCCTGGGTTTGTGGGCATCGCTGCCCTTCGCCATGGCGCTGTCGGCGATCGTCGGCGGCGTCATCGGCCTGCCGACGCTGAGGGTCGGCGGCCAGCATTACATCATCATCACCTTCTGCTTCTGCGCGCTGTTCGTCATCGTGCTGACCAATGGCGGCACCTTCACCGGATCGGCGACCGGCCTCGACGTCGGCTTGGTGACACCCTTGCCTGGCATCAATTTCGACAAGCTCTCCAACAATTACTACCTGGTCCTGGCGGCGCTGTTCCTGGCGGTTGTGGCAACCTATCTCATCGGCAATTCGCGCTACGGGCGGACGTTGCGGGCCATCCGCGAGAACGAGCAACTGGCGCGTTCGGTCGGCATCAATGTCGACCTGCACAAGCTCGGCGTGCTGATGGTCTCGGGCCTGTTCGCGGGCCTCGCCGGGGTGCTGCAGCTCTACTATCTGCGCCACATCTCGCCGACCCTGTTCGGCGCCTTTCCCAGCCTCTACCTCGCGCTGATGGTCATGCTGGGCGGCGCC
This sequence comes from Mesorhizobium sp. B2-8-9, assembly GCF_006439475.1. Taxonomy (NCBI): domain Bacteria; kingdom Pseudomonadati; phylum Pseudomonadota; class Alphaproteobacteria; order Hyphomicrobiales; family Phyllobacteriaceae; genus Mesorhizobium; species Mesorhizobium sp. B2-8-9. Next base: position 222,238 of record NZ_VFTQ01000002.1, on the reverse strand, counting down.
CGCTATCTCTACGGGCCGCTGATCGGCGCGCTCGTCGTCAATTTCCTGCCCGAGGTGCTGAACCTCGATCCGGTCGATTCCCGCATCGCCTACGGCGTCAGTCTGCTCCTGGTGATCCTGCTGCTGCCGGGCGGCGTCGGCGCCGGCATCAAGAACATCTACTGCGCGATTACCGGCGGCTTCGAGACGCAAAAGCAAAGAGGTTCGAATGGCCGCGCTTGAGGTGAGGGGCCTGCGCAAGCAGTTCGGCGGCGTCGTCGCGCTCAACGGCATCGATCTCGACATCGACACCGACCGTGTCGTCGGTATCGTTGGCCCTAACGGCTCCGGCAAGACAACTTTGTTCAACGTCGTCACCGGCGTCCATCCGGCGACCGGCGGCACGGTGTTCTGGCATGGGCAGGACATCACCAATATCGGCGCGCATCGCATCGCGCGAAAGCGGCTGGTGCGGACGTTCCAGCAGGCGATGTCGTTTCCGGGCCTGACCGTCGACGAGAACGTCCGGATCGCCTGGGAGCAGGGCAGGAGGGGAGACGGCCGCTGGGCGTCACCGGGCATGATCCTCGAGTTTGTCGGCCTGGCGCCGCTTAGCAAGGCGATTGCGGGATCGCTGCCCTTCGGCAGCCTGAGACGCCTTGGGCTGGCCGTCGCGCTCGGTGTGTCGCCCGAACTCCTGCTCCTGGATGAGCCCGGCGCCGGGCTGAACGACAGCGAAGCCCAGGCCTTCGCGGCGGTCATCGCGCAGCTGCCGCCGCAAGGCATCGGCGTGTGCCTGATCGACCATGACATGGACATGATGGCCGACCTCTGCGACCGGCTTGTCGTGCTCGACTTCGGCACCAAGATCGCCGAAGGTCCGCCGGGCGAGGTGCTCGCCGACCCCAAGGTCCGCGAGGTCTATCTCGGTCCCGACAAGAAGGCGGCCGCGTCATGAGCCTGCTTGCCGTCGAGCATGTCGACACCGGCTACGGGCCCGTCGCCGTCAATCGCGACGTCTCGCTCGCGGTCGGCCAAAACGGGATCGTCACCATTTTGGGACCCAACGGCGCCGGCAAGACGACGCTGCTGCGTTGCATCGCCGGCCTGGTGAAGCCGCGGCGCGGCACGGTGACCTTCGAGAGCCGCGACGTCACCAAGCTTCACGCCGACGAAAAAGCAACGCTCGGCATCGTGATGGTGCCGGAAGGCCGCCGCGTGTTCGCCGACATGAGTGTGCGCGAGAACCTTTTGCTCGGCGCCTACTGCCGCAAGGACCGGGATGCTATCGAAGCCGACATCGCCTTGATGGAAAGCTATTTCACCATCCTTGCCAAGAAGCGCGGCGCCAAGGCCGGGACGCTCAGCGGAGGCCAGCAGCAGATGCTGGCCATCGCGCGCGGCCTTATGGCCAGGCCACGCATCCTGTTGCTCGACGAGCCGTCGCTCGGGCTATCGCCATTGCTGGTCTCGGAGCTGCAGGGCATCATCATCGACGTGCGCGAGAAGTTCCGCGCCGCGGTGCTGCTCGTCGAGCAGAACGCCGGACTGGCACTCTCGGTGGCCGAGCAAGGCTATCTCATGAATTCCGGGCGCATCGTAGCTTCAGGCGGCATCGAAGAGTTGCAACAGTCTTCGGTCATGCAGGAGCTCTATCTCGGCAAGAGGGCGCGGCAGAACCAAAGTTCCTCGCAGGCTTAATATTCGCAGTGTCTAACGGCGACAGCCCGAAGTGGGCGCGTGAAATAAAAGCAAATCACAATCCGGCAGCGACCTCTTGGATGAAGTCCAGAAACGCTCTGACCTTTGCAGGGGGTAGATGGCGCGAGGGATGGTAGGCATAGAGTGGATAAAGCTCCTCCGACCAATCCGGCAAAATCCGCACCAATTCGCCGCGTGCCATGAAGGGCGCGAGACCCACGGCAAGGCTCTGGAACACCCCTTGACCCGCCACGCAGGCGGAGACCGCGACGGAAGGATCGTCGAGCACCAGGCGGCTTGTGACCTTGACCTCAACGATCTCGCCGCCGCGATAGAATTCCCACGGAAACGGCAGTCCCGTCTGAGGATCGCGGAAGAGCAAAGCCTCGTGATGGACGAGGTCATGAGGCGAGCGCGGCTCGCCATGACGATCGAGATATACCGGCGCGGCGACCGTCAGGATCGGCGTTTCGAGGAGTTTTTGTACGATGAGCGTTGAATCGTCCGGGGGGCCGAAGCGTACCGCGACGTCTATCCCCGCCATCATCTCCTCGCGATAGTTGCTTGTGGATAGGTCGAGTTGCAGCATTGGATAGCGTGCCAGGAACTGCCTAAGCGTCGGCGCGAGCACCATGCGCGCGAACCAGGGATCGACTGATACGCGCAGCCTGCCGCGCACGACCGCAGCGGCACCTGCCACCTCGGCTGCCGCCTCGTCGAGGCCGGCAAGCAATGGCATTACCTGCGCATGGAAGCGCCGCCCTTCTTCGGTGAGGCTTACCTCGCGCGGATTGCGGTCGAAGAGGCGGACGCCGACCCTCGCTTCCAGGCGCGCCACCGCCCGGCTCACGCCCGAGGGCGTTACGCCGAGCATTTCGGCCGCCCGGGCGAAATTCCCGGCCTCCGTCACCGCCGCAAGGACGCCGACGCCGGTGAGGAGCCGCGTGTCGAAAACCATTCCTTCTCCTTACCGTCCACTAACGGACGCCACCTCGAAAACGCAATGATTTTGAGTCACCGTAGCACTGATCTTAATGCGCGTGAATCACGTTATATCTCGGCATACACACGGCTCCATTGTCGGGTGAGCAGCCATCGGCCGCCCTCCTGAGAACCTTCAAAGGAGCCAGTCATGAACCAGTTGACACGCAGAACCATTCTCCAGCGCGGAGGCCTGCTCGGTGCCATTCTGGCGCTCGACACCGTGAGCCCCGCTCTGGCTGCAACGAAGCCCGTCGCATCCCTTCTGAGCGCGAGCGCAATCGACGCCGCCTTGCGCGCCGGCGTCTCCCGTGACGACGTCTCCGGCGTCGTCGCCATGGCAGCCACCCGCAATGGCCTCGTTTACGAAGGCAGCTTCGGCAGGTCGAACGTTGCGACCGGCGCGCCGATGACGGCCGACACGGTGTTCTGGCTGCTCTCCATGACCAAGGCCTTCACGGCCACCGCCTGCATGCAGTTGATCGAACAGGGCCGCATCGACCTCGATGACGACGCGGCCAAGTATCTGCCCGAACTTACCGCGCCCCAGGTCCTTGAAGGCTTCGCCGCCGACGGTGCGCCGCGCCTGCGCCCCGCCAAACGCGCCATCAAGGTGCGGCATCTGCTTACCCACACCTCCGGCTTCACCTATTCGATCTGGAGCGAGGCGCTGAGCCGCTACGAGCAGGTCACCGGCATGCCCGACATCGCCACCTGCAAGAATGCCGCCTTCACGGCGCCGCTCGAATTCGATCCCGGCGAACGCTGGGAATACGGCATCAGCATGGATTGGGTCGGCAAGCTGGTGGAAGCCGTCTCGGACCAGTCGCTGGAAGTCTATTTCCGCGAAAACATCTTCGCGCCGCTCGGCATGCGGAACTCCGGTTTCCTGATCGGGAGCGAACAGAAGAAGCATGTCGCCACCTTCCAGAACCGGCGCGCAGATGGCGGGTTGGAGCCGGCGCCGTTTGAGATGCCGCAGCGGCCGGAATTCTTCATGGGCGGCGGCGGCGCCTTCTCGACCCCGCGCGACTACATGACGTTCCTGCAGGCCCTGTTGAACGGCGGCACGCTAAATGGCGCGCGTATCCTCCGTCCGGAGACGGTCTCGCTGATGATGCAGAACCAGATCAGCGAACTGAACGTCCACGAGATGCGCTCGGCGCATCCGTCCTATTCGCGCAGCTTCGACCAATTCCCCGGCCAGCCGCACAAATGGGGCCTCTCCTTCGACATCAACACGCAGCCTGGGCCGAACGGCCGCTCTGCGGGCAGCATCTCATGGGCGGGCCTGCTCAACTGCTATTTCTGGCTCGATCCGGTCAAGCATGTCACCGGCGCGCTCTTCACACAGATCCTGCCCTTTTACGACGAGCGGGTCGTCGCCCTCTACGGTGCCTTCGAGCGCGAGCTCTATGCCGGACTCGGCTGAGTCGGCGCGATCCCAACCAAAGGAGAACCGATATGTTTGCAATCACCGGAATCACCGGCAAAGTCGGCGGCGCCTTGGCGCGCACTTTGCTTGCCGACGGGCTTTCCGTCCGCGCCGTCTTGCGCGACGAGGCTAAGTCTGGGCCATGGATCAGACAGGGCTGTGAGGTCGCCCTTGCCGAGATGAATGATGCGGAGGGCCTCGCAGCCGCCTTCCGCAGTGTCGAGGGCGTCTTCATCCTGCCGCCGTCGGAATTCGATCCCGAGCCAGGCTTTCCCGAGGCGCGGCGCGTGATCGCGGCGCTGGTGGCGGCCCTCATCGCGGCCCGTCCCGGCAAGGTGGTGTGCCTGTCGACCATCGGCGCCGACGCTGCGCACGAGAACCTGCTGACCCAGCGCACCCTGCTTGAGGAAGCGCTCGGCGAGCTCGACTTGCCGGTAACCTTCCTTCGGCCCGCCTGGTTCATGGAGAATGCGCTGTGGGACGTTGCCGCCGCGCGTTATGAAAGCGTGCTGCGCAGCTGCCTGCAGCCAGCCGACAAGGCCTTCCCGATGGTCGCGACGCAGGATGTCGGGCGCACCGCAGCTGCGCTCTTGCGCGAGGACTGGACCGGAACGCAGATCGTCGAGCTGGAAGGGCCTCAGCGCGTGTCGCCAAACGACCTCGCCCATGCCTTCGCCAAGGCGCTGGACCATCCGGTGCGGGTCGAGATCGTGACGCGCGACAGTTGGGAAGCGCTCTTCCGCGGGCAAGGCACGCGCAATCCGCTGCCCCGAATTCGCATGATCGACGGCTTCAACGAGGGTTGGATCGCGTTCCGCGACGACGGCAGGTCGGCGATGAAAGGTACCGTGACACTCGAAGACGTGGTCACGGACCTCGTCGGCCAGAACTGCTCCGAGGCGGCTGGCTGAGGTCGATAGCCTGCGGGCACGAAACACCGGCGGGGCAGCGTCCCCCCGAAGCATCAACTCAGAAAAGCGAGTTCATGGACACCATCATCACAAGGGGCGTCGCAATCCCTCGGCTCGGCTTCGGTACTTTCCGCGTGCCGGGGCAGACGCCCAGCCGGTCGTCGAGAGCGTCTCCTTCTCGGGCGGCCCGTCGGTGACAATCAAGTCGCACCACAATGTCGGCGGCCTGCATGGACGTCGGCCCCCGATCGTTGAAGCCGACGAGGGCGCCAACGTCGAGCTTGGGCGAAGCAGACACCCGACTTGCGTTGTCGGGTGCAAAGCCGTAAGACCTGCACGTCGCGAAAAACGACGCCCGCATCACTGGGCTTCGCGCATACGCCGACCGTTTCGCGGTCGGCCAGCGGCTCCAACAGCACGAGCCTGACGACAGATTGGGCTCCCGATTTCGTGCTCCGTCGGCACGGATCGCAAGACATGGAGCGCGCTATGCGGTATCCCATCACGATTGTGGGCGCAGGTTTGGGTGGCCTCACCCTGGCCCGCATTCTCAATCTCAATGGCATCGCCGCCGTGATCTACGAGGCAGAGGCATCGCCCAGCGCCCGCGTGCAGGGCGGGCTGCTCGACATGCATGAAGCTACCGGCCAGCATGCTCTGAGGGTGGCCGGTCTGTTCGAGCAGTTCGAGCGGCTGGTGCGTCCCAGCGAGGACGCGAAGCGTGTCGTTGATCGAGATGGCACAGTGCTGCTCGACAAGCCCGGTAATCCCTTCAGCAAGCGCCCGGAGGTGGACCGCGGTGAGCTGCGGAAGATGCTGATCGATGCCCTGCCGCAGGGCACGATCCATTGGGGACACAAGGTCGCGTCCGTGTCGTCGAGAGGCGACGGCCGAAACGAGCTCCGATTCGTCGACGGCACTGGCACGACGACGTCGCTGCTCGTAGGCGCCGATGGCGCATGGTCGAGGGTGCGGCCGCTCTTGTCCCAGACGAAGCCTGAATATTCCGGGACCTGCTTCATCGAGACGCATCTGTCGGCGGACGATCCGCGCAGCGTCGCAAACGCTGAGATCATCGGCACAGGCACGCTGATGGCAGTGGCGCCGGGTAAGGGCATTCTTGCCCATCGCAACGCGGACGGCAGTGTTCACGTCTATGTTGCGATCAACAAGCCGGAAAGCTGGGCATCAAGCATCGACTTCACGGAGGCGCGCGCCGGTCTCGCTCGGGTCGCCGAGCAGTTCGACGGTTGGGCCGCACCGCTGGTCGCGCTGATCACAAACACCGATATCTCGCCCGTGATACGGCCGATCTACGCGCTGCCGGTCGACCATCGCTGGCGCCACGTGCCAGGCGCGACGCTGCTCGGCGATGCCGCGCACCTAATGTCTCCCTTCGCTGGTGAAGGCGCCAACTTGGCGATGTATGACGCCGCTGAGCTGGCTGTTGCGATCGCCGTCAAAAACGACTACGAAGCCGCCATCGCCGAATACGAACAGCGTCTGTTCCCTCGCAGCACCAGCGTTGCGCAAACCAGCGCGCAGAACCTCACTCGGTTCTTCGGACCCGAGGCTCCTCAGAGCGTCGCCGACCTCTTCAGCGCCTTGGGCTGAGAGATACGGCCCAAAACGAGGGCTCGACCCCCCTTGATCGCCGCTTCGGAAGTTTGGTCGGCACAGCACCTTCGAGACAAATAGGCTGTTTCGGTCTTTCCAGCGAATTTCGAGGAGCTGATGTTGGAGCGCGACCTGTCACGAGCGTCTTGATGGTCAATTGGTCTTCAATTGACCGACACGGTTCTCCGCAATCCAGCGGGCAGCCAGCACCAGCGCGCCCATGCTGAAATCCTTACCGTGCTTGGCGACCATTTCTTCCGACAGTTTGGCGAGCCGTTCGAAGAATTCATCCTTGCTCTTGTCCTCAGGGGTAAGTTCGGTCTGCATCCTTCTTCTCCTGTCGCTTGCGGCCCGTATTGGCCTATTTGAACATCTGGGCGGGAAAGGTGATGATCGCGGCGGTACCGTCGACGGCGCCTAACGCCAGGTGCCGTCCGTCGCCGGACCAAGCAAGCGCGGTCACCGCGCTGCCCAGTGGTCTGACGAGGAGTTCGTCCCGCGTTCCGATCTGGGCGATGGTGATCCGACCGTTGGCATAGCCGGCCGCAATCAGTTTCTTCTGCGGATGGGCGGCCACGGCCTCGACCGGAACCAACCCGGCGCGGCCAGTCTCCAGAGCGCCGGAGGTTTCGCCGTCAAGTGGCGGCGCGGTCATCGACCAGCCGGCAATCCGGAATGCGCCCGACGCAAACAGCGCGTCCCCCGGCGCGCTCCAGCATACCGTCCGGACTGACGATGGAAATCCCGCCACGATTGCAGTTCGGTCATCACTTGCGCTGACCAGAGCAAGGCCTCCGGTTTCGAGCCCACAGGCCAGCCAGGCGCCGTCGCCACTCCAGCAAATTGACATCGGGTGCGCTGAAAAGGCGAAATCGCGCATCGGGGTGGGCTCGCCTTCGACTATCCAGGTCGACAACCCGTGCTCCTGACCACAGGCAAGCCTCCTCCCGGCTGGTGAGAAGGCAAGCGCGTCCGTGGATGGTGGCGCGTCGCGTTGCAGCCTCACTGGCTCGATCCCGCCGCGCGCCAAAAAGATGTCCTGCCCGCTGCTGACGGCCACCATGCCCGTCCGAGGACTATAGTCGATTGCGACGGCAGGTCCGGCGATCTTGACCAGCGTCTCCATCACAGAGCCGTCCGCGTTCAGCCGGGCCACATCGCCGGCCGCCGTCCCGACGAGAAAGTCGGACCCAAGGTAGCTTGCGAGCGGAACATCGCCATCAGCCAGAACGGCGGTCGCTACCAGTGGCACCGGCGGCTTTTCCCTTGGGCGGATCGTCGTTTGGCCGAGATCGCCGCTCACCCTGATCCGCTGCTCCGGCGGTTCCTGGTCCGCGACTGCCGCTATGGCAACCGTTCCGTCGATGCACGTGAAGGCGACGGTCGAGCCATCGGCGCTGAAGCGCAGATCGGCGATCGCCGATGGACGGCACCAGCTTCTCGCCAGCAGGTCGAACAAGGTGAGGTTCTGTATCGCGTGCTGGTTCATGGCCACTCCCTTCGTCAGTTCACGGTCTTCGCCAGGCGACGGTCGACATCGTCAATGTCACCTTCGGCGGCCGCGATACGTTCCTCGCACGCCGTGCATGCGTTCCTGAATGCCGCGGCACTCTCCTCGGCTTCATGCAAGTCCTGCACCAGTTGCGCGTTCGTGCCGCGTCTGCCGATCTCGAGTTCCAGGCGCAGCACATCCATCTCGACGCCGGCAAGTTTCTGGTTGAGACGCTGCGCCTCGGCGGTGAGCGCGCAGACGCTCGCGACGAGATCGAGGCGGCGGGCGAGCAGCGCGTCACGGCTTTCGGTTTGCCCCATCGGACCCTCCTGTCACTTTTCGTTTCCAGGCACCGGACCTGGCGGTTGCTCGAATGCCGCCAGCAGCCCGGGCAGTGTGCCGGCCTGTGACTGGAACTGCTTTTCGGCCGTCTCGATGTGGCTCTTGAGTTGGTCCCAGATGTCGACGCGCATCATCGCAGTCGTGTCCCCGGTGAGGCGCTCGATTTCTTCGACGCGGAACTGGCGCGACAGCGAAACGCCGGAAAATACGAAGTCGCGCAGCAGGATGGCGTGGCTCTCGATGAACAGATGGATCATCGGATGCGTTTCGGCGGTGACGCCGCCGGCCGCAAGTTCGGCCCGGATGAAGCTCTGGAAGTGGCTCTGCAGGCGCAATTGGCTCTCGCCCATGAAACGCATGACAAACACCAGATCACGGGGCATCAGCCTTACCAGATCGCCGGCAACGACGTCGGACAGATCGGATGTTGGCGGCGGACGGCTCCGGTTGTCCCTGTCGTTCGGCATAGCCTCTCTCCTGCTGAGCCGCATGGGCCGTCACGTTGAAATAATAGAGAGACCAGAAGAATTGAATAGATGGCGTGTATTTTTCTGCATGCTGCAGGTGCTAAGTAAATATATTGCGATTGCGAATAGAAGAAAATCATTACAGCCGTAAGTTACAATTGTAAAATAACGTTACAGTTGATGGCGATCTCTGCCGTCGAAATGCGCGTGGGTTGTTTCCAGCGGCCGGATGCGCCCTTATTTCCAAACTGGCACGGTGCTTGCTTTGTCTATTTCCATAAGAAGCCCATCGCGCTCTCGTCGCGGTGCTAAAAGAACGAAGGAACGGAGGAAGCAGGTCCGCTTCGATACGCCATCGCAAGTGCGGTTGGCGTAGCGAGCCGCGCCAGACCCCTCACAAACCTTTGCCGCGATCCACTTGAACAGCCGGCCGTTGGTCGCGCCTGAATGCGCAACCCTTTGTCGTGCCGTTCGCACTCTCACTGGCGGCGCTGTTTGCCGTCTCACGCCCGGATCAAGGGATCCGCGGCTCAAACCTGGTGGAGGCTTATGACGATGTCGTCTTTGACGCTCAACAAGATTACCTCGCAACGCGGCATTTCCGTAGGCGAGGCGACGAAGAAGATTTCCGACCTCGGTTGGAACCCGACCTATGTCCAGGAAGCGATGACGTTTCCGACCGACTACAAGATCGCCAAGGCGCCGCGCGATCCGATGAAGCAGGTGCTGCGCTCTTACTTCCCCATGCAGGAGGAGAAGGACAATCGCGTCTATGGCGCGCTCGATGCCGCTCTTCGCGGCGACATGTTCCGCAATGTCGAGCCGCGCTGGGTGGAATGGATGAAGCTCTTCCTCGCCATCATTCCCTTCCCGGAAATCTCCGCCGCCCGTTCGATGGCGATGGTGGCGCGGCTGGCACCGGGCGAGGATCTCAGGACCGGCTTCACCATGCAGATGGTCGACGAGTTCCGCCACTCCACGATCCAGATGAACCTGAAGAAGTGGTACATGGAGAACTACATCGATCCGGCGGGCTTCGACATCACCGAGGAAGCCTTCGGCAAGTGCTATGCGACGACCATCGGCCGCCAGTTCGGCGAAGGCTTCATCACCGGCGACACGATGACGGCCGCGTGCATGTACCTGACCGTCGTGGCCGAGACGGCGTTCACCAACACGCTCTTCGTCGCCATGCCCTCGGAGGCCGCCCGCAACGGCGATTACGCGCTGCCGACCGTGTTCCTTTCGGTGCAGTCCGACGAGAGCCGGCACATCGGCAACGGCCACTCGCTGCTGATGGCCGCGCTGAAAGAGCCTGAGAACCACCTGCTGCTCGAGCGCGACGTGCGCTACGCCTTCTGGCAGAACCACGCCATCGTCGATGCCGCAATCGGCACCTTCATCGAATACGGCACCACCAATCGCGACAAGTCGAAGGAATCCTATGCGGAGATGTGGCACCGCTGGATCTACGAAGACTACTATCGCACCTACATGCTGCCGCTCGAGAAGTACGGCATCAAGATCCACCATGACGATGTCCAGGCAGCCTGGGAGCGCATCACCAAGAAGAACTACGTCCACAAGGTCGGCCAGTTCTTCGCGGTCGGCTGGCCGGTCAACTTCTGGCGCATCGAGGCTCAGACCGACAAGGACTTCGAGTGGTTCGAGCACAAATATCCGGGCTGGTACGCCGAGTTCGGCGACTTCTGGAAATGGTATGCCAAGCTCAGCCACAAGGGCGAGAAGGTGCTCTTGTTCAACAGCGATGTCGGTTACGTCTATCCGCACCGCTGCTGGTCCTGCCTGGTACCTTGCCTGATCCGAGAGGACATCGTGGTCGACGAGATCGACGGGCAGCTGCATACCTTCGCCCACGAGCTCGACCGCTGGACCGCTGTCGAAGCCTTTGCCGACGAGTATCAAGGCCGTCCGACGCCCGCGATGGGCCGCTTCAGCGGGAAGCGCGAGTGGGAGACGCTCTATGACGGCTGGGATCTCGCCGATGCGATCAAGGACCTCAACTTCGTCCGTTCCGACGGCAAGACGCTGATCCCGCAGCCGCATTTGCGCTTCGGCGCCGACGAGCAGTGGACGCTCGACGATGTGCGCGGCAACATCCTCGGATCGCCGCTCAAGGCGCTTCGCGGCATGTCGCCGGCCGATCGTGAAAAGCACCTGGCCGAGTATCGGGCCGGCTTCACGATCACGCCCTTCAACTGACCATACGAGCGCGGGGGCCGGGTTCCGACCCCCGCGACATTCCAGAGGAAGGCCATCTCCTGTCCTGCGGACGGGCCGGAGAGGAATTGGGAGGTTATCGATGACTGGTGCTCACACCGTGCGCCTGGAGCCGGTCGGCGTCGAGTTCGAGGTCGAAAACGGCGAGACGGTCCTGAACGCGGCATTCCGCCAAGGCATTGCGCTGCCGCATGGCTGCAAGGAAGGGCAATGCTCGGCCTGCAAATGCGTGCTGCTCGAAGGCGAGGTCGACATGCTGAAATACTCGACCTTCGCCCTCAACGACACGGAGAAGGATACCGGGCACATCCTGTTGTGCCGGTCCATCGCCTATTCCGACATGCATGTCGAGCTTCTCAACTACGACGAGGAGGTGCTGGCGAAATCAATCGCGGTGAAGACATTCAAAGGCCGGATCTCAAAATTCGAACATCTGACCCACGACATCCGCGGCATCGAGATCGAGCTCGGCTCGCCGATAAAATTCTGGGCTGGGCAATATGTCGACATCACGGTCACCACGCAAAAAGGGGAGACGATTACGCGCTCGTTCTCCATGGCAAATACGCCGGACCAAACCCAAAAGCTTTCCTTCATCATCAAGAAATATCCCGAAGGAAAGTTCTCCGGAGAGCTTGATTCCGGAGGCATCCGCGTCGGAGCCGAAGTCACTGTCGCCGGACCCTATGGAACCTGCTTCCGGCGGGAGGAACGGCAAGGTCCCCTGATCCTGGTCGGCGCCGGCTCCGGCATGTCGCCGGTTTGGTCGATCCTCAACGATCACCTGAAGAGCGGCGAGAAGCGGGACGTGTTCTTCTTCTACGGCGCGCGGACCCCCACCGACCTGTTCTATCTCGACAGGATCGCCGAGCTTGCCGGCCGCCACCCGGAGCTGAACTTCATCCCGGTGCTGTCGCATGTGAATGGCGAGGCGTGGGACGGCGAGCGCGGCTTCGTCCACCAGAGCGTCGATGCCAAGCTCAAGCAACTGGCGGTCGACGGGCAGGGCGACGTCTACGCCTGCGGTCCGCCGCCCATGATCGATGCGCTGCAGCCGGTCCTGTTCATGAACGGCTTCGAGAGCGAACGCATCTTCTTCGACCGGTTCACCACGTCGTCCAGCGCCACCCCGAGCCATTGAGACGGCCCGGAGCCAGCGACACCAAAGCAACTGCAACAAGGGAGTGAAGACAATGGTAGCAACGTCGAGTTCAGTCGGATCGGGAGCCGCGGGAGCCGCGATCTTCGCCGATTCCGACAGCCGCAAATATCGGTATTTCGATCCGAAAGGCCAGCGCGCCACCCATTACGAGGATGTCACGGTCGACGTGCAGCCCGACCCCGAGCGCTACCTGATCCAGGACTGGATCATCTCCTTCTCGAACGGCAAGGGCGCCTACATCAAGGACAATACGGCTGCCAAGAGCTCGAACTGGCATGCCTTCCGGGCTCCCGACCAGGAGTGGGAGCGCACGCATTATCAGCGCCAGTCGAAAATCGAGACGATGGTGCAGAGCGTGATCACCAATGCCCGCCGCGCCGGCGCGCCGAAGACCTTCGACAAGGTTTGGGCCAAGCTCCTGCAGGCGCATCTCGGAGCGTGGAAACATGCCGAGTTCGGCCTAGGCACTTCGCTGATGCAGGCGCAGCGCTACGGCTACACGCAGATGATCAACAACGCCACGCTGACCAATTCGTCCTACAAGCTGAGGCTCGCCCAGGACATCACGCTCTATCTCGCTGAGATCGGCATGGACATCGCCGGCTGGGACGACGAACTCGGCAAGAAGCACTGGCTGGAGGACGGTGTCTGGCAGGGCACCCGCGAGGCGATCGAGACCATCATGGGCACGACCGACTACCTGGAGCAGTACTTCGCCATCAACATCGTGTTCGAACCGCTGGTCGGCGAACTGTTCCGATCCGGCTTCCTGATGCAGGCCGCGGCCGCCAACCACGACTTCATCACACCGCCGGTGATCTCGGCGGCCGAAGCCGACTACGAGCGCAACCTCGCCAACACCATCGACCTGGCCTACCTGCTTGCCAATGACGAGAAGCATGGCGCGGCGAACAGGAAGCTCTTCCAGGGCTGGGTGAACAAGCACGGCGCGCTTGCCGACAAGGCAGCCACCGGCCTTCAGCCGATCTGGTCGATGCCGCATTCCAAGCCGATTTCCTTCACCGACGTTCGCGCCCAATCCGAGGAACGGATCGGCCAGATCCTCGGCGAACTCGGCCTCAAGCGCTGAACAGGGAGAAGACCAACATGTCAGTAGCAGCACGCGACGCCTCGCAGTCCAACATCTTCAAATCGATGAAGGACATCACCTTTGAGCAGACGATTTCGCACCAGTGCGGCGTCACCATGAACGACTCGGTCGAGGCGCGCGCCATCGCCGAATTCATGGGCAAGAAGCCGGGGGTCATCGTCACTTACCAGCCGGCCATGATCCGCATCGACGGCAACGGCAAGCTGATCTTCAAGATGGACGAGATCAGCGAATATCTCGGCCGCGACATGACCGCCGAGATCTTCGAGGTCAACACCTCTACCCACTACGGCCGCATGGTGCGCGTCGACGACAACACCGTGATCCTGTTCGGAAACATGGACGAGGTCTTCGAATACATCTGAGGAAGCCGGGCACCGGCGCGCCGCCCGATCGCGGCGCGCCCACTCTATCAACAGGACGGCATCAACGCGACGATTGCGGAGGCAAGAATGTACAGGACACCTGAAGGCAAAGACATTTTCGTGGTCGATGGCCACACCCATTTCTGGGACGGCAGCCCGGAGAATCAGAGGAACATCCACGGCAAGCAGTTCATCGACTGCTTCTACGCCTATCATACGGGGCTGAGCCCGAAGGAGCAGCTTTGGGAGAAGGGCAAGTTCGAGAAATACAGCGCCGACGATCTCTATCGCGACCTGTTCATAGACGGTCCGGACGACGTGGCGATCGTCCAGTCGACCTATCTGAAGGATTTCTACAAGAACGGGTTCAACACGATCGAGCGCAACGCGGAGGTCGCCAAGCGCTACCCGGAGCGCTTCATCATCAATGGGTCCTTCGATCCGCGCGACGGCGAGAAGGCGCTGGAATACATCCACTTCATGAAGGAGACTTATGACGTCAAGGGCGTGAAGATGTACACGGCCGAGTGGAATGGCGCCTCCAAGGGCTGGAAGCTCACCGATCCCGATGCCTACAGGTGCTTCGAGCTCTGTGAAAAACTCGGCATCAAAAACATTCACGTCCACAAGGGCCCGACAATCATCCCGCTCAGCAAGGACGCGTTCGACGTGCATGACGTCGACCACGCAGCGACGGATTTCCAGGGCTTGAACTGGATCATCGAGCATTGCGGGCTGCCGCGCCTCGACGATTTCTGCTGGATCGCGACGCAGGAAACCAATGTCTATGGCGGCCTTGCCGTGGCGCTGCCCTTCATCCATTCGCGCCCGCGCTATTTCGGCGAGGTCATTGCCGAGCTGCTGTTCTGGATCGGGCCGGAAAAGATCCTGTTCGGCTCCGACTATGCGATCTGGACGCCGCGCTGGCTCGTCGAGAAATTCTGGGCGTATCAGATCCCCGAGGATATCGCCGCGGAACGCGGCGTGCAGCTGACCGACGAGATCAAGGAGAAGATCCTCGGGCTGAATGCCGCGCGCCTCTACGAGATCGACGTCGAAGCGAAGAAGAAGGCGTTCGCAAGTTCGCCCTTCAGCATCGCGGCGGAGTAGGGCCATGGCAACCGCCAGCGTTTCCGACAGCCGCGAGAAGGAACTCTGGCGGCGCCTTGGCGAGGTCAATGACCCGGAACTCGACGAGCCGATCACCGAGATGGGTTTCGTCGAGCGCGCCGAGATGACGGGCGACGGCAGCGTGGAGGTCGATTTCCGCCTGCCGACCTACTGGTGCTCGCCCAACTTCGCTTTCCTCATGCTCGACGGCGTCCGCAAGGCGCTCGACCAGCTTTCCTGGTCGCCCGCCTATCGCGTGAAACTGCACGATCATATGTTCGCGGAGGAGGTCAATCGCGGCATCGAAGCCGGCAAGGCATTCGGCGACATATTCGCCGAGTTAGCCGCAGACGCGGATCTCGGCGCCGTGCGCGAAACCTTCAGGATGAAGGCATTCAAGCGCCGCCAGGAATCGGTTCTGCGCGGTCTGCGCCAGCACGGCCTGACGGATGTCGAAATCCTCGGCATGGACCTGCCGGCATACGATGCCGCCAGCTTCGAGCCGGGCGAGGCGGCCATGCAGAAGCCACGTTACCGGGCAGCGCTGCTGCAGCGGTTTCCCGATCGCCGTATGGACGATCCCGTCTTCGTCACCTGGGAAGGGCGGCAAATTCCGCCTGCCGCGCTCAGTGCCCATCTCGCCGAGTTACGCGGCGTGCGTGTCAACATGGAGTTCAACGGTGCGCTTTGCCGTGGGCTCAAGCAGACAAGATACAAGGAACTGAGCGTGGTCGAAGGCGAGCCGACGCTGGTCGACTTCATCATGGATCGCGTGCCGGCGCGAAACGCGCCGGCCGTCTAAGCAGCGTCGAAAGCAACGGCCTCCCTCGCACGAGGCCCCCAACCAACAACCCGCCCGTAAGGCGGAAGGAGGAATCATGCCTAAAATTATGCTTCACAATTCCGAGGCCCGCCGGGCCCTTGCCCGTGGCGTGTTCAGGCTGGCGGCGGCGGTCGAACCGACGCTCGGTCCCAAAGGCATGAACGCCATGATCGACCGACCGATCGGAACGCCGATGGTGACCCGCGACGGCGTCAGCATCGCTTCCGAAATCGAGCTGCATGACCGTTTCGAGAACATGGGCGCTCAGGTCGTCCGCGAGGTGTCGATGCAGACCAACGAGGTCGCCGGCGACGGCACGACGACCGCCATCGTGCTCGCCAACGCGCTGATCCAGGGTGGCATCGAGGCCAATGAGCGCGGCGCCAAATCAGTCGATCTCTGCAAGGGCATCAACCTTGCCGTGGCGGCGGTCGTGACGGCCCTCAAGGCATCGGCCAAGCCCGCCAAGGGCAATGGCGTCCTCGCCTCGGTTGCCAACATCGCCGCAACCGACGCCAAGCTTGGCGCGCTGGTGGCCCAAGCGCATGAGCGCGTCGGCGCGGAAGGTGTCATTACCACCGATTTCAGCGTGACCACCGAGACCACGCTGGACGTGGTCGAGGGCATGTCCTTCGACCGCGGCTACCTCTCGCATCACATGGTGACGGACCAGGAGAAGATGGAGGCCGTGCTCGAGCGGCCCTTCATCCTGATGACCGATCTCAAGATCAAGGAGCCCACGGCGCTCGAGACTGCGCGCCGTATCGCCGACGAGGCGGGGCGCCCGTTGCTGATCGTGTCCGAGGAAGTGTCGCCGGAAGTTGTGGTCACACTGCTGGGCAAGCAGGGGCCAGGCAAATACCTCGTCGTCCATCCGCCGGAATATGGCCATTGGCGAAAGGCCATGATGGAGGACCTGGCGATCATCACCGGCGGTAGGGTGATAGCCCGCGACCTCGGCGGCCGGCTGGAGGACATCACAGTCGACGATCTTGGGACCGCTGACCGGGTCAAAACCAGCTCATCCTACACCTCGATCATTCGCGGCGGCGGCGACCATGACGCGATCGCGGCGCGCCGCGCCCAGGTGCAGCGGCAGTATGAGGCCGCGCCGCCGAACATCGAGCAGGACAAGCTGCGCGAGCGCCTGGCCAAGCTCTCCGGCGGCACCGCGATCCTCTATGCCGGCGGCGTCACGCCGGTCGAGCAGAAGCGGACCATCCAGCTGATCGAGGATTCCCTGAATGCGGTGCGCGCGGCGTCCGAGGAGGGCGTGGTTGCCGGCGGCGGCTCGGCGTTGGCCCAGATCGCGCCGCTGCTCGACAAGGTGGCGACCGGTGTCGACGGCGATGTCGCAGAAGGCGTGCGCCTGGTCCGGTCGGTGCTGACACGGCCGCTCTGGCGCATCGCCGCCAATGCCGGCGCCGATCCCGAAGCCGTGGTAGCCGAGGTGACGCGCATCAACGGCGGCTACGGCTATAACGCATCCGCCGGCAGCTACCAGAACATGTTCGAAGCCGGGATCATCGATCCTGTCCGCGTCACCTACACCGCGCTGGCCAATGCCGCCTCCGTGGCGACGCTGATCCTGACCACCGAGACACTGATCGGCGATCTTGCCGAGGATGAGGACCCGACGGCCGGGCCGGCGCTCGGCGGCGGCGCGGAAAAGCTTGGCCGCGCCTGAAACAATTCCGGACCTGAAAGGACACGACGATGAAAGCCGCAAGACTTTACGAATACGACCCGCACATGAACGTCAAGCTCAAGATCGAGGAGGTCAAGGCGCCGACGATCACGGCCCCGGACGAGGTCATCGTGCGGGTAGGTGCCGCCGGCCTCTGCCGCACCGACCTCCATATCATTGAAGGTGTGTGGAAACCGACCATGGACCCCGACGGCAGCCTTCTGCCTTACATCATGGGTCATGAGAACGCCGGCTGGGTCGAGGAGGTCGGCAGCGGCGTCAGATCGGTCAAGCGCGGCGATGCCGTGATCTGCCATCCGTTCCGCTCTTGCGGCATCTGCCTCAACTGCCGGCACGGCGAGGATATGTACTGCGACAATGGCCAGTTCCCTGGGCTCGGCATGAATGGCGGCTTCGCCGAATATTTCATCACCAGTGAACGTTC
This sequence comes from Mesorhizobium sp. B2-8-9, assembly GCF_006439475.1. Taxonomy (NCBI): domain Bacteria; kingdom Pseudomonadati; phylum Pseudomonadota; class Alphaproteobacteria; order Hyphomicrobiales; family Phyllobacteriaceae; genus Mesorhizobium; species Mesorhizobium sp. B2-8-9. The sequence continues at coordinate 204,369 of NZ_VFTQ01000002.1, read as the reverse complement.
GCTGATCAAGCTCAATGCCAATGTCACGCCGATCGAAGTGGCGCCGCTGGCAGATGCTGGCATCACCGCTTATCGCGCCGCCAAACGGGCGGCGAAGCTTTTGCGGCCGGGGAGCTACTGCGTCCTGCTCGGCATCGGCGGGCTCGGACACATCGCGCTGCAGTCGCTGCATGCGATTTCAGGCTGCCGGATAATCGCCGTCGATCGTGAGCCTGCCGCGCGCGTGCTGGCCAAGGATCTCGGTGCCGACTTCGTCCTCGATGGCGGGCCGAACGTCGTCGAAGAAGTAAAGGCGATCACCGGCGGCGGCGCCCATGTGGTCATCGATTTCGTCGGCGAGCTTGGCGTGGAAAACATCTGCTGGAAGATGGTGCGCAAGGGCGGCCAGCTGTTCGTGGTAGGCTATGGCGGCGCCGTCAACGTGCCGACCGCGCATCTGGTCATCGAGGAAATCAACATCGGCGGCAGCCTGGTCGGCAATTTCACCGAGCTCGTCGAGCTGATGGAGCTCAACGCCGACGGCAAGGTCAAGATGCACTACACCGAATACAATCTCGCCAGCATCAACACCGCGCTCGATGACTTCAAGAACCGGCGCTTCACCGGCCGCGGCGTCATCGTTCCCTGAAAGCCTTGGGCCCGGATGGCGCGCGGAAAGCCGCGGTATCCGGTCCAGGCGTCACAATCCGGAGAGGAAAAAATGAACAAATACATCTGTGAATTCGTCGGAACCTTCGCGCTGGTCTTCTTCGGCTGCGCGACGGTTCTGTTCATGCGTTCCGAGGTCGGACTGCTCGGTGTTGCAATGGCCTTCGGCCTGTCGGTGATTGCGATGGCCTATTCGATCGGGCCGATTTCCGGCGCGCATCTCAACCCGGCGGTAAGCCTTGGCGTCTTCATTTCCGGCCGGATGAAGTCCAACGATCTCGCCGGCTACGTGGTCGCGCAATGTCTGGGGGCGATCGCTGCCTCGGCGGTGCTCTACGTGATGGCGCAAGGCAAAGGCGGCGGCTATGACGTCGCGGCGAATGGTTTTGCCCAGAACGGCTGGTCGGCCTATTCGGCGACTTCGGCGTTCTTGTTCGAGGCAGTCGCCACATTCCTCTTTCTGCTCGTCATTTTGCGTGCCACCGCGGAGGACGGCGCGGGTGCTCTGGCCGGCCTGGCGATCGGTTTGACGCTGGTCATGATCCACCTCGCCGGCATTGCCGTGTCAGGGTCTTCGGTCAATCCGGCCCGCTCGCTAGGGCCTGCGTTGTTTGCCGGCGGAAGCGCGCTGTCGCAGCTATGGCTCTATATCGTGGCGCCTTGCCTTGGCGCTGCCGCGGCCGGACTGGTGCTGCGCACCGGGATGATCGGCGCCAGCGAACCGGCACCGCAGCTCGCCTGAACGGCCGCTGCCTTTTTGTCGGTAAGATTCCCAAGCCCATGGCGGAACGCCATGGGTTTCTTTTTTGCTGCGTGTTCAGACGAAGCCGCGCCGGATGCCATATTGCTCGAGCTTGCGGTAGAGCGTTGGCCTGGAAATGCCCAGCCGCTGCGCCACCCGGCTGAGATTTCCGCCCTCCGCGGTCAGCGCATTCTTCAACGCCTGGTGTTCCGCCTCGGCTAGCGTGCCAGCGGGCTCTTCGGGGGAAACGGCCGTGTTGCTGCCCGGCTGCGGCTCGGAACTGCCATCCGTGATTTCCTCGGGAAGGTCGTGCAGTCCGATACCGCGGCCGCGCGCCAGGACGTGCAGCCGTCCGACGAGGTTCTTCAGCTCACGCACATTGCCCGGCCACCGATAGGCGAGCAATGCGGCGACAGCTTCCTGCGAGAATTCCAGCGGCTCGTCGCCTGATGCAGCGGCGATCTTCCGGTTGAAATGTTCGATCAGCAGCAGCACGTCCTCGCCGCGATCGCGCAGCGGCGGCACAGTGATCGAGACGGCGCCGATCCGATAATAGAGGTCGCGGCGGAAACGACCCGCAGCGACTTCCTGCTTGAGGTCTCGATTGGTCGAGGCGACGAGCCGGACGTCGACTGGCCGGCCTCGGTTGTCGCCGATACGGTGGACCACGCGCTCTTCCAGGACACGCAACAGAAACGGCTGGATCTCGAGCGGCATCTCGCCGATCTCGTCGAGGCTGAGCACGCCGCCATTGGCAAGCTCGAAGACACCCGGTTTGCCGTCGCGTGATGCGCCGGTGAAGGCGCCGGCGACATGGCCGAACAGCTCGCTGCCGAACAAGTCCTTTGTGATAGCGCCGCAATTCATCGCGATGAACGGGTCGTTGTCCGTACGCCGGCTGCCGGCATGGACGAGCCGCGCGAACAGCTCCTTGCCGACGCCGGTCTCGCCTTCGACCAGCAGCGAGGCGACGCTTTTCGATCGCGCGACGCGGCAGGCGACATCGACTGCGGCAAGCAGTGCCTCGCTCTCGCCGACTATCATTGCGGCTGCGTCTTGAAGATGCTTGTCCGCCTCCCGCTTGATCACGGTCGAAACTGTCGGCGCCGACGGGAACACCAGCGCAGCGCCGCGCAAGTCGCCATCGAGCTTGAGCGGTGTGATGTGGCAGGAACGCAGATGAGCCGGCAGAGCCCTGGCGATATCGGCCTCCGAACCGGACGACGGAAGGTTCATCAGCCAGCGGCCGCGACCCGCGTCTATCGGGCCGCTGGTCATTTCGGCGGCTTCGCCGTCGGGCAGGTTGTTTCGGTAGATCGCGCGCCCGCGATGATCGACGATCACCAGTCCATCTTTTCGGCGATAGCCGGGAGCCGAGGAAATGAAAGCTTCGAGCAGGCGTGTGCGCTGCTCCTGTTGCTGCTCTGCCAATGCTTTTTCGATCTGGCGGGCCGTGGCGGCGACAAGCGCGGTGTTGTGGGGTCGGAAGATCGGCGAGTAGCCTGACAAGTCGACGACCCCGACTATCTTGCCGTCCAGCGGATCGCGGATCGGCGCCCCGGCGCAGGTCCAGGACTTGATGCCGGCGCAGAAGTGCTCCGCCGCATGGACGAAAGTCGGTTCCCCGGTCCACAGCGCCGTGCCGATGCCGTTGGTCCCGACGGCGCCCTCATTCCATTTGCCGCCGATGGCCAGATGAATATCCATGCCGTCATGCAGGGTCTTCTTGTCGCCGATGGCATCGATCAGCACGCCGTCGCTGTCGGCAAGAACCAGCATCGCGCCGGTGCCCTCCAGCAACTGACCGATGGAAGCGAAGGATCGGCGCGCCGCCGAGAGCAGTTCGGCATTGGCCCGGGTCAGGTACTCGATTTCGTCGCGATCGCTGCTCAGCGGCGCTTCGATCCCCTGAGCGTTGATGCCGCCGGTGGCGCTGCGATACCAGGAGTCGTGAATGAGGGAGCGGACGTGGCTTGGGCGGATCGGATCGCGGACACATTTGGGCTCGTCCGCCAGAAAATCTTCCCAAGCGCGCATGGTGGCGCGCTCGTCATAGTCGATGCTGCCCAGAGCGATTTGATTGCTGGCCAACGACGCACGCGTCGGAAGAGCATCGATCTTCATCTGATTAGGCCCAGGATCGCGTTTCATTCAGTCATTACGGAACCTTCGAGGCATGCCAATGCTGTATGCTGTCTTGGATCGGACGTGCCGAAGCCGGTCCAATCGCTTACCGGTCAATTGATGCCTAGTTTCGCGCCGATGTCGGTGGCGAGCTGTTCTTCGGAGTAGGTGGCGGTGAGGCGACGCCCGTCCATTTCGGCAAGCTTCGCGGCGACGGCTTCGTCGACCGGCGCGAAGTAGCCGTTCTGCTTGGTGGCCAATACGAAAATGTGCTCGCCGCCGCGATCGCGGATATCGCCGATATGATGAAGCTGACGGCCTGTGTTTTGATCCTTCGAGATCACACGCCCATTGATGCTGACATGCACGGACGGGTTGGCCTCGGCCACAGATCCGGTTGCGCCGCCAACATGAAAGATAAGGCCTTGACCCTTCGATTTCTGACGTGGCTGTTTCGAAGCTGAATAACCGCCGGCGCTGAGCTGGTCGGCAAGGCGCACGATGGTTGAGCGGTTCTGCTCAATCAGCCTTTTGACTTGAGCATCCTCGCGCCGCGGGCCATCCCGCTTGGAGATGATTTCGACCATGAATCCTCCCAGATTCGTCGGCAGTGCCGGTATGGCAATTTTTCTTGCTTGCAGCGGACCTTACACTGCCACAGTCGGGTCCGCCATTCATATTAGTTAGTGCCGAAATGGATGTCGTTGGTAGCAGGTGGCTGCTACACCGGGGTATTCGTAGGTTGAGCAATGCCCGTGTCATGCCGCCTTGCTCTTTGATTCCGAGGGCTCGCTGTTGAATGAGTGTGCTGTTGCAGGAGACATTCTATTTCCCGTATCGCTGCTCCAGCGCTTCGGCAATATGCTCGCAAAGCAACTCCCCGGTGACGATGGTGACGTGGAGACGGATGCGTGCGCCCCGCGGATCGACCATCGTGACCACCGCGCCGCGGTCGGAGTATTCGAACGTGTCCAGAACCTTGTGAATGACAAAGTCAGCTACATTGGGTGCCGAGCCGGCGTGATTTTCCACGGCTTTCCTCCATCCCGAAATCAGCGGGTCCCTTTGGCAGCAGTCGCGTGCCTAGGCGGTCTCCTTCGACAGCTGCCCGATCGTTAAATATGTAGCGGATTACCTCAACGTCCAGAAGAGTATTGACCCGCCATCCCTGTTGAGCGGCGAATATCTCTTTGTTCACAAGCGCAAAGGATAAGTGCCCCGGTCGTCATATCGTTGAAGCAGACAACGACGAAGTGCAGATTACGCTAAACGCCATCTTAAGTCAGCCTTAATACATTTCAGCGCGAGATTGGCGAGGCGCTTCCAATCAGTCCCGCTATTGGCGCCTGCGGGCGGGACTGACCTTATCAGGTCAGCGTAACATGAAACGGTTCAAGGACATAAGTGTCGGCAGCAAGCTCACGCTGGGCTTTGGATTGGCACTGCTTTGCACCGTGACGGTCGGGGTATTTGGGGTCGCACAGCTGCGGTCGCTCAATAAGGTCACGAGCGAGATCACCGGAGTTTGGTTGCCCCAGGTGCAGATCGTCGACGAGATGAAGCGCAACCTTGCGGAGCACCGGCTCTACGCGACGCTGCGTATGCGTGCCGAAAACTCTCAGCAAATCGCTGACATCGACAAGGAGATGGCGAGAGAGAGCGAAGAAATGCTCCAAGATCGGCGCGCCTACCGCAGGAGCGCCGGATCACCCGCCGAGCAGGAGCTGTTCGATCAATTCGTCAACCTCTGGACGGCGTATCAAGATTCTCTGTCGTCGATCATTCCACTTCTCGATACCGCGGAGCGAACGAAGGCAGCTAACGAGTTCGAGTCGGTGTCGCTCCCCACGATTGCGGCGGCGGCTCAGCGGCTGGATGGCCTCTTGGCACTCACCAATCAGCGCAGCAAGGCTGCCGCAGCCATCGCGGACCGCACCTACACCATCGCGCAGCGGCTCGTTTGGGCCGCGATCGCCTTTGCTGCCGTGTGCCTTGGCGTGCTTGTCGCCTGGATTCGCCATAATGTCAGCAAGCCGATCCTGGCCGTGAGCGAAGCGATGCACCGGTTGACGCGAGGGGAACACCGCTCGACGCTGGTTGCGCTCAGAAAGGATCGGCGCGACGAGGTCGGAATATTGTTCACGGCCTTTGCCGGTTACCGTGCCAGCCTGGAGCGCAGCATCGCCCTGGCTCGTGATGCCGAGTTGGAGCGGCAGAATCTGGCTGCCGCTGCCGCGAACATGCCTGTGGGCCTGTGTATGTTCGATGCCGGCCGACGGCTGGTTTTCTGCAATCAGGCCTATGCCGACTTCTATCGCCTGCCGGAGGCCCTGACCCACCCTGGTTCCCGGTGGGACGATTTGATGCGTTTCCGGATTGCGGCGGGACTTTATGTAGGCCAGGACCCGGACAGATATCTGGAAGAGCTCTCGGCGACCATCGACCGCGCCGAGCGCGTCGTGAGCCTGGTGGAGCTCAGGGACGGGCGCACCATCGACCTCATTCATCAGCCGCTGCCGGGCGGCGGATGGCTCGCCACGCATCACGACGTGACCGACTTGCGACGCAGCGAGGCTCGCATATCGCACATGGCCCGCCATGACGGGCTTACCGATCTTCCAAACCGGATATTGTTTCGCGAACGCGCCGAGGACGCCTTGGCCGAGATGGCTCGCAGAGATGGCAAGGTCGCCTTCCTTTGCCTCGATCTCGATCATTTCAAGACTGTCAACGACACGCTAGGGCATCCGGTCGGCGACGCCTTGCTCAAGGAGGTCGCCGCAAGGCTGAAGCAGATCGTGCGTGAGGACGACACTGTTGCCAGACTAGGTGGCGACGAGTTCGTGATCATTCAAAATGGGGTCGATCAGCCGGTCGAGGCCACCGCCCTTGCGCAACGCGTCATTGATGCGCTGAGCGCGCCTTATATCGCCGACGGCCATGGCGTCACCGTCAGCGCCAGCGTCGGCATCTCGATTGCGCCTGACGACGGCACAAACGCCGACCAGTTGCTCAAGAACGGCGACATGGCGCTCTATCGGGCAAAGGCGGAGGGTCGCAGAACATACAGGTTCTTCGAGCCGGACATGGATGCCCGCATGCAGGCGCGGCGGGTTCTCGAACTCGATCTGCGCGACGCGTTGGGACGGCAGCAGTTCGAGATCTACTACCAGCCGCTCCTCAATCTCGAAAGCGGCGAGGTCAGCTGTTTCGAGGCGCTGTTGCGCTGGCATCACCCGACGCGGGGTATCGTTTCGCCGTCCGAGTTCATCCCCTTGGCTGAAGAGATCGGCTTGATTGTTCCGATTGGGGAATGGGTGATCAAGCAAGCCTGTCTCGACGCAGCAAGCTGGCCCGAAGGCATCAGGGTTGCCGTCAACCTGTCGCCGACGCAGTTTCGCAATGCCCGCTTGCTCTCGACGATTGTCGCAGCGTTGGATGCCTCGGGCTTGCTCGCGAGCCGTCTCGAGCTTGAAATCACCGAGACCGTGCTGCTGGCGAACACCCAGGCCACTCTCGCGATGCTGCAACAGATCCACTTGCTGGGTGTCCATATCGCGATGGACGACTTCGGGACCGGATATTCGAGTTTGAGCTATCTGCGCTCGTTTCCGTTCGACAAGATCAAGATTGACCAGTCCTTCGTAAAGGACGCCGAGGATATCGACAGCTCCGTCGCCATCATCCGGGCTGTCACCAGCCTTGGCAACAGCCTTGGGATGCAGACCACCGCCGAAGGGATAGAGACGGCCGAGCAACTGGAACGGGTGCGAAGAGAAGGCTGCACGGAAGCGCAAGGCTTCCTGTTCAGTCGGCCACTACCGGCTCGGGAGATCCCCGCGATGCTGGAGCGCACACGTTCCGTCGTGGCCGGCGACATCAGCGAGCTTGCGCCCGAAACGACAGGCGAGCGGAAGAAAGAACGGGTCTCCGCTGGCCGGCTTGGCAGGAGTGCGTCTGCCCGGGGTTGACTGAAGTCGGCAAGATGACCCGCGCAGAGAACAAACCTGCTCGCGGTACTTGCATAGCCAACGCACTGGCTCATATCGGCGGGTCCTAATGAACGCGCCGGCGCGGCCGTGAGGTCGAAGCCGACGGTGTCATCCGGAATAGGCTCTGACGGGCCGCGGTTCGCAGGTCAGAGGGAAACCGATAGTCCGCCGTCAACCGCCAGCACATGTCCATTGACGTAACCGGCAGCGTCAGAGGCGAGAAACACCACGGCTCCGCCGAGTTCCTCAGGCTTGGCCCAGCGGCCTGCAGGGGTTCGTGCCTCGACCCATTTGGTGAAAGCCTCATCGTTGATAAGCGCGGTATTGAGCTCGGTGGCGAAATAGCCGGGGGCGATCGCGTTGATTGTTATGCCGTGACGGCCCATCTCGGCGGCGGCGGAGCGCGTCAGTCCATGCAGGCCCGCCTTTGCCGCCACATAGGCGTGAATGGTGGGACGGCCAAGGATCGCCGCAACCGATCCAGTGTTTATGATGCGGCCGAATTTGTTCGGCAGCATCAGACGCACTGCATCACGCATCATGCGAAAGCAGGCCGACAGATTGACGGCAATCACACGGTCGAAATCCTCGTCCTCCCATTCGACCAAAGGCCTGCGATGCTGGATGCCGGCGTTGTTGATCAGAATATCGAGGCGGCCGTGGCGTTCGACGATTGCTTGGAGCGCCGCCCTTGCGATCGCCGCGTTGGTAACGTCGAACGGCAGGGCTTCGGCCCCGATGCTGTCGGCCGCCGCGGAGAGGGCGTTCATGCCGCGGGCATTGACGATTACCGTCGCACCATTTTCCGCAAGTGCTTTGGCCATGGCGAAGCCGAGGCCGCGCGAAGCACCCGTGACCAATGCGACACGGCCCTTGAGCGAGAACAATTCCGACATTGAAGCCTCTGGAGCGAGATGAGAATGCTTCAATCTAGCCGCATCTCGCTTCAACGAACGGGCGGGAGTTACCTCCCGCCCAAAAACCCTATTTGGCGACGCAGGTATCCGCCGTCTGCGGAGTGCAGACGTCGAGGCCGGTGTAGGTCGGGTCAGCCGGCGGAGCCTTGCCGTCCTTCATGTCCTTCAATGCCATCATCGTCTTGTAGCCCATTTCGAACGGCCGCTGGCCGACCTGGCCAAGGGAGAGACCTTCCTTCATTTGATCGATCTGGACGGGAAGCGTGTCGGCGACGACAAGGGCCAGGGCCTTCGAGGCGATCTTGTCCTTGTACGGGGCTACCGCAGCTCGGTTGGCATCTGGGATGAACTGCGGGAAGCCACCCGTTGGGATGAATGCGTCGAGGTTCGGGTTTTTCCCCATGATGTCCTCGAATTGCTGCACCGAAAGCGGGAAATCATCGTTGGTATAGAGAGGACAGCCTTCGATTTCGGTCCAGCCATTCTGGCCCGTCAGCCGGTCCCCGGGCGAGGCTGCCGACTTGGTGCCCGAAAGCGTATCGCGAATGCCCTGCATGCGCTCATTGTGGTTGGCCGCCGCCGCGCCGCCCGACTGGATACAGATCGTGCCGCCCTTGGGCTTAATCTGCATGGCAAGCTTGGCAAGGTTCACGCCGATCTCATAATTGTGGGTCCCGATATAGGCGGCGCGAAGATCCTTGTTCTCGGGCAGGAGGTCGGAATCCCAGGTGAGGACCGGGATGCCGGCTTCCTTGGCGGCCTGCAGCGCGACTGCCATCGCCGCGGCATTCGATGGCGACACGGCGATGCCGTCCACCTTCTTGGCAACGAGGTCCTGCACGATCTGTACCTGCTCGTCGCCGCCGCCATGCTCTCCGGGGCCAATATACATGCACTCCAGGGCCCCATTCGATTCGGCTTCGGCTTTCTTGCAGCCGTCGCGTGCCTGGTCGAAGAAAGGATTGTTCATATTCTTCGGCACCAGGGCGAAGGTGTATTTCGCCTGGGCGCCGGAAACGGCGAGCACCATTGCGCCAAGCGCCACGGCCGCCGTCAACAGATGTTTTTTCATGGGACGTTCTCCTCCTTGGTGTGATCCCGCAGGCCTCCCGCCGGCGGGTTTCTAACGGCTTCGTTTGGGCATCAAGGCTGCCAGCGACGCTGCGAGCATCGATCTGCCGCCGGTTTGCATGCCCAAAAGAACCGCAAGAACGATGAAGGCGCCCACGAAGGCACCCTGCCAATTTGAATCGATGCCGGCCATCAGCAGTGCATTCCTGATCACCTCGAGGAAGGCCGAACCGATTATCGCGCCGAACGCCGTGCCGGCGCCGCCCATGAGGCTGGCTCCGCCAATGACTGTCGCGGCGATCACGCGCAGCTCATAACCTTGGCCCATGGCGTTGATGGCCGAGCCGTTGTAACCAAGCAGCAGCAGCGAGGCGAGCGAGGCGGTGAAAGCCGAGAAGACATAGGCCTGGAATTTGATCCAGTCGACCGGCACGCCGGTAAGCCGGGCGGCCTCCTCGTTACCACCGATGGCGAAGAGATGTCGGGCCCAGGCGGTGAAATTGAACACGAAGCCGACGATCAGGGCCAGAATCACCATAGTCCAAAACTGCGATGACAGTCCCGGTATCCAGTGGGGTGCCCAGTCCTGCGGCCCATGCAGGGGCCATCTCGCCTGACCGATCGCCTTCACGATCGGAGCATCGGGCCCGAACTGGTAGAGCATCTGGTTGGCCGAGAACACGACCGCCAGCGAACGCGCCACGGACAGCATCCCGAGGGTGACCACGAAGGACGGCATTCCGACATAAGCAACAAAGAACCCGTTGACCGCGCCGCAGGCCAGACCGGAGAAAAGGCCGATGGCGAAGGCGACGTACCAAGGATAGTGCCAGGTCAGGAACAAGCCGGCGACGATGGCCACCAGGCCCATGATCGAGCCGACCGACAGATCGATGCCACCGGTGATGATCACCACCGTCATGCCGAGCGCCATGAGGCCGAAAGGTGCGAAGTTGCGCGTGACGTTGGCGACGTTTTCGGAGGTGCCGAAGCTCGGCTCGATGGCTGTCATCAACATGACGAGAGCAATGAGCGCGATTGTCACCCAGAATGGCTGACTTGAAACCACACGCTGCAGTGCCGTCTTCTCCTTGGTCGGGATGAAGTCCGCCATGGCCGGACGGCTGGTTTCCACGAGCGACTCCCTGACGCTAACCGACTGCCGAGCACTATTCGCCACGGATGGCCCCCGTTATTAGTCCGGTGATTTCCTCGGGCGAGGTGTTGTCGACCTGCTTGTCGGCAACCTTCGAACCTCGCCTCAGCACGATGATACGATCTGCGACGGCGAAAACGTCAGGCATGCGGTGGCTGATCAACATGACCCCGACCCCTTGCGCCTTGAGGCGTCGGATCAGTTCGAGCACTTCCGCCACCTGGCGTACGGAGATTGCGGCGGTCGGCTCGTCCATCAACACCAGCTTGGCGTTCGAAAGCCGGGTTCGTGCGATGGCTACCGCTTGGCGCTGCCCACCCGACATCTTCCTGACCAGGTCGCGCGGTCGGGTTTCCGATTTGAGTTCTTCGAACAGCGCTGCCGAGCGGTCGATCATCGCCTGCTTATTGAGCACCCTGATCGGCCAGAAGCCCTTCTTGATCTCACGGCCAAGAAAGACGTTCTGCGCGGCCGTTAGATTGTCGGCGAGCGCCAGGTCCTGATAGACGACTTCGATTCCTTTGGCACGCGCCTGGACGGGTTTGTGGAATTGACAAACCTCGCCGTCCACTACGATTTCGCCGTCGTTCGGCGGGAAGTTCCCGGCCACTGTCTTGACTATCGTCGACTTGCCGGCGCCATTGTCCCCCATGAGACCCACGACTTCGCCCCGCTCTACCTGGAAGCTAACATCGGTCAGGGCCTGGATGGCTCCAAAGTTCTTGGAAACATGGCGAACTTCAAGCACCGGCATCGCGGTCCTCCCCGGACAACATTGCCAACCTTGTCCCGGACTTATGCAAGACAGCTAATCAGCGAAACGCATTCAACACAATCATTATTAGATCAGGATTTTGGCGGCGTTGGAGCAAAGGTGCGACTTGCGGCGCAATAGGATCTTTGATACCGCCGGCTCGACTCTGCTTTGTCCGCAACGAACGGACTCCGGGCGTGCACCGGCCAGCATGCCGTTGAGAATAGCGCAACCGACGGCAATCCGGCTTTCGGGCGACAAGGCGCGGACTCGTAGACGTCAGCCGATGTCCCTTATAGCGCCGAAGACGAGCACGTCTTCAATCTGCTCGCCTTTTCTTATCTCGAAGGTCGAAGGAGCAGTTTACAACGGCTGCCTGAGTTTGGCGCCCAGCTTTGCGCCTGATGCCGGCCATTCAAGCAGAGCTTTGCCTCCGCCCGGAAGCGGACATCGCAGGGTGACAATGCCGGATGTCGTCGTATTCCAGAGGCAGACGACGCGAAATCGAATCCGCCACCCTCAGTGCGCTTGGTTCGGCGCCTCCCTACTGGTGACGCGGAGACGGACGCGTGCGCTCTGCGGATCGACCCTCAGGACGGCTTGTCGTCAGGGTGGCCAAGCTCGCAGAACCAGCCTCCTAGATACTTCACCGACGGTTTGGTTGGATCGGGAACTGGTGTCTTCGCCTCGACGGCGGCACGAAATGGTTCGGCGCTGTCCTGCGGGATAAATCCCCAGGTGATTGGCGCCGCTGTTGTCGACCATCTTCAGCTTGTTGTCGGAAATGCCATAAGAGATGGTGTGGCCGACGCGCGGCGCGGTGAGCGATGCCTCGACCAGGCGCACGCAATCGGCGAAGGATAGGTACGACCACAGCATACGGCGGTCGGCCGGCTCAGGGAAGGACGAGAAGATGCGCAGGCATACCGTCTCGATGCCGAACTTGTCCCAGTAGAGCCGGCTGAGGCTTTCAACGAAATTCTTCGACACGCCGTAGAGACTATCCGGGCGCACCGGCGCCTCCACGCCGATATGCGCGTCGATCTCGTGATAGCCGATTGCATGCACCGATGAGGCATAGATGACACGCTTCACGCCGTGTTTCCGCGCGCCTTCGTAAATGTGGTACGAGCCCCGGATGCTGGAATCGAGGATCGTCTGCCACTCGCATTCGAGCGGCGCGCCGCCGAAATGCACGATCGCGTCGCAATCCTTGGTGGCCGCGATCGCGGCTTCCATGTCGGCGAGATCGAAAACCGCTTCCTCTTCGTGAGGCGCGAGATCGCCGAACGGGTGGCGCCCCGCCAGGCGAATCGTCTTGGCCAGCGGCACCAGCCCCTTGCGCAGCTCCGATCCAAGCCGGCCGGCGGCGCCGGTGATCAGGATATCTGCGTCGAGATGTTCCATCGGTGTGTCGCGTCAGGTCAGAGGGTACTCTGGGTCGACCTTCAGGCTTAGAAATCGTTCGATCAATCATGCATTCTTCTGTTGGGTCGCACTGTCAAAGTCGAGCCACCCCATCGTGTCCTCTAGCAGTCTCGCTACATGAGAAAAGGTCTTCGCCAGCGCTCGAGCCGGCAGGTCGATGACTACAGCTTTCGAAGCGAAGTTGAGCAACTCATCAGTAGACGAGTTGCCGGAACTGCGCCAACGGACACTGCCGTCCAAGTGAGTGGAACCTTCCGATCGATGCTGCCTTATCTTCATGTTTGAAGAAGCAGCGAGAGGAAGCAATTGAGCAGCATTGCCTGGCGGAGTCTGCTTTTACTACCGGTGCTTGCACTGGAGCTTGCCTCCTGCTCCTCATCTGAAACCGTCGAACAGCAATCGAAGCTTGCCGCCTCGACGGGGGAGGCGGCGGTATTGGTGATCAATGCCTGGCTTTCCGGCGCCGCACCGCCGCACTATGCATCTGCGGCCCTGCAATCCTTTGCTGGCACGCTTGGTGACGCCGACCGGCAAGTTCAATCGGCCCCCTCATCCGATATCGCAAAGCGGGACGCGCTGAAGTCGGCGGTCGGCCGGCTGACGATCGCAGCAGCCGCGGCCGAGCGCGCCGTTAAGGCTGAACAGCAGATCCAGGCCAGACAGGCGCGGCAAGATCTTCGCGCCGCGCAAGCGGATCTCGCCGCGGCCTATCGCCACTATTTTGCGCAGCAGCAATGAAGAAGCTGCTCGAAATTTCACTCGGTGTCGTGACCAGCGTCGGCGGCTTCCTGGAGGTCGGCTCGATGGCGACGGCGGCGCAGGCCGGTGCATTGTTCGGCTACCAGCTCATCTGGGCGATTGTACTTGGCACCGTCTGCATAGCCTTCCTGGTCGAGATGGCTGGCCGGTTTGCCGCCGTGAGCCATCACACCATTGCCGACGGTATTCGCGAACGTTTCGGCTTTCATGCTTTCATTTGGCCGCTGCTTACGGTCTTGCTGGTCAACTTCCTGGTGCTGTCCGCCGAGATAGGCGGCGTTGCCATTGCCGCCGAGCTTGCCACAGGAATCGGTTTCCAGTGGTGGGCCTTGCCGGTCGCTTTCCTTGCCTGGCTGCTGCTGTGGAAAGGCACGTTCGGCCTCATCGAGAAAGGGGTATCGATGCTTGGCCTGGTCACGCTCTGCTTCGTAGTCGGGGCGGTGATGCTCCGCCCCGACTGGAAAGAGGTGGCGGTCGGGGCCGTGCCCAGCCTGCCGCAGCACGACACGGCGACCTACTGGTTCATGGCCGTCAGCATTCTCGGCGCATCGATCTCGCCTTATCTTTTCATGTTCTATTCGTCGGGCGCGATCGAGGACCAATGGGACAAGAGTTACCTCGGCGCCAATCGAGTGATTGCTGGCCTTGGTATGGGCTTCGGAGGGACGATCTCGGTCGCCGTGCTGATCGTGGCCGCGCTTGTGCTCGGCGCCCATGGCGTGAACCAGGTGGATGACTATAACCAGCTTCCGCTGATGCTGATCCCGATCTTCGGCTTCTGGGGCTTCGTCCTTTTCGTTGCTTCGCTAGGCATTGCCTGTTTCGGAGCCGCTCTCGAAGTGGCGCTGCAGCAGGCCTATCTCGTCGCGCAGGGATTCGGCTGGACATGGGGTGAGGATCTGAAGCCGCGCGATGATCCCGGATTCAGCCTCGTCTACACATTGACGCTCTTCCTCGCCGCCGTCCCGATAGCGCTCGGTCTGGACCCGTTGAAGCTCACCATCTTCTCGATGGCGCTGACCGCGGCCAGCCTGCCGCTGACGGTCGTGCCGTTCCTTTTCCTGCTGAACGACGACCGCTATGTCGGCAAGCATCGCAACGGTGTCATTTCGAACGCGGCCGTGATCTTCGTGATCGCGCTCGGCTTCGTGCTGGCGGTGGTGACCATTCCGCTGCAGATATTCGGAGGCACATGATGCAGCTGCTGCGCGATATCCTGGACAAGCAGGTCGTCGATCGCGAGCAGGTCAAGATCGGCAAGGTTGATGGCCTGGTCGCCGAGCTGAGGCAAGGCAAGCCGCCCAGGGTCATTGCGATCGAGCTTGGCTCGATCGCGCTGGCGCGTCGGCTTGGCGCGCAGCCAGGCCGATGGACCGCGCGGCTCGCGGCAAAGCTTGGCGGCAAGCGCCAGGCAAGGCCGCATCGGATCGCATGGAACAAGGTGCGCGACATCGGCGTCGACATCGAATTCGATATCGACGTTCGCAGGACGAAGATCTTCGCCTGGCAGCACTGGTTGCGCGATCACGTCGTCGGCCGGATCCCGGGAGCCTGACGATGACGAATGTGAACCTCGAGCATCTGGCCGGCCGGCGCGTGTGCTCAGAAAGCGGCAAGAGCATCGGCTACATCGAGGAGATCATCGCCGAGCAGGATGGTGACGATCTCGTCGTCACCGAATTCCATATCGGCATCTTCGCGGCGTTCGAACGACTGTCCGCGTCGACCGTCGGCACCGCATTGCTCGATTTCTTCAGGCTGCGTCGCAGGTCGGGCCTCTATCGCATACCTTGGGACAAGCTCGACATTACCGATCCGGCGCACCCGCGGCTGCTCTGCTCGGATGACGAGCTTTCGGGATTCGAAGATATTGGCAATTCTCGCACAAGTCCCGCTCCCCTCCATCAGCGCGACAGTTGAGGCAGCGGTCTTCCGATGTCGTCCGAGACGCTTTGCACCGACCCGCGGCGCGCCGTCTGTCCAGATGAGCCCGGACTTGCCGACGCCAAGGCCGCTACTCTTGCCATATTGCATTTATGCCCAAGGAAACTCCTCCTATGCGGAACGATCGAGTCCAACTGCCGTTACCGTCAAAAAGACAGGAGCGAGCAATGACTGGACGCACCACCCACGATCAGCAGATACGTGTCATCGAGAAGCGTGAGAATACGAAGAACGCGCCCAAGGAATTCGAGGCCAAAGCGGAGCTGAAGCGGTCGGCGGCGGAGCGCGAGGCACGGCGGAAGGGGTCGAGCCTCAGGGGCGATACGCCTGACCTGGTCGATCCAGACGATCGCAATATCCTTCGCGGCAAGAATCAAGAAAGTGCCCATAACAAAAATCGAGGTTCCAAGTAGGACCGCCTTCCGCGGCAACCCAGGGCCTCCCGGCAGCAATCGGTGCCTTCTCGATAATCTGTGGCAGCAGTCTTTTGCGCAACTTGCCCGGATTCTCGACGAATAACTGTGATCGGCTTCGACGTGTTCGACTGGAAAAGGTCTCCAGGCTGAATCACCGCCTTCGCTAGCGGTTGACCACCAAAAGACCGCAGCCCCGGCGCCCGCGGGAATGGAACCTCGCCCATCCTGCAAAGTTAAAGCGCGGGAGCGGTTGTCATGTCAGCAAACGCCGGCCTTCTAGTAGGCTTCGCATTTTGGTTTCTTGCCTATGCCAGCAACTGGGTCGCAGCCGAGGAACTCGGGCATCAACAAGCGAAGGTCGTCAAACCTCCGATCGAGCCCGTGATTCCGGCTGCGCCGCAATTCTCGAACCTAACCGCATCCCAAGACCCGCCGGGCAGCGGGCTGTCGCTGTTCCTGAGCAACGGTTGTGGTGCATGCCATACCATAAGAGGCACCGAGGCCCGCGGGACGATTGGCCCGGACCTTTCCTATGTCGGATCGCGATCAGCGATCGGCGCCGGGGTCCTGCCTAACACCGAGGAAGCCATTGCACGTTTTGTCGCTCGCCCTGATTTGTTCAAGCCAGGCGTGAAAATGCCGGCGTTCGACATGCTGCCGCAAACCGAAATCCAGACGATCGCGCGATATTTGAAAGCCTTGCAATGACGTCTGGTTCTCGTAGCGAATTCGGGACAGCGTCGTCCAATGCTACTGCAGAAGAAGACGCCGTTCGCGTGGCGAACCAGCCGATGATGATGCGCGTGAAGCATGTCGTATTCGGCGCCATCGGTTTGCCTGTCGTTCTGTTGCTTGGGGCATGGATCGGCTTTTTCAACGTCGGCGCCAGCAGCGGCCATTGGAAGGTGACGGCCTGGTTTCTTCAACTCGCCATGCGCTCGGCCGTACGCACTTATGCATTGGCCGTGGACGCACCGAAAACGCTCGACCGGCGGGGGCTCCCGGCGGCAGCCGGACATTTCGCGCGAGGCTGCGCGATCTGCCACGGCGCGCCTGGCGAGCTCCGCTCGCCGGCGGTGCTGCGGATGCTTCCGCAACCGCCGGATCTTGCGCTCACGGTCGGAGATTGGACCGACGCCCAGCTTTTTCGGATCGTCAAGCATGGAATACGGTTCACCGGCATGCCCGCCTGGCCGGCCCGCGACCGCGATGACGAGGTCTGGGCAATGGTTGCTTTCCTGCGGGAACTCCCAAAACTCAATCCCAATGAATATCGGGCGCTTGCCTTCAATGGCAGCGATGCAACCAGCAGCGACCGGCAACCCGCCACCCCGGATGTTCTCTCCGACTGCACGCGCTGCCATGGAGGCGACGGGGAGGGCAGGGGTGACGCCGTGCCCGTGCTGGCCGGGCAGAAAGAAGCTTACCTGCTCGCCAGCCTTCAGGCCTATGCCAAAGGCGACCGCACGAGCGGCTTCATGGCTCTGCCGGTGACTGGCGTCGACCCCGCCGATCTGGCTGCGCTTGCCCGGTATTTCGCGGCGCAGCCACCGGTATCAGCGGACCGCGATCAAGTTTCGGCGGAGGTGATCAACAAGGGACAGCAAATCGCTGAGGCCGGAATTCCGGAGCGGAACGTGCCTGCCTGTTCCGGCTGCCATCTCGGCTCCGACAAAAATCCGGTTTATCCACGCCTTAACGGTCAGCATGCCGCTTACCTGGAGCGGCAGCTGAAGCTGTTCCGGTCCGAGGACCGAGGCGGCACGCCGTTCTGGCATATCATGGCTACCGCAGCCCAACGCCTCACGGACGACGACATACGGGCGGTATCGGCCTATTTTTCCAAACGGGCGGAAGATGCTCAGCAACCACCATAGTACGTCGCCGGAAGCGTTGCAGGGCCGAGAGCGCCTGCCAAGCAAGGCGCCTCGAAATCGGTTCAAGGAACTTTATCCCATCCTGCCAGTTCCAACAGCGCACAGACGGCCTGAGCAGACAGCCGGCTGAAGCATCCTTTGCGGGTGAACCAGGCTGAATGCACTTCCGGCGGCCTCACGAGACATGCAATTTCGGGACTGCAGCCTGTCCCGGCCCCCTGTCGCAGCTATGGCGCGTAGATGCCGCAGAACAGAAGAACGCCGCCGATCAGGCAGAAGGCGAGGAGTGTCGCAACGTAGAACCCGTGTTCGCGGAAAATCCTGATATCGCGTTTCAGACTCACGGCTCAGCCTCTCCGACACCCTACGAAGCCCACAACACGGAACGGGACCGGCGAGTTCCGGATGCTCTGTTTCCTCTGTTTCGAAGAGCCCCCAATTGGCGGGCGTTGGCCCGCCTCACGGCTGCCGCCGGCGGATCCGCTCTCGCCTCTGGCTGCACGGGTGTGCAGTCGGCCCTCGATCCGCACGGCGAGCAGGCCGACGCTCTGGCTGTTCTGTTCTGGATATTCACGGCCGTGCTCGGACTTGTCTGGCTGGTCACCATGGCCGGGTTGTTCTTCGCGCTAACACGCCGGCGAGACAGTCGCGGCGAACCGGCGCAAGCGCGTCCAGCCATCAAACGGCCGGTGCGTATCGCCTTTGCTGCGATGCTGGCATCGACCGTCATCATTCTCTCGGGCCTGACCGTGCTCAGCTCCGACGGACAAAGGATGGTTTTTAGGGATGGGGCCGGGGCGGCCGTAACAATATCCGTCATAGGGCATCAATGGTGGTGGCAGGTCCGCTACGAAGGAAAGAATGGTTTCGAGACGGCAAACGAGATTCGCATTCCGGTAGGCAGCGCGGTCGACATCAAGCTCACCACGGGTGACGTGATCCACTCGTTCTGGATACCGAGCCTTGCCGGCAAGCTCGATCTCATTCCAGGCAAAAGCAATGAACTCCGTATCCAAGCGGATAAGCCCGGCGTGTACCGCGGCCAATGTGCCGAATTCTGCGGTCAGCAGCATGCGCATATGGCGATCTTCGTGGTGGCACTGGAGCCGAGCGAATTCGAACGCTGGCGCGCAAAACAGGCCGCGCCGGCAAGGCCGATGGCTCATCTTACGAAGCAACAAAATGTCTTTGCTTCCGCTGCATCGTCTCCATCCCCCGCCCTTTCGGAGCACTCGCGATGAGCCAGGCGGTCGAAGAACGTCACGAAACCCGTGACACCGATCTGGGTGACGAGGAGCTGCGCGCAAGGCTGAGCAAGACCTGGGGCACGGCGCGTGGTCTGATAGGCATTCTTTCGACAGTCGATCACAAGATCATCGGCATCCGCTATGCCGTCACTGCCTTCGTCTTCCTGTTGGCCGGCGGCATCATGGCGATCATCATGCGGCTGCAGCTCGCACGGCCGGACAGCCACTTCGTCGACGCCGAGCTCTACAACCAGCTTTTCACCATGCATGGCACAACGATGATGTTCCTGTTCGGGGTGCCGGTCGGCGAGGCGTTCGCCGTCTATCTGGTGCCGCTCATGGTCGGCACCCGCAACATCGCCTTTCCGCGTCTCAATGCCTTCTCCTACTACGTCTATCTGTTCGGCGGCCTGATGTTGTGGGGCGGTTTCGCGTTGAGCATCCGCCCTGATGTCGGCTGGTTCTCCTATGTGCCCCTCGCAAATCTGAATTTCACTCCAGGCAAGGGGCCGGACTACTGGGCGCAGATGATCACTTTTACCGAAGTCGCAGCGCTCGCAGTCTCGGTGGAGATCGTCGTCACAGTCCTGAAGCAGCGCGCGCCGGGCATGACGCTTGACCGCATTCCACTCTTCGTGTGGACGATGCTTGTCCATTCCTTCATCATCATCTTCGCCATGCCGGCGATCATGCTCGCCTCGTCTATGCTGATCATGGAGCGGCTGGTCGGCACGCAGTTTTTCAATCCGGACGCGGGCGGCGATCCGCTGCTTTGGCAGCACCTTTTCTGGTTCTTTGGTCACCCCGAAGTCTACATCATCTTCCTGCCTGGAACCGCTTTCGTGTCGGCGATCGTGGCGACATTCTCCCGGCGGCCGGTCTTCGGCTATTTGCCGATGGTGCTGTCGCTGATCGCGATCGGCTTTTTGTCCTTTGGCTTGTGGGTTCACCACATGTTCGTGACGGGCCTGCCTGAAGTCGGCGCCGCATTCTTCACCGCCTCCAGCATGGCTATAGCCATTCCAAACGGGGTCCAGATATTCTGCTGGATCGCGACGCTGTGGGACGGCAAGCCGGTGCTCAAGACGCCGTTGATCTTCGTGCTCGGTTTCTTCTTCATCTTTGTCGCCGGCGGGCTCTCCGGCGTGATGCTGGCGTCGGTGCCAATCGATACGCAGGTGCACGACACCTATTTCGTCGTCGCTCATTTCCATTACGTGCTTATAGGCGGCACCGTCTTTCCGCTTGTCGCGGCCGTCTACTACTGGTTCCCGAAAGTGACGGGCCGGCTCATGGATGAGCGGCTTGGCAGATGGCAGTTCGCCCTCGCCTTCACTGGTTTCAACGTCACGTTTTTTCCGATGCACCTGCTCGGCCTGCATGGCATGCCGCGCAGGGTTTACACTTACCCTGCGGAGATGGGCTGGGGCGGGCTCAACCTGCTCGCCAGCGCCGGCGCGCTGCTGTTCTTCGCAAGCTTTCTACTCATGCTCTATAACATGATTGCCAGCGCCCGCTCGGGCGCCCTTGCCGGCGACAATCCTTGGGGCGCCGACACGTTGGAGTGGGCGACCAGCTCGCCGCCCCAGCCGCAGAACTTCGATCGCATTCCCTGCGTCACAAGCGGCTCGCCGCTATGGGATCAGGGCGACGACAAGGCGGTGGTCGGCGGCCTCAAGGTTGACGAGCGCGAACTGCTCGTGACGAGCGTCACGGAGGCCCGGCCTGACATTCGCGAGGAATCGCCGGCGCCCTCGATCTGGCCCTTTCTGGCGGCGTTTGCCACAGCCGTCGCGTTCATCGGCTCGATCTACACGCCCTGGGCGGTTACTTGGGGTTCGCCCGTCGTCGCCATCGTGCTGGTCGCCTGGTTCTGGCCGAAAACCATCGAGGAGAATGTCTAGATGGCCCGCAGCGTCATCGATGTCTCGGGTTTGCCGACCTATGCCTTCGGTTCGCGTGTCACCCCCTGGTGGGGGACCTTCTCGTTCTGCCTGCTGGAGGGAACTGGCTTCGCCCTCGGCATCGGAGGCTATCTCTACCTGGCCGTTACCAACACGGACTGGGCGAAGGACGCGGTGCCTTTGAGCCTGCTCTGGTCGGCGCTCTTCACGCTCGTCCTTGTCGTCAGCGCACTGCCGAATTTCCTGATCAAGCGAGCAGCGATGTGGGAGAGCTTGCGCTCGGTCCGTCTGCTGCTGCTGATCATGAGCGCGATTGGGCTGGTGCTTATCGGGCTGCGCATCATGGAATTCTCGGCCTTGCCGGTACGCTGGAGCGACAATGCGTATGGCTCCTTTGTCTGGCTCCTTCTCGGCCTGCATGGCGTGCACGTCCTCACTGACGTCGCCGACACGTTGGTCCTGGCCGTGCTGATGTTTACGCGGCACGGAACGGGCAAACGCTTCAGCGATGCCGAGGACAATGCTTTTTACTGGTATTTCGTCGTGCTCTCATGGCTGCCCCTCTACGCCGTGCTCTATTGGCTGCCGAGGTTGTGATACGGCCGGGATCGCGCAGTTCCTCCGACGCCACGCAGGACGCCTGATGACCGTCTACCACCAGCGCTTCGCGCAACAAGTCGAGACCGTCGACATGGAGACGTTTCTCTCGGCCTGGACCTGAAGCTATGCGACGATCCTCACCGGCACCGACTTCGCCGCCGGGACGTGCGCTTTATGAGCCCTGTGCCACAGCGGAATCAAAGGATTGAGTTCGGGATAATAGCCAGCGCAGTTGCCGCTTGGTATGGAGTAAGGCGTGACCCGCAGGCCTCCCACCCGCCGCTCGACGCCATCATCGGCATGCGCCTCGAGAGCGACTTCCTGCCCGGCGCTGAGCCCCATCCGTCGGATGTCTTCCTCGTTCATCAGCAGGACCATTCGCGTTCCGATGATGCCGCGCAACCGATCGCGATAACCATACACGGTCGTGTTGAACTGGTCGTTCGACCGTACTGTGATCAGCGTCAGTACGTCCTCGCCCGACACATCGATGTCGGGGTCGGTTTCCAGCGTGGTGGGCAGCTTGAAATTCGCCTTTTTGTTCGGCGTTTGCCAGACACGCTTCGACGCCTTGATGTCGCGATGGAATCCACCCGGCGTGAGGAAGCGTTTGTTGAAATCCTTGAAATGTGCCGGGAAGCAGCGCTCGATCTCGTCGCGGATGCGGGAATAGTCAGCGACCCAGTCGTCCCAGGGAATCGAACTCATGCCGGCGACGGTCGCCTTGGCGAGTTCCGCCACAATGCTCGGCTCGGACATGAGATGCTCGCTCGGTTTTGGCCGCGACCCGAAGGAACCGTGAATGCAGGCGGTCGAATCCTCCATCGAGACCCATTGCGGCCCGCTGGCCTGAATGTCCTTCTCCAGCCGAGATAGGCATGGCAGCAGATACGTGACTTTCCCGGCGATCAAATGGCTGCGGTTGAGCTTGGTCGCGATCTCGACGTGCAGGTCGAGGTTCCGCCAGGCCTTCTCGACCAGTCCGGTTTCTGGAACGGCCCGCACGAAATTACCGCCGAGTCCGACGAAACCGCGAACCCGCCCGTCGATCACGCCCTCGCACGTCTCGACGGTATCGAGCCCCTTATCCCGCGGCGGCTCGAAGCCGTAGAAGTCGCGAAATTTGTCGAGCGGGACGAGCTCCGGCTTTTCGGAAATGCCGACCGTTCGCTGTCCCTGCACGTTGGAGTGTCCGCGCAACGGCGATATGCCGGCTCCGGGCTTGCCGATATTGCCGCGCATGAGCAGCAGGTTGCACAGCATCTGCACATTCTCGGTGCCGTGGCGATGCTGAGTGAGCCCCATGCCGTAATTGCCGATGACCGCATTGGCCGAACTGTATATTTCAGCGACATGTTCGAGATCAGCCCGCGAGATGCCGGAACGTCGAACGATGTCTTCCCAACCGGTCGCGCGCAGATAGGCTTCGAAGTCGGCAAAGCCGTATGTATGCTCCTCGATGAAAGCGGTATCGAGGACGCGTTTTCCGCCTCGCTCTCGGGCTGCGTCATCGAGCGCCAGTACAGCCTTGGCGATACCAGTCATGGCCGCAATATCCCCGCCCGCCCGGATCTGGAAGAAATCGCTCGACATTTTCGTTCCTGGCCCTGGCGACAGCATCTCGACCGGGTTCTGCGGGTTCTTGAATCTCACCAAGCCCCGCTCCCGCAGAGGGTTGAAGGTGATCACCGGGACACCGCGCTGGCGAGCGTCCTCGATGGGGTGTAACAGGCGCGGCGCGGTGACACCGGTATTGTGGCCGAAGAAGAACATCATGTCGGATTTGGCGAAGTCCTCCAATTGCACCGTGCCGACAGGAGAGCCGATCGATTCCGGTAGGCCGACCGACGTCGACTCGTGACACATGTTCGAGGAATCGGGCAGGTTCGAAGAGCCGTAGATTCGGGCGAAGAGCTGATACATGAACGAGGCCTCGAGCGAGGCGCGTCCGGACGTGTAGAAGACCACGGACTTCGGGTCGAGGCGCCTGAGTTGAGCGCCAATATCGCCGAACGCGTCCGGCCACGCCACCGGCTCGTATTTGTCGGTGGCGCGGTTATAGCGCATCGGCTCCGTCAGGCGTCCCTGTTTCTCAAGATCGTGATCCGGCCAATCCAGGAGTTCGGTCACGCCATGGGTGGCAAAGAAGGACGGCTCGCAGCGCCTGCTGGTCTGCTCCCACATCGTTGCCTTGGCGCCGTTCTCGCAGAACTCGAAAGGCCGCGGCTCGGCCGGCTTCGCCCATGAGCAGGAGACGCACATGTAGCCGTCCGCCTTGTTCTGCTTCAGCAACGTGCTCCATATGTCGGACAGCAGCAGCCCCTGGTCCCGCGCGTTGCGGATCAGAGACTTGAGCGAGCCCCATCCGCCGGTCGGATGATTGTATTTCTTGATCTCGACGCGATCGGTGACAGCAGGTTCCATGTGAGTCGTCCAAAAAAGAGGAAAGCAAAGAGAAAACCAAAGCGGGCCTCAGTTGTTCCAGCTTGCCTCGTCAGTCACTCATCGTAGGCCGCCAGTGCTCAGGCTCGCTAACGGTACCGCACGGTCGTGTCGGATGGCTCAATTGTGTCCAAGGAGGCGCTGCCGATCTCCACCAAGAGGGCCGAAGGGCGATGCCGGACAGCCTTGAACCGAGCGGACGATTGAGGTGGTGCCCGTCTATCATCAGCTTCGCGCTGCCCAGGGCAACCGTGGACGTCCGGCCGCCGCTGCGCTGCGCTCGTTGATAGGAGAGATCGTGCTCACGCCCGGCGACAAGCGCGGCGAGGTCCATGCCGAGCTATGCGGCGAGCTGCTCGGCATTCTCAAACTCGTCAACCCTTCATGCGCCAGGGGTATGGTGCGACCTGAGCTCAGATGTCGGGTTATAGCGCCCGGGCGGCGAGCGACACTATGGTTCGAAAGGCTCTCCCAGCGAAGCCACGCCGTTGAGCTTGAGCAGACGCCGGTTCGAAGAAATGATGCCCAGCACGACGATTGTCACGAGATAAGGTAGGCTCGATAGAAGTTGCGAGGAAACGTCGAGCCCAGTTGTCTGGGCCGCGAGGCTTGCGAGGGACACGGCGCCGAAGAGGCAAGCACCAAGGAAGATACGGCTGGCAAGCCAAGTGCCGAAGACGACGAGCGCGATCGCTATCCAGCCGCGCCCGGCGATCATGCCATCGGCCCAGAGCGGAGTGTAGACCACGGCCGCGTAGGCACCGGCAAAACCCGCCAACGCGCCGCCGAAAGCGACCGCGGCGAAGCGCACGGCGATTACCGGATAGCCGAGCGCACGGGCCGCCTTGGGATTCTCGCCGACGGCGCGGATGACGAGGCCGGTCTTGGTGTAGGCGAACACCGCCCAAATGGCGACGGTCGCAGCGAGCGAAAGCCACACGACAATGTCTTGGCTGAACAGGCCGCCGACGACCGGGATATCTGAAAGCCAGGGCAATGAGAGCTTCGGAAGCCCTTTGACCGTGAGGCTCTCAAAACTCTTGCCGAACAGCGCCGACAGGCCCTGGCCGAGGATGCCTATGGCGAGGCCCGTCGCAACCTGGTTCGCCCGGAATCCCAGCGCCACGACCGCAAAGACAAAGGAAAGAGCGGCGCTGGCGAGACCAGCGGCCAGGAAACCCAGGAGATGCCCGCCGCCTTGATAGACGATGATGAAGGCAATGACTGCGCCGAGGGCCATCAGGCCCTCCACACCGAGATTGAGGACCCCGGCGCGCTCTGCCACCAGTTCGCCGAGCGCCGCCAGAAGGAACGGCGTAGCCGCCGCCAACATCCCGGCGATGATGAACTCCACGGCGTTCATGGCGT
Source organism: Mesorhizobium sp. B2-8-9 (assembly GCF_006439475.1). Taxonomy (NCBI): domain Bacteria; kingdom Pseudomonadati; phylum Pseudomonadota; class Alphaproteobacteria; order Hyphomicrobiales; family Phyllobacteriaceae; genus Mesorhizobium; species Mesorhizobium sp. B2-8-9. Next base: position 178,980 of record NZ_VFTQ01000002.1, on the reverse strand, counting down.
GCTTGCGTGGGCGGCATGGCGCCATTCGAGCCGATAGCGGACGAAGGCGATGGCGACAAGATAGGCAAGCAGCAAGCTGCCCTGGAAGACCCTGACCGCAGCGACCGGCAGATTTGCCGAGACCATGGCGTTATCGCCACCGATATAGAGGGCCGCCATGAGCAACGCGGAAAAGACGATACCGACCGGGTGAAGGCCTCCGAGATAGGCAACGATGATGGCGGCATAGCCGTAGCCGGTCGAGATGGAGCGCTGCAACTGTCCGAGCGGCCCGGCGACCTCGGCCGCTCCGGCGAGGCCTGCCGCGAAGCCACCGACGAGGAGCGAAAGCCAGATCGCGCGTCCTTCGTTGAAGCCAGCGTATCCGGCGGCGCGCGGCGCGAGGCCGCCGACCTGCAGCTTGTACCCCGCGAAACTCCTCTGCATGAACACCCAGGCGCCGAGGGAGAAGGCGCAGGCGACAAGCAGCGAGACGTTGACGCGGGTGCCGGGGATCAGGATCGGCACCATCGCGTCGTACTGGAACATCACCGATTGCGGGAAGTTGAAGCCATTCGGATCCTTCCAGGGGCCGAGAAGCAGATAATTGAGCAATTGCGCGGCAACGAGCGCCAGCATGAGCGACACGAGAATCTCGTTTGCGTTGAGCTTCACGCGCCAGAAAGCCGTTAGCGACGCCCACAGCGCGCCGCCCAGCGCGCCGATGACCAGCATCGATGGCCAGATCCACTGGCCCGTTGCCTGCGGGAACCAGACGGGAATGGCGGATGCGAAGATCGCGCCGAGGATGAACTGGCCCTCGGCGCCGATGTTGAAGACCTTCGCGCGAAAGCCGATCGCAAGCCCCTGCGCGATCAGCAGGAGCGGCCCCGTCTTCAGCAGAACTTCCGAGAACGAGGCCCAGGACAGGAAAGGCTCCAGAAGCATCGCGTGGAAAATAGCGGCCGGATCGCGGCCCATCAGGAGGTAGAGGCCGAGATTAAGCAGCGTCGCCAGGGCGAGCGCCATGGGCGGGGCGACCAGCTTCACGGTAAGCGAGGCATGCTCCCGGCGAACCAGACCCGGAAGGAACGGCCTGGAAAGAGCGCTCATGCCGGGACCTTCGTGGCCATCGAATGCGCGCCGATCATGTAGCGGCCGATCTCCTCGGGTCTGGTGTCGCGCGTCACCAGCGGCGGGCTCAGCCGGCCCTGATGGATCACCTGGATCGAATCGCAGAGTTCGAACAGTTCCTCCAACTCCTCCGAGATGACGAGGATGCCCATGCCCTCGTTGCGCAGGGCGACAAGGCGCCGGCGGATGGCGGAGGCCGCGCCGATGTCCACGCCCCAGGTGGGTTGCGCCACGAACAGCAATTTCGGGGACAGCATGATCTCGCGGCCGACGATGAACTTTTGCAGATTGCCCCCCGAAAGCGCGCCGGCCTCCGCTTCGGAACCGGGCGTGCGCACGTCGTATTGCCGGATGCAGTCCTCGGTGAAAGCCTTCGCCCGGGCTGTGTCGACAAGGCCGCGTTTCAGCAGACCGAATGGATGGGCGGTCAGAAGGCTGTTGAGGACGAGCGACATTTCCGGCACCGCGCCGCGGCCGAGCCGTTCCTCCGGAACGAAAGCGAAGCCCAGCCGGCGGCGGGCGGCCGTATCGAGCGCGCCGACATCCTTTCCCATCATGTAGATGCAATCGGACTTTTGGCGCGGCAGCACCGTTTCGCCCGAGATCAGCGCCGCGAGTTCGCTCTGCCCGTTGCCCGATATGCCCGCTATGCCGAGGATCTCACCGGCACGCACCGTCAGATTGACGTCGCAAAGCGGCACGGCGAAGGGATCATCGGGCTGATGGTCCAGGCCCACGATTTCGAGGCGCTTTTCGCCGCCGGAATGCGCCAACGCCGGCATGGGCTGCGGCATGTCGCGGCCGATCATCATGCGGGCGAGGTCGTGCGCGTCATGGTCGCGCGGGTCCACGTGGCCGGTGACGCGCCCGCCGCGCAGGATGGTCGCTAGATCGCAGACCGCCCGGATCTCCTCCAGCTTGTGCGAGATGAACAGGATCGAAACGCCGCCGTCGCGCAGCCGCCGCAAAGTCTCGAACAGCTTGTCCACCGATTGCGGCGGCAGGACGGAGGTCGGTTCGTCGAGGATCAGGAGCTGGGGTTCGGTCATCAGGCAGCGAATGATCTCCACCCGCTGCCGTTCTCCCACCGAGAGCGCGTGCACATGGGCAAGCGGATCGACCTCTAGTCCGAAATCGCGGCCGAGCATGCGAATGCGCTCGGCAAGGTCCGATTTGCCTTTGGGCACGACCAGCCGGATGTTCTCCACCACCGTCAGCGTCTCGAACAGGGAGAAATGCTGGAAGACCATGCCGATCCCCTTGCGCCTCGCATCCGCAGGGGAAGCGAGGGCCAGGGGGTCTCCTTTCCAGGTCGCCATTCCGGCGTCCGGCTGCTCGACGCCGTAGATCAGCTTCATCAGCGTCGACTTGCCCGCTCCGTTTTCCCCGAGGATCGCATGGATCGAGCGTGGAGCCACATCCAGATCGATGTCTCGATTGGCATGGATCTGGCCGTAGCTCTTGGAGATGCCGCGCAGCGACAGGAGCGGGACGGTCACGGTCACTTGGGCAGCGGCGTGGTGACACCCTTGACGTGCCAGTCCATGGCAACGATCTCGGCTCCGGTCATCGTCTTGCCGGCGGGCACGCCCTCGCTGCCGTCGGCCTTGACGATCGGACCGGTAAAGGGCGAGAAGCTGCCGTCGGCGATCTTGGCTTCAACATCCTTTATCCTGGCCATCATGTCGGCCGGGATACCCGGGTTCCAGTCAACGACCTCGACCACCTTGTCGCCGACACCCAGGAAAGCGTTTGCGCCCTTGAAGGTGCCGGCGATGTGGGCATCGACCGAGGCCTTGAAGAAGGGTGACCAGTCGGTCGCCACGCAGCCGAGATAGGTTTTGGGCGCGTATTTCTTCATCGACGAGTTGAGGTTGAAGGCGGGGATGCCGGCTTCCTCGCAGGCCGAGACGACGGAGGGTGTGTCCTGCGCGTTGGAGAAGATCACGTCGCATTTCTGCGCCAGCAGCGCCTTGGCGGCCTCCTGCTCCTTGGCCGGATCGAACCAGGAGTTCACCCATACGACCGAAACCTCTACATCGGGCTTTACCGCCTGCGCTCCCAGCGTGAAAGCGTTGATGGAGGTGATCAGCTCGGGAATGGCGAAGGCAGAGACCGAGCCGAGCTTGCCAGTCTTCGAAAGCGCGGCTGCCGCCATGCCCATAAGGTAGGTACCCTGGGAATATTGGGCCGCGAAGGGCGAGAAGTTCGGCGCCACCTGGAAACCGGAAGCGTGCAGCACGGTTACATCGGGATTGCGGCGCGCGATCTGCAGGGCGCCGTTCTGATAGCCGAAGGAGCCGGCGACCAGGAACTTGTTCCCGTCGGCGACCGCCTTGTTCATGATCCGGTCGGCATCGGGTCCTTCCTGTATGTTCTCGATGATGGTCACCTTCACCTTGTCGCCGTAGGCTGCCTTCACAGGCTCAAGCCCGTCGGCGAGCGCACGGCCCCAGCCCACATCGCCGACCGGCGACGGGACCACGAGCACGATGCCCAGAGGTTCGTCGGCGGCAAGCGCGCGGCCGCCCACCGCCACGACGAGCCCAGAGGCGGCCGCGCCTTTCATCAATGTTCTGCGGGTAAGATTTGTCAGCATGTCGGTTCCCCTTGTTTTGGTTTCTAAAATTCCACCGTCGCAAGCGCCGCCTCGGCTTGCGCGAACAGCCTGGCCTCGTCGAGCCCCGGGAATTCGCCTTTGGCCCAGACGATGCGGCCGTTGATCATGGTCATGTCCGTCGGCGCGCCGATGCCCACCTTGGCCAGCAGGCTCAGCGGATCGTGCCGTGTGCCGACATAGTCCATGCGCCGCGTGTCGATGGCGAAAAGGTCGGCGGCCATGCGGGGCGCCAGCCTGCCGATGTCGCCGCGTCCGAGCAATGCCGCGCCTCCGGTCGTCGCATAACCGAGAAAATCGGCCGGCGGCGGCACCGGATGGTCGCGCGTCGACGCCGACAGGCACTGCAGCATGTAGGCGGAATGGATGCAGTGCATCAGGTTGGAATTGTCGTTTGAGGCGGCCCCGTCGCAGCCCAGACCCACACGGAGGCCGAAGGCCGACATCGCCGGAATGTCGGTGATTTCGGCGCCGACGAGATAGACCGGTTCCGGGCAGTGGGCGACGCCGGTGCCGCTCGCGGCCATCTTGCGCAGCTCGTCGTGGGTCAGTTCCCAGCAATGGGCATAGAAGGTATCCGGCCCGCAGAAGCCGATGTCCGCGCAATAGTCCACCGTGCGCATGCCGTGACGGGCCTCGATTACCGGGCTTTCGCCCTCGCCGACATGGGTATGCATGCGCACCCCGCGGTCGCGCGCCAGCGCCACCGATTCCACGAAGGTGTCGCGATAGCAGTTGACTGGCTGGCAAGGCGCGACGACGACCTGCCGCATGCCGAAGGGACCGGCATCATGGTAGGCGTCGATCAGCCGGGCGCAGTCGGCGATGAATTCGTCGGTCGTTTCCAGCATGGCGTCGGGGATGGTCGAGCCTTCCGATTTGGGCAGCGTGTTGCCGCCACGTCCTGCATGGAAGCGCATGCCGAGCAGTTCGGCTGCTTGGAACTGCCGGTCGATCAGTCGCTTGCCCGCCTGCCGCGGAAAGCAATACTGATGGTCGAATGCCGTCGTGCAGCCGTGCTTTATCAGCTCGGCCATCGCCGTGACCGATGCGTGGTAGAAGCATTCCTCAGTCAGCCGCGAAAAAATGGGATAGATGCGGTCGAGCCATTCGATGACCGACAGCTTCGTCCAGTCCAGATCGGCGCGGTTGCGCACGAAGCATTGAAAGAAGTGGTGGTGGGTGTTGACGAGGCCGGGATAGACGAACCAGCCAGCGGCGTCCTGCGTAATTGTTCCAACCGGCAGCTCTGCCTTGTCGAGGTCTGCGCCGATGGCTCGTATTGCCGGGCCGTCGGTCAAGACATCGACATTGCGTCGGATGTCCGGACCGTTGCCCTCGTCCACGATGACCGCAGCGCAGCCCTTCAGCAAATAGCCCGCCACGTCAGGCCTCGCCGACTTCGAGGACGGGCGCGGATGTCAGTTCGTGCAGCCGGTGGATGCCCGGCATCTCGATAAAACCCTCGAGACTGCGGACCGCCCGTGACCAGAGCCGGATCGCGGGATAGGGGTCGAGCGAAACGCCGCCGTCGGGCGCCAGCGCAACATAGGGAAAGCAGGCAATGTCGGCGATCGTCGGTCGATCCGACGCGAGGAAGCGCTGGCCGCGGATATGCTGTTCGACGAGGCCCGCTTCCAGCTCCCGCAGGGCCGCTATTCCCTGCTCCCGAAGGGCGGCGATATTGCCCGGACGCAGCAGCATCTCGTGCAAGCGCGCCGCCCCAAGGCTCGCGGTCAGCCGGTGCGAGAAGGACAGCCATTGCTGGACGCGCGCCGTCCGCCCGACCGTATCATTGCCCAGCCATTGGGGTGCCGCCTTCGCGGCGAGATAGACCAGCATGGCCGAGGATTCGGTCAGCACGAGGTCGCCATCCTCCAAGATCGGGATCGAACCGGCCGGATTGAGCGCCATGAGCTCAGGACCGCGATGCTCGCGACCGGGATGGAAGTCGACAGGACGGATGTCGAGCGTCACCCCGATCAGCGCAGCCATGAGGCGCACCTTGTAGCAGCTCGGCGACAGCACGTAGTCGTAGAGCTTCATTGCGCCACCAGTTGCGCGCCGTAGGTGTAGCCGTGGCGTTTCAGCCAGCGCCGGTAGGCAACCGAGGTAAGGTCGGCGCGCGTGGGAATCTCCATGCCGGGATCGAGCGGGAGCAGCGTCGGAATTTGGTTTTCGAGGATCGATCGGTCCTGAACGAAGATCGTCTGCTGGAAATGGATCAGGTCGGCCATCGGTGTTTCGTCGTCGAACAGCGCCATCCATGGCCAGACGTCGCATAGGTCTTCGGCAAGTGGCTGCACGAAAAGTGTGATGACGTCCCATTCCGCCGGGCGAGGCGGGCAGGTCTTGTAGAGCACCGAGCAGGTCGGCGCGGGCACGCGGTACATGTATTCCGTGGTGATGCCACCTTCCGCCGACTTGGCGGCCTGCGGCTGGTAGAACTTCACCTGAGTGGCCCAAACCTCGTCTTCGTCCTCTCGGATCTCGACCTTGTAGTTCTGCACCTCCGTATGCGGCTCGGCCCCCAGTATGTCGGTATGCACGAAAGGAAAATGCGCGATGTCCAGGAAATTCTCCACCGCACGCAATGGCGAGCAGCGCACGCGCACCACCCCGACATCGACGAGCCGGCGGCCCGGCTGATCGGCCTCGGGGATCGCAAACAGCGGCTTTTGTGGATCACCGAGCGATGACCAGACATGGCCATAGCGGATGCAGGCCGGCAGGTCACGTCCGTTGCCGCCCGTGACCTTCGCGTTTCCATCTTCGCCGCGCCTCACCGCGATCGGCTCGCCCATCAGGGCCGTCCTGCGCCCATGCGCATCGAGCTGGCTAGCAAGGCCGACAGGGTACCATCCGTCGATCATCGTGTTGCGGGTCATCGGGCGATCCCGGCGCGTGCAATATCCTCGGCCGCCCGCCGCAGCGCCTCGGCGGCCCTCGACGCGGCGATACGCTCGTCCGGATTGCTGTCCTCGTCCACCAAAACATGCATCAACGTGCGCGCCTGCCCATCGGGAGCAAGCAGCAGCCGGACGGTCCGGTCATCATAGGTGTAGTCGAGCAGGTCTCCAGCGGCCGTCGTGCCCGCGGCCGCCTCCAGCGCCACGATGCCCGCTTCCACCACCATGGAGCGGAGCGGCGCAAGGCCCTCGAACCGCGGCGGCCCGGCGGCGGGTTCGCCAACGGAAATCCACATGATGCCGCCTCCATCCTCGACGTGCTGCGTTGCGACACGAATCGTGTCCGGCGGCGTCAATGCCGGATGGGCCGGAATGCGCTGGCAGTTTCCCGCCTTGGCGTAGCTCCAGCCGTGATAGATGCAGGCCAGGGTCTCACCGCGTACGAAGCCGTGGGAAAGGCGCATGCCGCGATGAGGGCATCTGTCGGCGAAGGCCGCCGCACGGCCGGAGCGGGTTCGCCAAAGGGCAACCGGTCCGGCCGGGGATTGCGCCGGCATAACGGTTCCCGCCGGCAAGTCCGCGGAGAGGGCAACAGGCATCCATGAGCCGGTGGGATAAGACGGCATGCATCAACTTTCAAAACGGCACCAGCATCTTCCCGAGCGAAGCTTCGCGGTCAAGGATATGCTAATACGCCGGGTTACGTTTGCACAACATTTCCTCACTGGCAATAATGCCTAAAAAAAGTGCATCACACCTCCGCAGGCAGAGGGCCGCAGGCCCAGAAACTTAGCCCGATTCGCTCTCGATCGGCGCCCGGCGGATGGTCTCGACCCAGACATCGATTGGTCCAAGAGAGCACCCCATCTCCATCATGTCGATGAGTTCGACCGGACCGGCAATGTCGAGTTCAATGCGGTCGGGACCGGCAACGCATATTGCATGCGCGAGCCCCAGCTTGGCGGCATGACGCTCGATCCACGGAAGAAAGGATGCCACCTCGACATCGCCGAGGATCGTCATACGCTCCCGCCAGGAACATCGATTTTGCTCGTTCATAGAAAACCTCGGCAATGAAGCTGATATTCTATCTATCTAGATCGTGCTCAATCGCTGAAACATCTGCTTTGAGAGCGTCGTCAGGCCAGACCTGAAGGCGAAGACTGCTATGTGCGAGTTGATCCTCAAGATCGACAGACAGGTTTCGGTCCAACTAGTCGCGCTCACGACCTGGTTGATATGCCTTCGACGACGCGCTACGGGATTGAGGGATCGTATAGGCCGCTGGCTTCCCAGCGCGACCTATCCTGGCGGATGGAGGGCGCCGACGGTCGCGAAACACTCAAGAAGCTTTTCACGATTTCTCCCTAGGGGTCCAAGGAGCAGCGCGTGCTCAACCGCCTCTGGACCCAGATCAAGACCGGAAGCTAAACGGAATATGGCGGCTCAAACCTTTTTCGAGCGGCGCCGCGGCGTGGAGGCCTGCCGCCGCGTCGTAGCCATGCGACAGAGGAATGGCAGAGGGACATGGCGAAATCTCTGGGGTCGGTAAAGAGCAAATTCACGCTCAGGGCCGACCAGAATGACTCCCGCGATCTCCAGCACGCCGCTGCCAAGGGGCGCTTTCTCGCGCCGGCTGGATATGGTCGGGCGCCCGTGACGGGCGCAAGTCGGTGGCGATCTGGCCAATTGCCAGTTCCGCCGCGTTAACGAACTGGCTGAGTCTGATGCTACCGGCCTCGCGATCGTTTGAGCCTTTCCGACTCGATCGGATCGAGCGTAGCTGCGATCACGTCCGCGTGGCCGCGTTTACAGGGCAGCAATGAATGCTCAAGCCCGCATGGCCTTCCACATTTTTCGGGCGCGCCATGGTATCCGCGCAGGCGGAGTTCATGGTTGCCGCGACCATGAAGACCGCCAGTCCCAATCTCTTCAGCATTTCAGTGCTCCTCATCAGGCTTGATCGCCGGGCGTCGGAGTTGGCCTCCTGCTTTGCAATGCCGAGAGACGGTTGAGCAGGTTGAGGGTGATCCTCCCCACGTCGTTCATTGCTTTGCCGGCAGGCAGCGCGCCGCACCAGGCGACCGAACTTGCTGAAAAGATCAGGCCGCCCGCAGCAAGATTTCGTAAGGTCATTTCGGCGCAGCGACGGCCGACGCGTTCTTCATCCCCGCCCGCGTACCAGCGCGAGGGATCCTGGAAGAAGCCGGCCGGAAAGTCCGTCGCGCGGGCGATCACGACGGTGTCGGCCGACGTGCCCAGGGCCGGGTTCGTCGCATCCACCTCGTAACCCGCGGCGGCACCCAATACGATGCCTTCCGAACCGAAGGTTTTGTCCTCGATGCCTTCAAACAGCCATGCGCATTCCGGCGCGTGGCTTTCGGGCGTTCGCGTGAACGGGCGCGCGCCGTCGAAACCCATCAGCGAAATCGCGCCGCCAACCAGTGAAAACTCGCCGCGGCCCCGGGAGCGAAGGTGGCCGCCAGGCTCGTTGGTTATCGACAGATATTGTTCGCTGACCGGGCCGTCCCATGTGCGGCCAGGTTCCAGGGGCGAGCGGCGCAATTCCATCAGGTCGTCCTTGAAGGCGACCGTTCCGGCAAAGCCGTTTCCGCCGAGATAGGCGATGCTGCCGCCCTCGGCCGCGAATTGCCGCAGTGCCCCTTCCATCTCGGTCGACATGTATTCCGGATGGCTTCCGGTCACGACGGCCCGATGCCCGCGGAGAACCTCGATCCCCTGCCGATGCAGATCGTGATCGGTGACGATATCGAGCGCTATGCCGTTCTCGTTGCAGAATCTGAGGAAATGCAGATCGACCGGCAAGTTGTGAGGGCAGCCGCATAGCGGGTAGTTGTAGTCGTCCCGCAATGTCACTTTGGGTTTGCGATAGGAGCAGATCGACACGCCGCTGAGATCGGAGTGATAGTCGTAGAGCGACTTGAGGCTGTTTGCGATGGCAAAGCGGTGTCCGCGATCGTCGCACTTCCATTCATAAAGATGGTCTGGGAGATACTCGTCCGCGTAAGCGAGATAGGTCGCGGTCGGCAGCAGATAAAGCAGCGGTGAAGAGGCACGCGCGGAGGTGACGAAGAACACGATGCGCTCGTAGCCGCCGTCCCATTCCACCTGGAAAGCGTACACGCCCGGCTTTGCATTCTCGGGCACCGCGGCGCAGTGGGAAGCGGGCCAGTCGAGCGGTCCCATGTCATCGTCATGGCAATGGACGGCATCGTATTGCGAAGGCACGAGCCGGGGGTCGAAGCTCGATCCGTCCCAGCGCGCCGATGTCACGCAGAATGTAGGCTGATTGATCACATCGAGCGCCAGCGGAACCGGTCCGCCTGACGACAGGATCGGTCCCGTCGGCAGCAGAGTCGGGAAATCCCAGGCGATTGGCCCCTGAGAAGTCTCCAGCCGAATAGCCGCAAATCTCGCATTGAGAGTGAGCTCGCTTCGAGAGCCGCTCGCGCCGAAGAGGATGTCGCGCCCTTGCGGATGCCATTCGGCGTCGCGCAGGCGCCGCTTGAATTCGTAAGGGGCGAGGAGGTCGTGAGATTTCAGCTTGAAGAACGGCTCGTCCTCACGCAGGCCGAGCTCGACCGTCAGCCAAACCCCCTGCGGAACCTGCGCAGAGAACAGACGATCATTCCGCGTCTCCAAGGCGATCGCCCCATCGCGAAGGCCCAGCAGAAAGGACCCCGCTTCCAGGATCGTGCGCGACCCCGTATTGCGGGTGAGAAACAGCTCAAATCGGATGCCCTTGACGGCCGGCGCTTTTGCAAGCTCCTCGGCACGCAGGCGAAGGTATGATCCATGATCGAAGCTGCGATGCACGTCCGGCTCGGATGTCGCCTCGATTGGCCAATCCACAAAGTCCGCGGCTTGCGTGTCCAGCCGGCATATCCGCACGCCTTCCACCGGCCGGCTGCAGGAGAGGCCAAGGTCCACCCGCTGGCCGGGCCTTACGCTCCACGGCGTGGCATAGCCGGCCGCGCTCATCGCTCCATGGTCAACCAAGCGGCGCATCGATCGTGCCTCTCAAATCCATGAATGACGGAGCGACTTCGCAGTCTTGTTCCAGATCGACCGGTTGTCGCGCATGCCCTCAATCACTACCGCAGCCCAATTGATTTGTATATGCTTGTATAGGTAAGTTCGATCGGCTAGGCTCGAGGGAGATCGCCATGCCGGCCGTGCCAAGGAGGATCGCATGCGCAACGCTCCGCTCTTCGACCTTTCGGGCCGGAAAGCGCTCGTCACCGGCGCAAGCCGCGGCATCGGGCGTTCCATTGCCGAGGCGCTGAGCGCGGCCGGCGCCGATGTCGCCGTCACGGCACGCAGCCTTGCCTCGCTTGGGGAGACGACGGCCACCATCCGCGCCGCCGGCGGGGTGGCGCACGCCATCGCCCTGGACGTCACCGATGTCGGCCGCTGCAGGGCGGCGACGGCCGAGGCCGCCGGCCTGCTCGGCGGTCTCGATATTCTCGTCAACAATGCCGGGATGGAGGAAGTCCACCCCTCGCTCGATGTCGACGAAGCGCTTTGGGACAGGATCGTCGACACGAATCTCAAAGGCGCATTCTTCTGCGCCCAGGCCGCCGCGCAGCACATGAAGAACGCCGGTCGGCCCGGCGTCATCATCAATCTTTGCTCGCTCACCTCCGAAGTCGGGATTCCGACGGCTGTGCCCTATGGCTCGTCGAAGTCGGGCCTGCTCGGCATGACGCGCGCTCTGGCGGCCGAGTGGGCTGATCTGGGGATCAGGGTCAACGCCATCGCCCCCGGCTATTTCAGAACGGCAATGACGGAAGTGTTCTACGGCAATGAGGCATGGCGGCAATCGATGCTCGCCAAAATCCCGCAGCACCGCTTCGGCGACCTGTCGGACCTGCACGGGATTGCGGTATTCCTCGCCTCCGATGCCTCGGCCTACATCACCGGTCAGTCCATCCCCGTCGATGGCGGCTTTCTCGCGTCGATCTGAGAGATGGCCTCCCATCAGCTGAGCTCGAGTTGGCCGAGCGCAGAAAATGCTGGCAGCTGTTATACGTACATGTATATACTTTATGGGCTGGCAATTGTTCTATCTGCGGTCCTTGCCCCGTGTTGCCGGTCTCAAAGGTCTTCCAGGCGTGTGACCGGCCATCGCCAACCGCCACTGCGTTCCAGGAGAAGGAGCAGCCATGTCCGATATCAGCTTCCACGACCTGTCGACCCTCGACGCCGACCGGCGGGCCAGCCTGTTGAGGCGCGCCGAAGCCGATCTTTCGGTCTTCATCGAAAAAGCCCGTCCGATCATCGAGGCGGTCAGGACCGAAGGTGATGCGGCCCTGCTTCGGTTCGCGCGCGAGCTCGATAAGGCCGATGTGGCCGATGGCGGGCTCAAGGTCTCGGAAGCGGAGTTCGACGCGGCATTCGACAAGATCGAAAAGGATGTCGTGGAGAGCATCCGGTTCGGTATCGAGAACATCAGGCATTTCCACGAGGAGCAGCGTCCGGAAACGATGTGGCTGAAGGAAGTCCGGCCGGGCGCCTATGCGGGTGACCGATACACCCCGATCGCCTCCGTGGCGCTTTACGTTCCGCGCGGCAAGGGCGCCTTCCCGTCGGTGACGATGATGACCTCGGTCCCGGCTGTGATTGCCGGCGTGCCCCAGATAGCGATAGTGACGCCGCCGACTTCCGATGGATCCGTCGATGCCGCGACCCTGGTTGCCGCACGCCTCGCCGGCGTCGAGACTGTATACAAATGCGGTGGCGCCCAGGCGGTCGCTGCTGTCGCCTATGGCACCGAGACGGTGAAGCCCGCCGTCAAGATCGTCGGGCCGGGCAGTCCCTGGGTGGTGGCGGCAAAGAGCCTGCTGTCCTCGGTCATCAACACCGGCCTTCCGGCCGGCCCGTCTGAAGCCATCATCTTTGCCGATGACAGCGTCGATGGCGGCCTTGCCGCGCTGGACCTTTTGATCGAAGCCGAGCACGGGGCGGATTCCTCGGCCTATCTGGTAACGCACAGCCGCAAGGTCGCCGAGGCCGCGCTTGCCGCGCTGCCGCAGCATTGGTCCCGCATGAGCGAACAGCGCGTCGAATTCTCGCGCGCTGTGCTGACCGGAACGCGCGGCGGCATCGTGCTGACCGCGTCCCTAGAGGACAGCTATCGCTTCATCAACGACTACGCTCCGGAGCATCTCGAGATCCTGTCGAAGGAACCGTTCGCGCATCTCGGGCACATCACCGAAGCGGCCGAGATCCTCATGGGTCCGCATACGCCGGTGACGCTCGCCAACTTTGTCCTCGGGCCCAATGCCGTGTTGCCGACCAGCCGGTGGGCGCGCACGTATGGGCCGCTGTCGGTCACGGATTTCGTCAAGCGCTCGTCAGTCGGTTATGTGACGTCGGCGGCCTATCCGGAACTCGCCCGGCATGCGCGCAGGCTCGCCCGCTACGAAGGCTTCAGCTCGCATGAAAACGCGGTCTCGGAAATCCGCAGCCGCTATCTCTCGGTCTGAGCGGAAGCGAAGACGATGAAGGCCGCGCGACTTTACGGGCCCGGCGACTTGCGCGTTGAGGATATCGCCGCCCCGGGCGTCCCCGATGCGGGCTGGGTGAAGCTCAAGGTGGACGCCGCGGGCATCTGCGGTTCCGACCTGCACAATTTCCGCACCGGTCAATGGATAAGCCGCTCGCCTTCGACGGCCGGCCATGAATTGACGGGCACAGTGATCGCCGTCGGTGAGGGCGTCGACACCATCGCCATTGGCGACCGGGTGGTCGCCGATTCCCGCTTCTGGTGCGGAGAGTGCGCGCAATGCCGTGCCGGCGGCCGGCATCTTTGCACGTCGCTCGGCTTCGTCGGCGAAATATGCGACGGCGGATTTGCCGAACAGGCCGTGCTCCCCGCGCGCCTGTTGCATAGCGTCGATGCCGCGCTTGATGCACGGGTAGCGGCGATGGCCGAGCCGCTCGCCGTTGCGCTGCACGCGGTGCGGCGCCTGCCGAAAACAGCAGGCTCGGTACTTGTCCTCGGCTGCGGGACCATCGGCGGGCTTGCCGCCTTGCTGCTGTCGCGGACGTTCGCGGGCACCGTATTGATCGCCGACCGCAACCAAGGCCGCTGCGCTCGCGTCGCGCGCGTGACCGGCGCCACGATCGTCGACCTGGACGCGGACGCCATTGCCTCAGCGACCGGGGATGCCCCCTTGCTGGCGGCCGTCGAGGCGACAGGCAGCATCGCCGCGCTCAGTCAGTTGCTGGGTGTTCTCGGCCCGGGCGGCACCATTGCGATGGTCGGCATCTTCCACGGCCGGCTCGACATCGACCCCAACATGCTGGTCGAGCGGGAGATCGCGTTGCTGGGCTGCCACGCCTTCGCCGACGAGCTTCCCGATGCCATCCGGATGCTGGGTGAGCTGAGCGAGCCGCTGATCAGCCTGATCGACCGCGAGATCGGCCTGGATGACGTCCCCGCGGCCTATCGGCGGCTGCTGGAAGGCCAGGGCGACGGCTTGAAAACAATCATCCGGATGCGGCAACCCCTTGAGCATTCCTGATTTCCGATGCTTGCCGGAAAGGACATCTGAAATGAACACTCTGCCCGATACGGCCAGCCCCCTCTACGAGAAGGTCAAGGACTACATCCTGACGAACATCGGAACCGGCCGGTGGAGCAAGGACCGCAAGCTGCCGTCCGAAAATGAATTCGTGGCAGCGCTTGGCGTCTCCAGGATGACGATCCACCGTGCCTTGCGGGAACTGACCTCGGCGGGATTTCTGATCCGGCTGCAGGGCGTGGGAACATTCATTGCACCGCCGCGGCCGCAGTCGGCCCTGATCGAGATCAACAATATCGCGGCCGAGATCCTGGCACGCGGCAACAAGCATCGTTCCGAGGTTCTCGTCCTCGAAAAAATCATGCCGGAAAAGGAGCTTGCGCTGTCCTTCGAGTTCGCCAGGCGTTCGTCGGTCTACCATTCAGTCGTCGTCAATTTCGAGAACGATCTGCCTGTGCAACTGGAAGAGCGCTTCGTCAATCCGAGCCTGATACCCGACTACGACAAGCAGGATTTTTCCAAGACCGCGACCTACGACTATCTGATGCAGAAAACACCGGTGACCGAGGTCGAGCACATCATCTCGGCAATCCCAGCCGATGCCGAGACGGCGCGGCATCTGGGCATCGATGCCGGCAGCTGCTGCCTGCTTCTGCACCGCCGGACGTGGACAGGAGCGATCGTCGCCACGATCAGCAAGCTGACCTATGTCGGCAGCCGCTATTCGCTCGGCAGCCGGTACTCTCCTTCCAAAAGCGGCTGATCGCGGCAAGGCGAGCCCTGTTCCGGCGCAAATCGCGTGACGGACTTCCTGGATGCCATCGGCCGTAACGCCATGCGGCAAACGAATGCGGTCTGATGTTCCGAAAGTTGCGAACCTAACCTGTCCAACTTGTATATGCATGTATGTATTTTAGTCTTGACATTCACCGCCGCCGACGTCGAGTATCCTTGCGCTTCCGTTGAAGCGGCAGGTAAGACGCCGAGGCACAATGCCGCAAGAGCATAAGCCCGCATTCTCATCCAGGCCGGATATGCAGTTCAAAGAGCGGCGCGATCATAAAGGGGAACAGAGATGATGCGTAACCTAGCAGGACAATTTCGTGCACTCGTCGCGGCTGCCGTCATCGGGTTCGCCCCGGCGGCCTTTGCCGCCGACGCGGCCATTCCCGCGACGCCTGAAGCGGGCACCTTCAAGATCGGCATCGAGCCATGGCTCGGCTATGGCCAGTGGCACGTCGCCGAGGCCAAGGGCCTGTTCAAGGCAAGCGGGTTGTCGGACGTCCAAATCGTCAACTTCGCGGAAGACAAGGACATCAATGCCGCGCTCGCGAGCGGCCAGCTCGATGCGGCCAACATCGCGACCCATACCGCGATGGGCATGGTTGCGGCGGGCCTGCCGGTGAAAATCGTGCTGCTGCTCGACGTCAGCATGACGGCCGACGCCATGATCGCCGGCAAGGATATTTCCTCCGTCGCCGACCTCAAGGGCAAGCAGGTCGCCTTCGAGGAGGGCACGACCAGCGACATCCTGCTCAAATACGCCCTTGCCAAGAACGGCATGTCCATCGCCGATGTGCAGCCCGTGCCGATGCCGGCGGCCGACGCCGGCAGCGCGCTGATTGCCGGACAGGTCCCGGTCGCGGTCACCTACGAACCTTATCTCACCGCGGCCAGGGCGCAGAACAAGGACGTCAAGCTGCTCTTCACCGCCGGCGAGGATCCCGGGTTGATTAGCGACGTGCTTGTGGTGCGCGACGAGGTGATCAAGTCGCGACCCGGCCAGGTGCTTGCCATGATCAAGACCTGGGATGCGGCCCTGAAGGACTACAACGGCGATACCGCCGGTGGCCGCGCCATCATTTCCAAGGCCGTCGGTTCCACTGTCGAGGACCTCAACACCGCCTTCGACGGCGTGCGCTATTATTCTCTCGCCGAGAACAAGAGCGCTCTGACCGGCGAGTTCTCCACCAAGACATTCGCCGATGTCGAAGCCGCCGCCAAGAATGCCGGGCTGCTCCAGGCCGACGTGACACCGGAGCAGATGATCGACCCGTCATTCGTCAAGGCCGCGGAATGACCAAGGCTGCGTCGCGGTGGTAGCGCGGATGTCCGAGCAGCGCGCCGCCAAAACGAGCCAGCCCGGCCCCGCACAAAGATCGGCTGCGCGACCGGTATTGCGCCGCCGATCCTCCGGAATCGGCGCGCCCATCACGCGGTCGCGTTTCCTGATGATCGCCGTGGCCGTTTTTGCCGGCCTCGGCCTTGCCTGGTGGGCGGCAACGGGCCTGGAGCTGGTGAAGCCCATCTTCCTGCCCTCGCCGGAAAGCGTGGCGGGGCAGCTCGGCAAGCTCTGGAGCGACGGCACGCTGTGGCTGGACCTCAAGGCCTCGATATACCGCATCTCCATCGGCTTCCTGATCGCCTCGGCACTGGCGATTCCGATCGGCGTGCTGATCGGCAGCTTCAGGGTCTGGGAAGCCGCCGTCGAGCCGCTGGTGGATTTCATCCGCTATATGCCGGTGGTCGCCTTCGTGCCGCTTTCCATCCTCTGGTCGGGCACCGGCGACGCCCAGAAGTTCCTGATCATCTTCATCGGCACCTTCTTCCAGCAGGTCCTGATGATCATGGACAATGTGAAGCGGGTGCCGACGGATTTCGTCGGCCTCGGCAGGACGCTCGGCCTGCCGGACCGCAAGATCCTGACGCGCATCGTGGTGCCCAGCGCCTTGCCCGGCATCTGGGATACGCTGCGCATCAGCCTGGGCTGGGCGTGGACCTGGCTCGTGCTGGCTGAGCTCGTCGCGGCGACATCCGGTCTCGGCTACCGCATCACCGTGTCGCAGCGCTATTTCCAGACCAACACCATCATCGGCTACATCTTGCTCTTGGGCGTGCTCGGTCTCATCACCGACCAGGTGATGAAGGCGCTCGGAAAGGTGCTGTTCCGGCAGGAAGGGCACGCGCAATGAGGTTCGGCCGATGAGCTTGCCCAAACTGCGCATCGAAGGCCTCCACAAGAGCTTTGGCACCGGGGAGCGGCGCACCGAGGTGCTGCGCGACATCAATCTCGATCTTGCCGACAACGAGTTCGTCTCGCTGGTGGGCACGTCGGGTTGCGGCAAGAGCACGCTGCTGTCGATCGTGGCCGGGCTGCAGGATTTCGACGCGGGCGAGCTCGACATCGACGACTCGCCGATCCTTAAGCCCGGGCTCGACCGCGGCGTCGTCTTCCAGTCCTACACGCTGCTGCCTTGGCTGACGGCGCAGCAGAACATAGAATTTGCCCTCAAGGCCGCCGGCTATGATCGCTCGACCTGCCGCAGGATCGCGCGCGAGCATCTCGACCTCGTCAAGCTGCCGCACTGCGCCGACCTTTACCCGTCGGAACTGTCGGGCGGCATGAAGCAGCGCGTCGCCATTGCGCGGGCGCTGTCCTATCGGCCCAAGATGCTGCTCATGGACGAGCCCTTCGGCGCGCTCGACGCCTTGACTAGGCACCAGATGCAGGAGCTGCTGACGCAGATCTGGGAGGAGCACCGGCTGACCGTGCTCTTCGTCACTCATGACGTGGAGGAGGCCGTCTATCTGTCCGACCGCATCGTCGTCATGGGGATCGGCCCGGGACGTATCATGCGAACCTTCAACGTCGACATAGAGCGCCCGCGCCGGGAAGAGGTCATGGAAAGCGCGGAGTTCATGGACCTGCAGCGCAATGTCCACAAGGCGATCCGCGAAGCTTCAAGACGCCCCGAAATGGCATGAGGCGAGCCGGCCTTGCCGGCCGCCTGCGGTATCGCCCCTCTGCGACTAACATAATCGTTATCGGCCAATAGCTTACGAAGCGGTTCGCCAAAGTTGACAAGAGCCCGCGGGCGGCGGTGTCGCAGCTTCCGATTGGGCTGAATACGCCAAGCAATTCCAGGGCAAAGCAAGCCAAACAACGGGCGAGCCTTCGCGCTTTTTTAAGCGTTTGCCGGCGTGCGGATAAGATTCGATCTCGCGTCGGAACAAATTGGCGCCCACCACGTTGTGGAGCTTGCGGTGAATTGTATACCTCGCCGCGAGGGCGGGACTTCATCTGATCATCAGTTTCTTCAAAAGCAGATGGACTGGGGAGGGGCACTGTGAGCGTGCAGGCATCAAGGGCGCAATTAGATCGTCGTCAGATTCTCAATTCCTTAAAGGCCTTCAGGCGAGGCGACTTCTCCATCCGGATCGATAACATCTACGAAGGAATCGATTCCGATATTGCCGATGCCTTCAACCAGATCGTCGAACTCAACGATCAGGTGACGAAGGAGTTTGAGCGACTGAGCAGGGTCGTCGGCAAGGACGGGAGAATTGGCGAGCGGGGTCATGTCCGCAATGCCACCGGCAGCTGGGAATCAAGCGTCAGGTCGGTCAACGACCTGATCGAAGACATGGTTCAACCGACCGCCGAAGTGGCCCGCGTCATCGGGGCAGTGGCCAAGGGCGACCTTTCCCAGACAATGATGGTCGAAATCGACGGCCGCCCGCTGCGCGGGGAGTTCCTGCGCATAGGCAAGATCGTCAACACGATGGTGGGGCAACTGGCTTCCTTTGCCTCCGAAGTGACACGTGTCGCGCGTGAGGTTGGAACGGAGGGAAAGCTCGGCGGACAAGCGCGGGTGAAGGGCGTGGCCGGCACGTGGAAGGACCTGACCGACAACGTCAACGCCATGGCCACCAACCTTACCGGCCAGGTGCGCAATATCGCCGAGGTGACCACTGCGGTGGCGTCAGGCGATTTGTCTAAGAAGATCACTGTCGATGTGAAGGGCGAGATCCTCGAGCTCAAGAACACCATCAACACGATGGTCGATCAGTTGAACTCGTTCGCATCGGAAGTGACGCGCGTCGCGCGCGAGGTCGGCACGGAAGGCAAGCTCGGGGGCCAGGCGCGGGTCGAAGGCGTCGGCGGCACGTGGAAGGACCTCACCGACAATGTGAACTCGATGGCCGAGAATCTGACCGGCCAGGTTCGCAACATTGCCGAGGTGACGACGGCGGTCGCGCTGGGCGATCTCTCGAAGAAGATCACCGTCGACGTGAAGGGCGAGATCCTGGAACTCAAGAACACCATCAACACGATGGTCGATCAGTTGAACTCGTTCGCATCCGAGGTCACGCGCGTCGCGCGCGAGGTCGGCACCGAGGGCAAGCTCGGCGGCCAGGCCCAGGTTCGCGGCGTCGCCGGTACCTGGAAAGACCTGACCGACAACGTCAATTCCATGGCCGAGAACCTCACCGGCCAAGTGCGCAACATTGCCGAGGTCACGACGGCGGTTGCTTCGGGCGACCTGTCGAAAAAGATCACGGTGGCAGTGCAAGGGGAGATTCTCGAGCTCAAGGATACGATCAACACGATGGTCGATCAGCTGAACTCCTTCGCCTCCGAAGTCACGCGCGTTGCGCGCGAAGTGGGCACGGAAGGCAAGCTCGGCGGGCAGGCAGAGGTGAGGGGCGTCGGGGGCACCTGGAAAGACCTGACTGACAACGTGAACCTGATGGCGGCCAACCTGACTGGCCAGGTTCGCAACATCGCCGAGGTGACGACAGCCGTCGCCCGCGGCGACCTTTCCAAGAAGATCACCGTGGACGTCAAAGGCGAGATCCTCGAGCTCAAGGATACCGTCAATACGATGGTCGACCAGCTGAACTCCTTCGCCTCCGAAGTCACGCGCGTGGCGCGCGAGGTCGGATCGGAAGGCAAGCTCGGCGGCCAGGCCCATGTGGAAGGCGTCGGCGGCACGTGGAAAGACCTGACCGACAACGTCAACGCCATGGCCGGCAATCTAACCGTGCAGTTGCGCGACGTGTCCAAAGTCGCGACCGCGATCGCGACCGGCGATCTGACGCAGAAGATCACCGTCGATGCCTTGGGAGAGATCCTGCAGATCAAGGACGTGATCAACACGATGGTTGATCAGCTGAATTCCTTTGCCTCGGAGGTGACGCGCGTGGCGCGTGAGGTCGGCTCGGACGGCAAGCTCGGCGGCCAAGCGCAGGTCAGAGGCGTGGGCGGCACCTGGAAGGACCTGACCGACAATGTGAACGCGATGGCGGCCAACCTGACGGGCCAGGTGCGCAACATCGCGGAAGTGACCACGGCCGTGGCGCTCGGCGACCTTTCCAAGAAGATCACCGTGGACGTCAAGGGCGAGATCCTCGAGCTCAAGTCGACCATCAACACCATGGTCGATCAGCTGAACTCCTTCGCCGGCGAGGTGACACGCGTGGCGCGCGAAGTCGGCACCGAAGGAAAGCTCGGCGGCCAAGCCCAGGTGCGAGGCGTGGCCGGTACATGGAAGGACTTGACCGACAACGTGAATTCCATGGCCGAGAATCTGACCGGCCAGGTTCGCAACATCGCCGAAGTGACGACGGCGGTCGCGCGAGGCGATCTTTCGAAGAAGATCACCGTCGACGTGAAGGGCGAAATCCTCGAGCTCAAGTCGACCATCAACACCATGGTCGACCAGCTGAACTCCTTCGCCGGCGAGGTGACACGCGTCGCACGTGAAGTCGGCACGGAAGGAAAGCTTGGCGGTCAGGCCGAAGTGCGCGGCGTGGCCGGCACCTGGAAGGATCTGACCGACAACGTCAACCTGATGGCCACCAATCTGACCAACCAGGTGCGCGGCATCGCCGACGTGGTGACTGCGGTTGCGCAAGGCAATCTCAAACGCAAGCTGACTGTGGACGCGAAGGGCGAAATCGCCTCCCTGGCCGACACCATTAACGGGATGATCGAAACGCTCGCCACCTTTGCCGACCAGGTGACCAATGTCGCGCGCGAAGTCGGCATCGAAGGCAAGCTTGGAGGCCAGGCACGCGTGCCTGGCGCCGCCGGTCTGTGGCGCGATCTTACGGACAACGTCAATCAGTTGGCGGCCAATCTGACCACCCAGGTCCGCGCAATCGCCGAGGTCTCGACGGCGGTGACGAAGGGCGATCTGACGCGCTCGATCAGCGTCGAGGCTTCCGGAGAGGTCGCCGCGCTCAAGGACAACATCAACGAGATGATCCGCAATCTCAAGGATCAGACGTTGAAAAACGCCGAGCAAGATTGGCTGAAGACAAATCTCGCGCGTTTCTCCCGCATGCTGCAGGGAGAGCGCGATCTGGCCACCGTGTCGCGTCTCATCATGTCCGAGCTCGCTCCGCTTGTGAACGCGCAATACGGCGTCTTTTACGTGACCAATCGGGACGAGGAGGAGTCCTATCTGGAACTGGCGGCGTCCTATGGTGCCGAAAGCAAGGCGGCAATCAAGCAACGCCTCGATCTGCGTGAGGGTCTCGTCGGACAAAGTGCTGCCGACAAGCGAGCCATTATGCTCGACAATGTTCCGCCGGACTTTTTGCGCGTCACATCGGGGCTTGGCAGCGCCTCGCCGGCGAACGTCATCATTCTGCCTGCCTTGTTCGAAGATGAGGTCAAGGCCGTCATCGAGCTCGCATCCTTCAGCGAGTTCCGCGACACGCACCAATCGTTTCTCAATCAGCTGATGGAATCGGTCGGCATCGTCCTCAACACGATCGCGGCGACGATGCGCACCGAGGGCCTGCTCAAGCAATCGCAATTGCTGACATCCGAGCTGCAGGCGCGCCAGACCGAACTGACGAAAAAGCAGGAGGAACTGCACGCCACGAACGAGGAACTCCAGGAGAAGGCTCAACTTCTGGAGAATGAGAAAAAGCAGGTCGAAAACAAAAATCTCGAAATCGAGATGGCGCGCCGGGCGCTTGAGGAGAAAGCCGAGCAGCTGGCGCTTACCTCCAAGTACAAATCCGAGTTCCTCGCCAACATGAGCCATGAGCTCAGAACCCCGCTCAATTCGCTTCTCATTCTTTCAAATCTGCTTGCCACGAACCAGCAGGGCAACCTCAACGAAAAGCAGGTCGAGTTTGCTCGCACCATCAATTCGGCCGGCACGGACCTTCTCAGCCTGATCAACGACATTCTCGATTTGTCGAAGATCGAGTCCGGCACGGTCTCGATCGACATCAACGATATGCCAGTCGCCCATTTGCGACAGCATATGGAGCGCACGTTCCGCCAGCTTGCAGCCGACAAGGGTCTGGGCTTTACCATCAATGTCGATCCCGCTCTTCCGGAAACCGTGCGTACGGACGAGAAGCGGTTGCAGCAGATCGTGCTCAACCTGCTGTCGAACGCCTTCAAGTTCACCTCCGAAGGCAAGGTCAGCCTGAGTTTCAGAATGGAAAAGACGGGACGCCGCAACGGCGCCAAGTTGCCCAGGAAAGCGCTTGCCATAGCGGTGACCGACACCGGTATAGGCATCCCGGAAGACAAACAGAAACTGATTTTCGAGGCGTTCCAGCAGGCCGACGGCACGACCAGCCGCAAATATGGAGGAACCGGACTTGGGCTCTCGATCAGCCGTGAGATCGCCCGTTTGCTCGGCGGTGAGCTAAGAGTTGAAAGCATTCCCGGCAAAGGATCGACGTTCACGCTCGTCATTCCGATCGATGGTCCCAGGATTGCCGCCGCCAGCCAGCCGGAACTGCTTCCGGCCACCGAGGCAATCGCGACGACAGCGGCGCCCAGCGGTTTGCCGTCGGCGGAATTGATGGACGATCGCGACGCTATATCGGCGCAAGACAGGGTCGTTTTGATCGTCGAGGACGACCCGACCTTTGGCGGTCTGCTGCTGGGCCTGGCACGGTCTGCCGGGTTGAAAGGCGTCCTTTCGACCGCAGGCTCCGGAACCTTGGCGCTGGCCCGCAAACTGGTGCCGGACGCGATCACGCTGGACCTCGGCCTTGCGGACATCGATGGATGGGTGCTCTTCGACCTGCTGCGCCATGATCCGAAGACCGCCGGCATTCCCATTCATGTGATTTCCGGAGCGGAAGACATCGATAGCCTGGCTCGCAAAGGGGCATCGAGCATCTCGACCAAACCGGTGTCATCCGAGGAGCTGGTGAAGGTGTTCCAGGAAATTCATTCGAGGAACCTGCGCGTCCAGCGCCGGGTGCTCGTGGCTGACTCCGATCCCGAGCGCCGACTTTCCCTGGTCGAGACGATCCGGGACGGCGTCACCTCGGTCACCGCAATCAGTCGCGCGGCAACCGCGGAGGACATCGACCTCGCCTCATTCGATGCGGTTGTCCTTGGGCTTGGAAAGTCTGCCAGGGATAATGCGCGGGCCCTTGACGAACTCACCAACCAGTTTTCAGACGGCCTTCCGCCGCTGCTGTTTTTTGCCCCTCATTCAGAGGCAGTTGAACAGGTGCTGGCGTTGAATCCCGCTTTGTCCTCAGTCCCGCGAGCTGAGAATTTTGCTCAATTGGCTCTCCATATATCTGCGACGCTTCCGGGAGGATTGCGCGAGGAAAGCGGGGCAGGTGCCGAACGAGCTGACAACAGGTCGAATCTTGCGGGCGCGAAAGTCCTGATCGTCGATGACGATATTCGAAACATCTATTCGCTGACGAGCGTCCTTGAGACCTACGATATCGAAGTCCTTCACGCTGAGCGCGGTCGCGATGGGATAGCGTTGCTGGAGGAGAATGCCGACGTCGACGCAGCCTTGATCGACATCATGATGCCGGAGATGGACGGCTACGAGACGATGAGGAGTATCCGCAACACACCCTCCATCGCGCATATTCCGTTGATATCGGTGACAGCAAAGGCGATGAAAGGCGACCGGCAGAAATGCCTGGAAGCCGGGGCTTCCGACTATATTGCCAAGCCTGTCGATCTCGACCTGCTGTTGGCACTGCTGCGGGTCTGGATCGGTCGCTCTCGGGATCGGGTCGAGACATCCCAAAATCTGCTTAGGTCAGTCAGCTGACGGGATGCCCGATGCAAAGGCTGTCGCGGATACGTTCGAAGAAACTGGAGATTGTGCAGTTGGCGGACAATCAGTCAAAGGCACGCATCCTGGCGGTCGATGATGACGAACGAAACCTGTTGGCGATCGAAGAAGTTCTCACTCCACTCGCGGAAGTCGTCG
This sequence comes from Mesorhizobium sp. B2-8-9, assembly GCF_006439475.1. Taxonomy (NCBI): domain Bacteria; kingdom Pseudomonadati; phylum Pseudomonadota; class Alphaproteobacteria; order Hyphomicrobiales; family Phyllobacteriaceae; genus Mesorhizobium; species Mesorhizobium sp. B2-8-9. The sequence continues at coordinate 154,781 of NZ_VFTQ01000002.1, read as the reverse complement.
CTGTGCAATCCGGCGAGGAGGCTCTGCGCTGCCTCCTAAAGGAGGATTTCGCCGTTATCTTGCTGGATGTTTTGATGCCGGGCCTCGACGGCTACGAAACAGCCGCGTTGATCCGCCAGCGCGAACAGTCCAGACGAACCCCTCTCATCTTCCTCACGGCCATCAACAAGGAAGATGCTCATATGCTGCGTGGCTACGACGCCGGCGCAGTGGACTATATGTTCAAGCCCTTCGACCCCGCCATGCTGCGATCGAAAGTGGCTGTATTCGTCGAGCTTCACGAAAAGACGCTCGAGATCCAGCGCAATGCGGTCGCCGAACAGGCACTGCTGGCGAAAGCCTTGCAGGCCGAAAAGCAAAAGCTCGAGGCCGAACGATCGCTGCGCGGCGCCGAAGAACGGCAGGAGGCCATTCTTGGATCCTTGCCCGTCTGTTTTCACGCCAGGTTCGCCGAGCCGCCCTTTGCAGCCCGGTTTGTTTCAAAAGGTGTCGAACGTCTGACGGGATTCCCGCCTGAGCGACTGACGTCCGAGCCGCGGTTTGGGCTGAGCCGGGTGCATCCGGAAGATCTACCCAGGGTGCGGGAAGCTTTATTGGCGGCAAAGGTGACAGGCTCCTATACATGCGAGTTCCGCTGGCAGTGTGCCGATGGCAAATATCGTATCTTTCTCGACCAAGGAATCCTGTCGAAAGGTGTCGACGGACGCCGACCTGAAATCCTCGGCACTTTGCTTGACGTGACCGAGCGGCGTGAGCTCGAAAATCAACTTCTTCAGTCACAGCGCCTCGAAGCGGTCGGGAAACTCACCGGAGGGCTGGCACACGATTTCAACAATCTGCTTGCCGCGGTTCTGAGCGGACTAGGATTGCTCGAGAGGCAGCTCACGCTTGACGAGCAAGCAAAGAAGATCGTTGAACTCACTCGCCGCTCCGCGAAGCAAGGCGCCGAACTTGTCAACCGCATGCTTGCCTTTTCGCGGCGTCAGAATCTGAAGCCGACGGCAGTGCGGCTGGCCGCGCTGGAAGATACGATGAACGGCTTGGTGGCTCCCGTGCTCGGCGGCCTGATCCGCTTTGAGTGGAAGGTCGACAACTCCGTTTGGCCCGCGCATGTCGACGTCGGCCAATTGGAGTTGGCGTTGATGAATCTGGTGTTCAACGCGCGCGACGCGATGCCCTCCGGCGGGACAATTGCCGTGCAGGCGCAAAATCGGGTCATCAAAATACCTTCCGAAGACCTGGCGGTCGGAGAGTATGTAGTCCTCACCGTCAAGGACACCGGTGCCGGCATCCCGAAGGAGATTCTGACCAAGGTCGTCGAACCGTTTTTCACGACGAAGCCCGTCGGGAAAGGCACCGGGCTGGGTCTCAGCACGGTATACGGTTTCATGAAGCAATCGGGCGGCGCGCTCCGCATAGACAGCCTCGTCGGGCGCGGAACATCCATGGAGCTGTGGCTGCCGCGTTCAGCGGAGCAGCCTTCCGACAATGTGGCAGATCTGGATGGAGAGAGAGTCCTGGTCGAGACTGCAGGGAAGGCTTTCCCTTCGCTTCTATTGATTGACGACAGCAGCGGATTGCGGCAGCTAACCGCGGAATCGCTTCGGCAACACGGGTTTACAGTGACATGCGCAGCAGGGGGTGCCGAGGCGCTGGCAATTATTGAACGGACACCGCATGAGTTCGACGTCATTGTCACCGATTTCGCAATGCCGCTCGTGTCCGGAATCGAGGTAATTCGCTTCGCGCGCAACCTGCGCTCCGATTGGCCAGCGGTTATGATAACCGGCTATGCCGACGCTGACGCAATTTCAAACCGCCCATCGGACGTGCCATTGGTCAACAAGCCGTTCCGGGAAAAAGATCTCATCGAGAGCATCTTGCGGGTCAGCGCCTTGAAACCAGTCGGCGGCCGGCCGACAGCCGGTTCCGGTTAGATCCAGACTTGGCAGTGGCCAACCGGTCTTTCGCGCCGGACGACCGCACCCGCTGATACGACTGAGCATTCGAGGGACGGCTGCTCATCCGTTGGCGGGCGGCACCTTGGCCGGCATGTGCCGGGCGAGATGAGCGATGGGTCAGCGCCAGAAATCCAGAACCTCCTCCGCAGCGGCGACTTCGACATGATGCGAATATCGCGTCGTGAACAGCTTGAGTATATTTTCGTAGGCTTCGTCCGATGTGCTGCAGATCGCATCCTCGACCAGGATCGTTCTGTAACCGAAGTCGATCGCTCCGAGCAGCGTCGCCAACACGCACATGTCGGCCTCGCCTCCGCTGACGATAAGCTCGGTCACACCTTCCGCCTGAAGGCTCCGGTGGAGCTCGCCGGTCAGCCAGGGAGAGTAAACGGACTTATCGAAAACGCGAGCCGGCGGCACGAAATCACGCAGTTCGGGCAGCAGCTCGAGGCTCCCCGGGCCGGCACATTCGATAGTCATCTGCGACCAGCGCTCATAGTATTGACGCCAATGGCCCTGGCCTTCGCCAGGTCTTCTCGCCGTTATGAACCTGGTGAAAATCGTTCGCTCCGGCCTGCCGTCGACAAGCGAAAGCACCTTCGGCAGGATGGCGGGCAGCCACTCAACCGCCCATGGCCCAGGCGGTAAGAACATCATCTGCATGTCAACGCAAATGTGGACGGCTCGTGTTGAGATTGGCGTCATCGCGATCCAAACTTCCCTGCCGTGAAAGCTAAGCCTTTGTGTCACCGAATGCTTGCGCCGTCGGAGCGGTGTCGACGCCCGTTTCGCGGCCGGCCTCGGCGAGGAGCGCGTCGGCGAGGTACTCTTTCAAATCGCCGACCTCATCGCTGATTTCTTCCGCGAGGATGCCTTCCCGCTCCGCGTCCGCGATGCAAGCTCTCGCCAGTCTTTCTGCCGCGGCCTCCGGGGATGCTTCGGCGGCCGGTCTAACCGCATGCCCCTCGATCCACTCCTCGACGAAGTGTCCCGGTTTGTTGACGAGGATATCGACCTGGTCTGGGTTGACTTTAGGCGCAGGGAGAGTGTCGACCTTCATGACTTGAACTCCGGATTTGTGAATTACAAACGCGGACGCTTAAGCAAGGATGCATAGTCTCTGCCCCTCTCGAAGGACTGTGATCGTAATGTGAAGGAGAGCTGATGGCGCATTCGTCTGAAACGGCAAGAGCGTGGCCCGCGCCTTTTGTTGGATTGCGGTTGGTTTCATTTACGCTTGCGGTCGAGACGCTTGAGTGATTCGCGCAGTTTGTCAGGAAGCCAGCGGTTTACGTGAAACAAAGGCAAGCTCCGTAGATACCGGCGCATGGTTTCATTCGAGAATTGCGGCCTAAGAAGAGCGGCTGTGGATTTGTTGTCGCGTTTCTCGGCCATGGTTGCAGGTCAAACATGAGGCGGCTTGCTTGATCAAAAACTTGTCCCACACTCCGTTGTTCCCCCCAGTTACAAACAGTGAAGGGTCCACTGCCGATTTGCGCCCCCGATTTTTGACGGCCATGGTTAGTGATCCCACGTAACCTGATCAATGGCCGGCCTTCTGATGTGGCGCCGCGACCGCCTTGCTCTGCGGCGACGCCTTCTCCCGCAGCCCGCGGAGCGTTGCAGGCCATAGAAGGCGGGAAAATCCCATCGCTGCTCTTACCGATGTGGCGATGCCGAAATGTCGTGACGCGAACTGGCCGACAAAAGTGAAGCTGGTCCACAGTCCTCAAAGGTGCTCTGCACCACCGGCCATCAACAACGGCACGCTAGCTTTCGCTATGCTTCGTCAAAACGACTGCCTTCCTTGGAAGGATCCCGCGACAGCACACGTTCTTCCTCGTCGTCGGGCAAGGCTTCGTCGCTCTCCTGATAGGGGTTGTCGTCATCCTCTTCGGGGAGGACGCCTTGTGCTTCGGCATCGTCCTCCGGATCGCCGTTTACGGCGACGCTGCCAGGCGGCACCCGACCGTTATCAAGAGCGTCCCAGTCCTGTTGTTCGATGCCGGGAGCTTCGGTTTCTTCCCGCCCTGCGGCTCGCTGCTTGTCGCGCGGATCCATTTTCCTGTCTCCAAGATAGGTGCGTCCGTGACGCGGGCTGTTCTAACCACAAACCGTTTGATGGGGTCGATTGTTCCGGAGGGGCGCTGCTACGAGATCTGCTCGAACGTGCATTGGCGCGGCGCTTTTTCGGGCCGCCAGCGAATGAATCGAGTGCCATGCCGGAAGCGCTCGCCGGTGACGTGGTCGAAGCGGACTTCCACGACCAGTTCCGGCCGCAACGGCTCCCATTCGCCGCTGCGCTCGGTGCTCCAGCGGCTCGGCCCGCCCGGCGCCTTGCCGGTGAAGCCGGGCCCGCCACGCAGCGCCTCCAACTTCTTCGTGAGCGTGGCTCGTTCCTCGTTGGCGATTGTCGAGGTGAAGCCGACATGGTCAAGCAAGCCTCGTTCATTATAGAGGCCAAGCAATAGCGATCCGACCTGCGACTTGCCGTTCAGATAACGGAAGCCGCCGACCACGCAGTCGGCAGTGCGCAGCCGCTTGACCTTGATCATCGCGCGCTCGCCCGGCTGATAGGGATCGTTCAGCCGCTTGGCGACGACGCCGTCGGTAGAGCCATGCCCGGCGTCCTCCAGCCATCGCCTGGCGGTCGCGAAACTGGTGGTGCAGGGCGAGAGCTGAAGAGCGTCCGTGTTTGCTTGCGCGACGAAGTCTTCAATTGCCGTGCGTCTTTGGGTCAGCGCGACTTCGAGCAGCGATTTGCCGCCCGGCGCGACCAGCATATCGAACAGGATCAGCCGCGCCGGCGTTTCCGCGCTCAGCTTGCGGATCCGGCTCTCGGCCGGATGAAGCCGCATCTGCAGCGCGTCGAAGGATGCGGCGCCGTCGATCTCGATGACGATTTCGCCGTCGACCACGAAATCCTTGGCTTCGAGGTTTTGCATCATTGCTGTGAGTTCGGGAAAGTAACGCCCAAGCGGCTTGCCCGACTTCGCCCTGAGATCGACCGTTTTGCGATTCTTGAAAGCGAGGCAGCGAAACCCATCCCATTTCGGTTCGAACTGCCAGACGCCTTTGTCCTGCGGCAGTTTTTCGTCGATCCGAGCCTCCATCGGGGATGTATCGAGGGGGAGAGGAAACGCGTCGGTCGCCGCCGCTGCCATCGTCGGCCCTCAGGCGTCGAGATCGATCAAGGCGATGCCAAGGCCGGAACGTTTGGTGCGCCGCAGGTGAACGGGCGATTCCGTCACCGTGACTTCGAGCGTAGGCTTGACGATGCCTTCAACAAGGTGGCCGCCGCGCGTCGATCCGTCGCTTAGACCCAGGACGGCATGGATGTGCAGGCTCGGTCTGCCGCCGTCGTCGACCGCGATGTCGCCAACAGCGCTCAGAACCTCGCATTGCTCGCCGACCGGGATCTTGCGGTAAGATTTCGAGCCGAAGTCGAACCAGCCAACGGTCGCCTTCTCGAATGCGCCGATCGCGGTCAGCGAGGCGCCGGCAATTCCTTGCTCGTCGGCGAAGTCGGACAGGGCAGCAAATGCTTCCTCGCCTGGGTCCAGCACAACCACGAATGTCCTTTGCCCAGAAGTCTGTGCGACCAGTTTCGATTTCATATCGGCCCGCCATCAGCGTTGGTGTTGGCCGTAGAACTCGAACCCGGCATGCATGTTCCCGCACGATGAGCATCTTCGAAGGGCAGGATCACACTTCTGTGAGGCCTAGGATCCCGCGCGGGCCAGGCCGGAACAATGGCCTGCATGAATGGTTAGCCCCCGATGAGCAGCCAGCCAGGAGCGAGCCATGTCCCAGCCTTCCCTCCCATCCACGCTTGGCCTCAGCCGGCGCAATTTCATGACAGGCACAGTCTCGGCTGCCGCGGCACCATTACTCGTTTCGTCGGCGAAAGCCGAAGCGCCTGCCGCCGCTGGCGCGGAACTTCGTGAGCCAGTGGTGACGTCGATGCGGATCAACAAGCAGGCCTATGAGCTGTCGCTCGACACTAGAACCAGCCTGCTTGACGCCTTGCGGGATCATATCGGGCTAACCGGCACCAAGAAGGGTTGCGACCATGGACAGTGCGGGGCGTGCACGGTTCTTGTCGATGGCAAACGCGTGCTCTCCTGTCTCAGTTTCGCGGTGATGAATGCCGGCAAGGATGTGACGACCGTCGAGGGGCTGGCATCCAGCGACGGTAAGCTGCATCCGATGCAGCAGGCCTTCATCGACCACGATGCCTTCCAGTGCGGCTACTGCACGCCGGGCCAAATCCTGTCGGCCATTGGTTGCATCAATGAAGGGCACGCAAAATCCGAAGACGACATCCGCGACTATATGAGCGGTAATATCTGCCGTTGCGCCGCCTATCCAAACATTGTCGCTGCCATCCTGCAGGCACGCGATCAGATGAAGGGAGCCTGATATGCGTCCCTTCGTCTACGAACAGCCGACCGACATTTCCGCGGCCGTCGCGATCGCATCCCGCTTCACGACCGAGGACGACCAGCCGACGCGAGCGAATGTGCAGTTCATCGCCGGGGGCACCAACCTTGCCGATTATATGAAGCTCGGCGTTGCCGAGCCGAACCGGCTGGTTGACCTCAACCGGCTCAAGGATCCAGGCCTCAGGCAAATCCGGGTGACCGACGATGGTATCCGCTTCGGGGCTCTGGTGCGGATGGGTGAGGCGGCAGATCACGCTGAGCTTAAGCGCGGCTATCCCGTTATTGCCGACAGCTTGCGGCTGGCCGCAAGCGGCCAGATCCGCAACATGGCAAGTCTCGCCGGCAATGTCCTGCAGCGCACGCGCTGCGAATATTTTCGCGAGACATCCTGGCACTGCAACAAACGCGTGCCAGGGTCCGGCTGCGCTGCGATGGAGGGTTTCAACCGGCAGCATGCGGTGCTGGGCGGCAGCGATGCCTGCATCGCAACGTATCACGGCGACTTTGCCCAGGCGCTGATCGCGCTCGATGCCGTCGTGCGTGCCGAAGGCTCGCGTGGAGCGCGAAAGATACCGCTCGCCAAGCTGCATCGTCAGCCACGCGATACGCCTGAGATCGAGACCGATCTCGCTGCTGACGAGATCATCACCGCCATAGAAGTGCCGGCTGTGCCATGGGCGCGGCGCTCGCTTTATCTGAAGATCCGAGACCGCGAATCCTACGCGTTCGCGCTGGCTTCGGCGGCCGTTGCGCTCGACCTGGACGGCGACAACGTACGCGAGGCGCGCATTGCCTTGGGCGGCGTGGCGACCGTGCCGTGGCGTGCCAAAGCCGCGGAGGAAGCCCTGCAAGGAAAGACGCTCGACGAGGTTTCAGCGGGGGCGGCGGCGGATGCCGCCTTCGCCGGGGCCGAGCCGCGCCAGCACAACGCATTCAAGATCGAGCTCGGCAAGCGAACGCTGGTGCGCGCGCTGCTCGAAACCCGCGACATGAAGGTATGACCATGGACACTGCCGCTCCGAGACCGAAAGAGAACCAGGGCCAACCGCTGCCGCGCGTCGATGCACGGCTTAAGGTCACCGGGCAGGCGCATTACCCAGCCGACCTGCCGACCGCCAACATCGCCTACGGCGCGCTGGCCATCAGCAGTATTGCCAAGGGCAAGGTAGCCAAGCTTCATCTCGACGACGCCCGTGCCGTGCCCGGGTTGCTCGACATCGTCACTTACGGCGATATGGACATTGTCGAGAAGCCGAAATTCGGCAATTCCGGCGCCACCTCGATCGGGCCGCTGCATGACCGGACGATCTTCCATGACGGCCAGATCATCGCGCTCGCGGTTGCCGAGACATTCGAAGCCGCCGAAGAGGCGGCGCAGTTGATCCGCGCCGAGTATGATGCGGAGACGCCCACGGCGAGCTTCGACAGTCCGGGCACGGCAACCATTCCTGCCGCCGGCAAGAGTCCTCTGTTCAAGGAAGACGTGAAGGCCGGCGACTTCGATGCCGCCTATAGAGAGGCCGCGGTGAAGATCGACGGGCGCTATTCGACGCCCACGCAGCACCACAATCCGATCGAGCTGTTCTCGACCACCGCCTTCTGGCAGGGCGACCAGCTGATCGTCCACGAGCCGTCGCAAAACGTGACCGGCTGGAAGGTCGAGCTTGCCAGGCAGTTGAAGATCGATCCCGCAAAGGTGCGCATCGTCAGCCCCTTCATCGGCGGCGCTTTCGGTTCCAAGGGACCGATGACGCCGCGCACCGCCATCGTCGCGGTTGCCGCCAGGCGGCTCGGCCGACCGGTGCGTTGCGTGACCAGCCGGATGCAGGCCTTCGGCACTCAGACCTATAGGGCGGAGACAAGGCACCGCATCCGGATCGGCGCCGGCAAGGACGGCCGCATCACTGCCTTCGCGCATGAAGGCTGGGAGGTCACCTCGCGGCCGGACTCCTATGTCGTGGGCGGCACGTCGGCAACCGGCCGCATGTATGCTTACGGTTCTGTGCTGACACATGTCTCGCTGGTGCAGGCGGACCGCAACACCCCCGGCTACATGCGCTCGCCGCCCGAGACGCCTTACGTCTATGCGCTGGAAAACGCCATGGACGAAATGGCGGTAGCGCTCGGCATGGACCCGGTGGAATTCCGCCGGATCAATGAACCGAAGACAGAGCCGATCGGCAAGAAGCCGTTCTCCAGCCGCTCGCTGATCCAGTGCTATGACCAGGCGGCCGAGGCTTTTGGCTGGGCGAAGCGGGACCCGAAAGTGGGAGCGATGCGCGACGGCGACTGGCTGGTCGGCATGGGCTGCGCGACGGCGATCTATCCAACCGCAGTCGCGCCATGCGCGGCGCGGGTGCGCCTGACCGTCGATGGCGATGTGCGGCTGCAATGCGGTTCGCACGAGATCGGAACCGGCGTGCGCACCGTCGCCGGTCAGATGGCGTCGGAACGTCTCGGCGTCAGCATCGATCGGATCAGCGTCGAAATGGGCGACAGCAGCCTGCCTCCCGCTCCTGTCTCGGGCGGCTCGATCTCCACCGCGAGCGTTTGCTCGGCAGTGCTGAAGGCCTGCGACGCCATCCGCACCAAGCTCTATGCCGGCGCGATTGCCGAGGGCGGTCCGCTGGCGGGCTCTCACAACGAGGAACTCGACCTCGCCGACGGAAAGATCGTGGCCAAGGGCGGCGCTTCGGCAAAGATCGAAGATGTCCTGAAGACCATGCAGGTCGGCGCGATCGAGGAATACGCCGAGTTCGCGCCCAAGGGTGCGACGCCCGAAGCGCTGAAGAAGCTCTATGCCGGCATGCCGGAATTCCACGGTGGCGAGCAGGATGAGGATTCGGTGAAATACGCCTTCGGCGCCGAGTTCGTCGAAGTCCGCATCAACCGCTACACGAGGGAGATCCGCGTGCCGCGCATCGTCGGCGCGTTCGCGGCCGGCCGCATCATGAACACGCGCACCGCGCGCAGCCAACTGATGGGCGGCATGATCTGGGGCATCGGCCAGGCGCTGCATGAAGCGACGGAAGTCGACAGCCGCTATGCCCGCTACGTCAACCGCGACCTGCAGGACTATCTTGTGCCGGTGAATGCCGACATCAAGGACCTGCAGGTGATCCTGGTTCCGGAAGTCGACCACGCGGTCAACCCGGCCGGCGTGAAGGGCTTGGGCGAACTGGGCAATGTCGGCACGGCCGCGGCTGTTGCCAGCGCAGTCTACCATGCCACCGGCAAACGCATCCGCGATTTGCCGATCAGGATCGAGCAGTTGCTCGCTTGAGCATGCCTGCGATGCATGCGCATTTTCTCTAATAGGGCGAAACCCATGTTTCACCTTGGGGTGTGGATGCTGCCCATCGCGGGTATCCCTCTGATCCTCATTCTGATCTGGATGTATTTCCTCGCCAGGCGCCGAAGCCGGCGGCCGGCGGAGCGGAAGGGCGGTCCGTCACAGCCGACGGGGCGGCGTCGCAACGACCTGAAGCGCTGAAGTCTTTAGCCCGGGTGGCCGATCTCTGTCACCCGGTCGGCAAAGCGTGGGCGATGACTTCGTGCCGACCTTGGTTTCCGTGAAGTGGCGGCCGCCGAACGCCGAACGCATGGGAGCGGCGGTGGTTGCGGATTAAATCCGCGACCTGTTCCCGGTTGCAGTCACCATTCTGTGATTCCGACGCGGGCGCGGAACTTGGCGGCGAAAGCACCGTTAGGGGGCGTCAACTCTGGGTTTGCCTTCAGCAGAATCGGCGAGGGGATGCCGCAAATCTTCTCGAAAAACGCCAATGGCGTTGCGCGCTTTGTCATCTGGGGAAGTTTTGCCGTTTTGCTGATCGCCGCGGCGGTCGGGACAATCCTTCCCCGTTCGGACCTGGTAACGGGAGTAGGTGAGCCATTGGCCCAGCCGGTGCCGTTCAGTCACAAGCACCATGTCGGCCAGCTCGGCATCGACTGCCGTTATTGTCACAATGGCGTCGAGACCTCGTCGTCGGCGGGTTTGCCGGCGACCGAGGTCTGCATGACCTGCCATTCGCAGCTTTTCACCAATGCCGGCATGCTGGCGCCGGTGCGTGCAAGCCTGGCCGGCGGCAAGCCGATCGAATGGCAGCGCGTCAACGGCGTCCCGGATTTTGTCTTCTTCAATCATGCGATCCACATCAACAAAGGCGTCGCCTGCGAGACCTGCCATGGCGAGGTCGACCAGATGCCGCTGACAATGCGGGCGCGCACACTGAGCATGGAGTGGTGCCTCGGCTGTCATCGCAACCCGGAGCCGAATTTACGTCCCCTGCAGGACGTGTTCCTGATGCATTGGCAGCCGCCCGCGGACATCGCTGAGATCAGGCGGCAGCTGATCGGCGTGCTCGACATCCATCCCGAGACGATGACGGATTGCTATGTCTGCCATCGCTGACAGGCCTGGTTCCGCCATCGACATCGAGGCTCTGCGCAAGCGGCTGGCGCATGGCGGTGAAATGTGGCGCAGCCTCGACGAGATCGCCGGCGCTGCCGATTTCCGCCGCTTCGTCGAGGCCGAGTTCCCGGCAATCGCGGAACGCCTGCCGGCAAAGCCGAACCGGCGCACGCTGCTGAAGCTGATGGGCGCCTCGCTGTCGCTTGCCGGGCTGGCCGCCTGCAGCAGGGCGGAAAGCATCGTGCCCTATGTGCGCCAGCCGGAAATCCTGGTCCCCGGCAAGCCTGTCTACTATGCGACGACGCTGTCGAGTGACGGCTTCGGTATCGGCGCCATCGTCGAAAGCCATGAAGGGCGGCCGACCAAGATCGAAGGCAATCCCGACCATCCGGCCTCGCGCGGCGCCAGCGACGCGGTGATGCAGGCAGCCGTGCTGACGCTGTTCGACCCGAACCGTTCACGCACGCCGCTCAAGGATGGCCAGCCGGCATCGTACGGCGATTTCCTGAAGACAATGGCGGGGCTCGTTTCGCGATGGACCGCATCGCAAGGGCAGGGCGGGGCGTTGCTGGTTGAAGCGACCACCTCGCCGACGCTCGCGGCGCAGCTGGATGCGCTGCGGACACGCTATCCGAGGTTGAAACTCTATCGCCATGATCCGTTGGCGATGCCGGCCGCGATGGAGGCGTCGCGTACCCTGTTCGGGTCGGCGCTGACGCCGGTCTATCGCTTCGATCGTGCCGAAACGATCGTCAGCCTCGACGCCGATTTCCTCGGCGAAGGACCGGGGCGGCTCGCTTATGCGCGCGACTTTGCCGCGCGGCGACGTGTACGCGATCCGTCCGACCGGATGAGCCGGCTTTATGCGGTGGAGTCGACGCCGACAATCACCGGAGCCGCCGCCGATCACCGGCTTGCGATCAAGCCAAGCGATGTCGAAGCCGTGGCTGCCGGACTGAACGCGGCGTTGACCGGCCAAACCGGAGCTTCCGGCTCGCCGGCCGACCTGGCGTGGATGGCCGCGCTGGTCGACGACCTGATAGCGGCAGGCCGCAACGGCCTTGTCATCGCAGGGACGCAGCAGAGAGCCTTCGTTCAAGCGGTCGCGCTTGCCGCCAATGCGAAGCTTGGCGCGTTTGGCAACACGGTCGAGCTGATCGAGCCACCGGATTCGCTGTCGGTCGACGGCGATCTCGGAGCGCTGCGCGAGGCAATCGGCGATGGGGCTGTGGACACCGTGGTGGCGCTGGGTGCAAACCCGCTGCACACCGGCCCGGCAAACCTCGATATGCGCAAGGCTTTTTCGGGACTGAATCTGCTGGTCCATCACGGCCTCTACCGCGACGAGACGGCGTTCCTGGCGCACTGGCATGTGCCGGCGGCGCATGAGCTCGAGAGTTGGAGCGACATCCGCGCCTATGACGGCAGCACCTCCCTGGTCCAGCCGCTGATCAAGCCGCTTTACGACGGCAAGAGCGCGCATCAGCTTCTTGCCGTGCTTGGCGGCGGGTTCGAGGCCGATCCGCTTTCGCTTATCCGGCAGCATTGGACGCAACTCGATGACGATGCCTGGAGAAAGGCTCTGCGCAACGGCGTCATGGCGGACAGTGCTGCCAAGCCGGTATCCGTCACAGTGCCGCCGGACCTGGCGGGACTGAAGCCGGCAGCAAAGGCAGGCAACGGCATCGATATCCGCTTCGTCGCGGACCCCTGGTTGCGCGACGGCCGTTTTGCCAACGCCTCATGGCTGCAGGAACTGCCGCGACCCTTGACGAAGATTGTGTGGGGCAACGCTGCGCTCGTCTCGCCCGCCACCGCCGAGCGGCTGAAGATCGGAAATGGCGAGGTCGTCAATATCGCCTCCAATGGGGCGGATGTCGATGCACCTGCCTGGATCGTGCCCGGCCACCCGGACGAGACGATAACGCTGTCCTTCGGCTTCGGGCGAAAGGTCGGTTCCGTTGCTGCGCTATCGCAAGGCTACGACGCCTTCCACTTGCGCCGTGGTTCGGAATGGTTCGCGGCCGGCGCGGCCATCGCGCCGCGCGGGAACAGCGTGCGGGTCATCACCACGCAGCATCACCAGGCGATGGAAGGCCGCGCCATCGTGCGCCACGCGTCTCTCGATGCATTCCGGCGGAATCCGGATTTCGTGCGCAAGAATGCGCCGCCGGTGCCAACGGAATCGCTCTATCCCGACTGGCCTTACGACGAGGAAGCCTGGGCGATGGCTATCGACCTCTCGGCCTGCATCGGCTGCATGGCCTGCGTCTCGGCCTGCCAGGCGGAGAACAACATCGCGCCGGTCGGCCCGGAGGAATGCGAGCGCGGCCGCGAAATGCACTGGCTGCGCGTCGATCGCTACTATGCCGGACCGCTCGATGCGCCCGACACTTTTTTCCAGCCGGTCCCTTGCATGCATTGCGAGAAGGCGCCTTGCGAAGTGGTGTGCCCGGTCAACGCCACCGTGCACACGCATGATGGGCTGAATGCGCAGGTCTATAACCGCTGCATCGGCACGCGCTACTGCTCGCAGAATTGCCCCTACAAGGTGCGGCGCTTCAACTTCCTCGATCATCAATCCTTCGACAAGGACGACGCAGGTCCGGAGCAGGGCGCCCATAACCCCAATGTCAGCATACGCTCGCGCGGTGTGATGGAGAAATGCACCTATTGCGTCCAGCGCATCAGCGCCAAGCGCATCCAGGCGCAGATCGAGAACCGCGACATCGCCGATGGCGAAGTGGTCACCGCCTGTCAGCAGGCCTGCCCGACCCAGGCCATCACCTTCGGCGACCGCAACAAGAAAGATGCAAAGGTCGTTCGCGAGAAAAGCGCGCCGCAGAATTACGCGCTGCTGGAGGAACTGAACACACGGCCGCGCACCACCTATCTCGGCAAGATCTCCAATCCGAACGGCAAGCTTGCCAAGCCGGGCGAGGCGACCGATGGCTGAAGCGAGCGCGAACAGCCCGGCTGTCCTGCGCGGCCGTCACGATTTTCCCGAGATCAGCGGACGCATCGGTTCGATTGTGCTCGGCGGCCGCCTGCCGCGGCATTTCTGGACAGCGTTCCTGCTCTGCTTCCTGCTTGTCCTGCTGCTGCTCTATTCGATCACTTATCTCATCGCGGTCGGCGTTGGCGGCCTCGGCATCAACATGCCGGTGGTCTGGGGCACGATGATCTCCAATTTCGTCTGGTGGATCGGCATCGGTCATGCCGGCACGCTGATCTCGGCGGTGCTGTTGCTGCTGCGCCAACCCTGGCGCGCCTCGATCAACCGCTTCGCCGAGGCCATGACGCTGTTTGCCGTCGCCATGGCCGGCCTGTTTCCCATCCTGCATCTTGGGCGGCCGTGGTTCTTCTACTGGCTGCTGCCGCTGCCCAATGTGCATATGCACTGGCCGCAGTGGCGCAGTCCGCTGGTCTGGGACTTCGCGGCGATTGCCACCTACGCGACCGTCTCGCTGCTGTTCTGGTATATGGGGCTGCTGCCCGACCTGGCGGTGCTGCGCGACCGCGCCAGGTCGAGACCGGCGCAGCTCTTCTACGGCATATTGGCGCTCGGCTGGCGCGGCTCGGCCTATCATTGGGCGCGCTACCAGGTTGTCTATTTCCTGCTCGCGGCGCTCGCCACGCCGCTGGTCGTTTCGGTTCATTCGATCGTTTCGCTCGACTTCACCTTCGCGATCACGCCGGGCTATCACTCGACGATCTTCCCGCCCTATTTCGTCGCCGGCGCGCTGCTCTCCGGCTTCGCCATGGTGCTCACCATTGCCATCCCCTTGCGGTGGGCCTTCTCGGTCAAGGACCTGATCACGCTCAGGCACATGGACAATGCCGCCAAGCTGATGATCGCCGCGGGCATGGTCGTCGCCTATGGCTATCTCTCGGAAGCATTCTTCGCCTGGTATTCGGGCGAGCCTTACGAACGCACCATGATGGCGCAGCGCGCGCTGGGTCCCTATGCGCCGCTGTTCTGGATAATGCTGAGCCTGAACTGCGGCGTGCTGCAATTGCTGTGGTTCAGACGCATCCGCCGCAACATGCCGCTGCTGTTCGCGATCGCCGTCGCCATCAATGTCGGCATGTGGATCGAGCGCTACATCATCGTCGTGACGGGGCCGAGCCGCGACTACCTGCCGTCTGCCTGGGGCGAGCAGTCGCTGGCCTGGCTCGATTTCGGCATCCTGTTCGGCTCGATCGGCACCTTCTTCGCGCTCGTCTTCCTGTTCATCCGTATCCTGCCGGCGATCACCATCTTCGAGGTCGAGGAACTGGCCGAAGAGGAGGGCAAGATCCGATGAGCCTCTACGGCCTCATGGCGGTGTTTGCCGGTCCCGAAGCGCTCATCGCGGCGGCGCGCGGCATGCGCGAGCGCGGCTATCGGCGCATGGATGCGTTCTCGCCGTTTCCGATGAAGGAACTGGAACGGATATTGGAGATACCGAAGACGCGCCTGCCCTGGGCCGTGCTCGCCGGCGGCATTGCCGGCGCGGCTCTCGTTTATGCGCTGATCTGGTACTCTGTCGAAGTCGACTATCCCATCAATGTCGGCGGCCGGCCGCTGCATTCCTGGCCGCCTTTCGTCATCATCGCGTTCGAGGCCGGCATTCTCGGCGCCGCCTTCGCGGGCTTCCTGGGCGTGCTCGCGGCCAATGGGCTGCCCCGCTATCATCATCCGGTCTTCAACGCCGAGAGCTTCAGCTACGCGCGCGGCGGCAAGTTCTATCTGCTGATCGAAACGGCCGATCCCAAATACCGCAAGGGCGTGACCAGGGGCCAGCTGACACGGCTCGGCGCCGAGATGGTCGAGGAGGTCGAGGCGTGAGGCGCCTCGGCCTCACGCTAATGTTGGGTGCGCTGGGCGTCGCCGGCTGCCGGCAGGATATGGAGGACCAGCCGCGCTACGATCCGCTGGAGGCCAGCAACCAGTTCGCCGACGGCATGTCGGCGCGGACGCCCGTTACAGGAACGGTGGCGCGCGACGCCGATCTGACGCCGGTCCCGGACAAAATCCCTTATCCGATCACGATCGAGCTGCTGCAGCGCGGGCAGCAGCGTTTCGACATCTTCTGCTCACCCTGTCACGGCCGCACCGGCGATGGTCACGGCATGATCGTCCAGCGCGGCCTTCCGGCGCCGCCGAGCTACCACCAGCAAGCGCTGCGCAAGGCCTCGGACCGGCACTTCTATGATGTCGTCACGAATGGCTACGGCGCCATGTATTCTTATGCAGCCAGGGTGCCGCCGCAGGACCGCTGGGCGATCGTCGCCTATATCCGCGCGCTGCAATATTCGCGCGACGCTCCAGTCGCCGAGCTGCCGCAAAGCCTGCGTGCGCGGCTCGACGCGGAGGCCTCGCCATGAGCCGCCTCGAGCAAGGCTTTCTGTCGGCGGGCGCCGTAGGACTTGTCGTCTGCGGTCTGGGCGTATCGCTCGACGCCAAGGCGATGCTGAGCGCCTGGCTCCCCGCAATTCTCTTCGCGCTCAGCCTGCCGCTCGGCGCGCTGACCATATTGATGGTGCACGGGCTGACCGGCGGGCGCTGGGGAGAAGCGGTCCGCCAGCCGCTCCGCACCATGACGGCCCTGCTGCCGCTGGCGTTGGTTTCCCTCGTGCCCGTCCTGATAAGCCTCGACCTCGTCTTTCCGTGGGCCGGCGCCGACCCGGCCAAACTGCCGGAGACCGTCCGTGAAAAGCTTGTCTATCTCAACCTGCCGTTCTTCCTGCTGCGCTTTGCGGTTTGCGCGGCGATCTGGCTCGTCCTTACCTGGATAGTGCTCGGCACGACCGAGGCCCCGGTCAATTCAAATGAACACAACGGCAAGAAATTCGCCCTTGGCCTCGTTCTCCACGCGCTTGCCGTCAGCGTCTTTGCCATCGACTGGATGCTGTCGCTCGAGCCTGAATTCACCTCGACCATCTATGCGCTTTGCGAAGCTTCGGCCGAGGTGGTCGGGGCATTCGCAGTTGCCGTCCTGGTGCTGGCGGCAAGGCGGGCAGTGGAAGTCATGCCCGGCGGCGAGGAAGACGTCGCGCTCAGCGAAGATCTTGCCAACATGCTGCTCGGCTTCGTGCTGACCTGGATCTATCTCATGTTCATGCAGTGGGTCGTCGTCTGGGGCGGCGACCTGCCCGACGAGATCCGCTGGTACAGCGTGCGCTCCGCGGGCGGCTGGCTATATCTTCTTTGGCTGCTGATTGCCTTGCACGTCTCGGCTTTCGCAGGCCTGCTCAGCCGAAGACTGAAGCGCAGCCATCGCGGCCTTGTCTGGCTCGCCGCTGTCGCTCTGGCCGGCCATTTCATCGACGTCTTCTGGCGAATCCGGCCACCGCTCTTTGCCGGCGGTGTCCTGGCATTGTGGCATGATGCGGCCGCCTGGATGGGATTGGGCGGGCTGTGGCTCGCGCTGTTCCTCTTCCTGCTCCGCCGGCCGTACAGGATCGTCTGGTGGAAGCGCGAGGTCGCCCATGGCTAAGGCGCACCGTCACCCCGAGGCGCGCGACGTCCAGCCGCGTGTGCTGCTCGCTTTCGGCGGCGGGCTGTTACTGTTCATCGCTTTGGCCGCGATCGCCGTGAAGCTCATCTTCAACACCGCGCCGACCTGGTTGCCGCTGCCAGCCAATACCAATCCCGAGAACCCGGATCTCCAGACCACGCCGCAGCAGGATCTGACCGCGCTCCGCGCCGAGGAGGATCGCCAGCTCAAGACGCTTGGCTGGGTGGATCGCAACGCCGGCATCGCCCGCATCCCGATCGACGACGCCATGTGGGCGGTGGTCAGCCACGGCCTGCCGGATTGGTCGCGACCGACGGCAGCGGCCACGGAGCCTGATTGCGCCCTGCTCACGGCGGCGGTTCCCCGTGGGCTGCGGGCCCGGAATTGCCGACAGCAAGGCGAGACAGGGCGATGAGAAGCTTGTTGGCCGCGCTTTGTCTGTTCGTTGCCGGCACGGCCCTTGCCGCCGAGCGGCCGACATTCGATCCGAAGCTCGGCGCGCAGCTCAGCCTTGAGCGAGAATTGGTCGACGCAAGTGACCGGAAGCTGACGCTTGGCGAGACGCTTGGCGGACGTCCGGCGCTTGTCATCTTCGGCTACGATAAATGCCGGAACCTTTGCGGCGTCACCCAGCAGGCCGTCGCATCCGATCTGAAGAAGACATCGCTTCGCCCTGCGGATTATCGCGCGCTGTTCATCTCGATCGACCCCGAAGAGACCTCCGCCGATGCCGCCGCGGCGCGGGATGACATCGCTTCCGCCGCAGGCCCGGCGGGATTGTCCGCCTGGCGTTTTCTGACCAGCAACGAGAGCGCCGGCGCGGCGCTCGCCAACGAGGCCGGGATCACCTTCGACCGACGTCAGGGTATCGATCAGTTCGTGCATCCGATCGCAGTCATTGCGCTGACGCCTTCCGGCCGAATTTCGCAGGTATTGCCGGCCTTGACCTTCACGCCGCGCGATCTCCAGTTCGCGCTGGTCGAGGCGTCGGCCAACAAGCTCGGGTCGATTGCCGATCATATCTTCCTGTTCTGCGCGGGGTTCGACAGTTCGAAAGGCCAGTACACTCCCGTAGTCTGGGCGGCGCTGAAAGTGACAAGTCTGGCCACGGTACTCGGCCTCGCCGCGACCTTGCTCTGGCAAACGCGCGGGAGGGCAAGGTGAGCTTCGGCGTTCCCTTCTTGCCACAGGAAGCCTCGTCGGAAGCCGGCCATGTCGATGCGCTGTTTTACACGCTGCTCGTTTTCTCAGCCGTGCTCGGGCTGGCGCTCACCGGGTTGGTCATCGGCTACGCGGTGAAATACCGCGTCGGGTCGCCGGCGGATCGCACCGGACAGCGTTCCCGTACCCTGTGGCTGGAAACAAGTTGGACCGTCGCCAGCCTGGTCATCGCCTTCATCTTCTTCGGCTGGGGCGCAGTGCTTTTCGTTCGCCGCGATCATCCGCCGGCGGACGCGCTGGAGATCACAGGGCTGGGCAAGCAGTGGATGTGGGAGTTCAGGCAACCCGGCGGCCAGCGCGAGATCAACGAGCTGCACGTTCCGGTCGGCAAACCGGTGGTCGTGTCGCTCGCCTCGCAGGACGTCATCCACTCCTTCTATGTGCCGGCGTTCCGCATCAAGCAGGACGCGGTGCCTGGACGCACGACCCATATCTGGTTCATTGCCACCGAGCCCGGCCGCTACCACCTGTTCTGCGCTCAATATTGCGCCACTCAGCATTCCGAAATGGGCGGCTGGGTGACTGTGATGGCGCCCGAGCAATATGCCGCGTGGCTGAACAGCCAGGGCGAAGGCGAGACGCTTGCCGCAAGCGGCGAGAAACTGTTTCGCGCGCTGGGCTGCTCCGGCTGCCATGGCGCGAGCAGCAAGGTGAGGGCGCCCTCGCTTGACGGCATCTTCGGCCGGCCGGTGGCGCTCGACAATCAGCAGACGGTGATCGCCGACGAGCGCTATTTGCGCGACTCCATCCTCAACCCGAAGAAGGAGATCGCGGCGGGCTACGAGCCGGTCATGCCGAGCTTCGATGGCCTGATCGACGAAGGCGAGCTGCAGATGCTGCTTGCCTATCTGAAGTCGTTTTCGCCTCAACCAACGGCTGGAGCCAGGCCATGAGCAACGCGGCGATGCAGGGTACATATCTCGGCCAAGGCAGCGGCCTGCGGCCATGGCTTCTCACCACCGACCATAAGCGCGTTGCGTGGCTCTATCTCATCTCGCTAACGGCCTTCTTCTTCCTCGGCGGCGCGATGGCGGTGCTGATGCGGATCGAGCTGGCGACGCCGGCAGGCGACCTCGTCTCCGACGACGTCTACAACAGGCTGTTCTCGCTGCACGGCATCATCATGGTTTGGTTCTTCCTGGTGCCGTCGATCCCGGCGACCATGGGCAATTTCCTTTTGCCGCTGATGATCGGCGCGCGCGACCTCGCTTTCCCGCGGCTCAATCTCGCCAGCTGGTACGTCTTCATTTTCGGCAGCCTGTTTGCGCTGTTTGCAGTGGTGGCCGGCGGCGTCGATACCGGCTGGACCTTCTACACGCCGCTGTCGACGCTTTATGCCAACGGCTTCGTCTCGACCGCGGCCTTCGGCGTCTTCATCGTCGGCTTCTCGACGATCATGACCGGCATCAATTTCATCGTCACGGTGCACACGCTACGCGCGCCGGGGCTCACCTGGTTCCGACTGCCGATTTTCGTCTGGACGCTCTACGCCACCAGCCTGGTGATGGTGCTGGCAACGCCGGTGCTCGCCGCATCGCTGATCCTGATCGTGCTGGAGCGCGTGTTCGGCATCGGCATCTTCAATCCCGATCTCGGCGGCGACCCACTGCTCTTCCAGCATCTCTTCTGGTTCTACTCGCACCCGGCCGTCTACATCATGATCCTGCCCGGCATGGGTGTGGTGTCGGAGGTGCTGCCCTGCTTCAGCCGCCGGCCGCTGTTCGGCTACAAGGCGGTGGCGATGTCGTCGATGGCGATCGCCGTCTTCGGCTTCCTGGTCTGGGGCCACCACATGTTCGTCAGCGGACAGTCGGCCTATGCCGGCGTGGTGTTCTCGCTCCTGTCCTTCTGCGTCGCGATCCCGTCGGCGATCAAGGTTTTCAACTGGAGCCTGACGCTGCGCAAGGGCGAGATCAGCTTCGAGACACCGATGCTTTACGCGCTGTTCTTCCTGGCGCTGTTCACCTTCGGCGGGCTGGCGGGGCTGTTCCTTGCGGCGTTGGCGGTCGACGTGCATGTCCACGACACCTACTT
Organism: Mesorhizobium sp. B2-8-9; assembly: GCF_006439475.1. Classification (NCBI taxonomy): domain Bacteria; kingdom Pseudomonadati; phylum Pseudomonadota; class Alphaproteobacteria; order Hyphomicrobiales; family Phyllobacteriaceae; genus Mesorhizobium; species Mesorhizobium sp. B2-8-9. The sequence goes on along the minus strand of NZ_VFTQ01000002.1, from coordinate 134,206 downwards.
CGTCATCGCGCATTTCCACTACATCATGGTCGGCGGCATGGTGACGGCCTACATGGCGGGCCTGCATTTCTGGTGGCCGAAATTGACCGGCCGCACGTATTCGGAAACCGCGGGGCGTATAGCGGCGACCGTCACTTTCGTCGGCTTCAATCTGACCTTCTTCCCGCAATATGTGCTGGGCTTCGACGGCATGCCCCGGCGCTATCATACCTATCCGCCGGAGTTCCAGTTCTGGAACGTGTTGTCCTCGGGCGGCGCGGTGGTGCTGGCGATCGGCTATCTGATGCCCTTGTTCTACCTCGGTTGGTCGCTGTTTCGCGGCGCCCGCGCGCCCGACAATCCGTGGAACGCCACGGGGCTCGAATGGCAGACGAGCTCGCCGCCGCCGCCGCATAATTTCGAGACCATGCCGGTCGTGACGCGACCGGCCTATGCCTACGACATGAAGGGGCTCGAGCACGAGCGCTTCAGCCCGCACCGGGAGGAAGCGGCGCGATGAGCGGCACCGAAAGCGTCGCTTTCGACACGCCCCAGCGCGAACGGCGCGCCGACAATTTTGCGATGTGGGTGTTCATCGGCTCCGAGGCGATGCTGTTCGGCGCGATTTTCCTGGTCTTCCTCATCGCGCATATCGATTTCGGTCCCGCCTTTGCGGCGGCTTCCAAGCATCTTTCGCTGCCACTCGGCACCTTCAACACGGCCGTGCTGATCACCAGCAGCTTCACCATGGCGCTGGCGCATATGCTTGCGCTTCATAGACGTTGGCGCCCGACAATTTGGGCGATGGTCGCGACTGCGGCGCTGGGCGTATCCTTCCTGATCGTGAAGGGGATCGAATACGGCAAGGAGATCAGCGAAGGACTGGCCCCGCTTCTCGGCCTGCCGTTCCGCTATGCAGGACCGGATCCCGTGCACGCCGAATTCTTCTTCGGCCTCTATTTCGCGATGACCTCGCTGCATGCGCTGCACCTGATCGGCGGCATCGTCGTCATCGCTGGCATGATTGCGCTCTGGCGGCCCGCCAGCCCTGCCAGCCGCCTGCGCCGGGTGGTTGCCGTCGGCCTCTATTGGCATTTCGTCGACATCATCTGGGTGTTCATGTTCCCCGTCCTTTACCTGATCAACCGATGAGCGAATTGCGCAAACTCACCTTCGGCTATCTCGGGCTGCTCGCGCTGCTGGCGCTGACGGTGGCTTCCTCCTTCCTCGATCTCGGCGGCTTCAATGTCGCCCTCAACCTGGCGATCGCGGCCGCCAAGGCGGTCCTGATCGCCCTGCTGTTCATGCATCTGACAGGCACCTTGCCGCGGCTCGCCGTCGCGGCAGCCGGGCTTTGGCTCGCCATTCTTTTCGGGCTGACGCTGATCGGGCGATAGGAGAGCGGCATCAATCGCCAGCGGGCACGCCGATTGGGACTGAGGTCCTGTCATCAAGCCGCAACAGGCCCAGCATCAACATGTGATCTTGCTCATAGTCTTCGGGCAGCATGATTGCGAATGAGGAACACGTCATTGGAGGTGAGCGATGCCCCTGTCCGCGGCGCTGAATGATGCCGACTTGGAATTCAAGTGCTTGGAATGTAACCATGCCTTCAAAAGGAAAGGGTCGTGGTTCAAGGTGATCTCGACCTTCAAATGCGAGGGCTGCGGAGCTGCGAACCGCATCGGGTATGCCGACAAATTGGCGTTGTTCGAAAAGCACTCAGCGGCGTTTGGCTGATCGCAAGCCGGACCGCGAAGGGCGGCTCGACAACTCGCCCGCTGGAGTGGCGTTAGTTGAACCGCCGCGCCTGGTCGGCCTCTGAGAAATCGGCCCGGTGTTGCGTATTCGCTGCTCAATAAGCGAGCGGCCCGGCACGAGAACGGGGGAGCCCACGGGCCGGGCCTGACCGGCGGGGGCACGGACTAGATACAGGGCGCCGGCTGATGTTGTTATAACAAATCTCGATGGAGCCTCCGCCGTGCGAATGAAGGACCGCTCTCAATAACACCGCCCCTGAATCACGGCGAAGCAAAGTGCCATACGGATTGTCGCGACTTCCGTAGAGCGGCCCAGCCACGCTCAGCATTACCCCTGACCCAGTTATTGCACATTGCATCGCGACGGCATCATAACGGTGCGAAAAATTGCAACTTGTCCCTCGCTTGAATGAAACATTTGCCGCCGATACCCCGTATGCAAAGGAAGCAGGGGGTAAAATATGCTGCATGAAGCCAACGGAGACTGCGCGCTAAAGCTGAGCGAAGACGAAGCGCGCCTCGCTGAGCGCTACCGCTTTCTTTGCGGCCAGCACGATGGGCTTTCCAGATGCGGCATAGCAGCCTGGGTCGGCGCGCTCGCGGGCGGTGTGTTTATCGTCTCGGCGATATTCTTTGGTGGCGGCGAACAGGGCGATCCTCTCTTTATATTCGGCATTGGCGTATGTTGTCTTCTTGCTGGCGGTGTCCTTTGGTTCCACGGGCGCCAAGCTGAGAAGCGTCGCTGGCAAGAGAAGAGGTCAATCGTCAATAAGTTTCGCAGCCGAGGACTCGGCATACAGCTGAACGGCCAAGTTCATCGTCTGTTCGGCTAGTGCGTTTCACCGTTTTCACGGAAACGGCGAAACGCCCTATCTCTTTGTTTTTTAAGCAATTCCGGACGGAAAACCGCTCACACTTTTCCTGGAATTGCTCTAGCTGTTGAATGGCTGATGCGCAGCAATGAGGATCTGCGTTCTGCACAGCTGGGGTATCTTCGGTAAAATGATCGCGGCAGTTGCTACGGCGCCGTGTTGTGCGCTTTGAACGCCAAGCGAAGTTCGAGCGCCTCAGGGCTGGCGCTGCCTAGCTTGATGTCTCCGTTTTGTGAACCCCAGGCATAGGCAAAGTCGAATACAGGAGCCGGAGAGTAGGTGGCCCAGCGCGCGAAGATCTGCTTCGCCTGGTCCGGTGTCGGCAGTACATAGACGTCCGCAGCCGCTCCGGTACGGGTCTTCCAATTGCCGCCGCCGAAGGCCTGGTATACAGGCACAATCCTGTCGAGAGGGATGCCCGCGGCAACGGCTGCCTCGACCGTTCGATCGATGAAATCCAAATCGAAAGCTTTGCCGCGGACCGGATATGGATCCAGGCCAAAAAGATCAATCCCGGTGTTGGCGGGATTAAAGGTATTCATGAAGGCGGGGGCTTCGAAAGACCCCATGTCCATCAAAGTAACAAATGTAACTGCCCCGGGGACATTGGCTCTGATCCACTCGGCCTCGGCCTTCAGGGCCGCCGGACTAACTGCTGGGGAATGGTATTTGCCGGTGATGTCCGGCTCATCGCAGAGGCGAAAACCGAACAGCCGCGGATTGCCGATAAATGGCTTCACCTTGGCAATGAAGCGTGGCGTCACGCCGCTGGATTCATTTAGCCATATCAGCCCCTTCATCCCTGGCGGCAAGGCATTGAGTTGCTCTACGGATTGTACATCGGCGAGGTCGAAGCCCGCGCTCGCGATTGCAGCGCCCGGCCCACCGGAGGTGTAGTGAAGCGTCTTGCCGTTTCCACTCGCAGACAGCGCCGATTGGCTGCAGATCAGCATCATGAGCAACGCCGATATGCACAGATTGCCGATGCGTGTGAACTTTGGCGACCAAGCTGTTGGCGCGACGGGTTCCGACCTGATGGATTGCGCGGCTCGAACCGCTGCGCCATACCCGCACGTTAAACTCGTCGGCATGCTCCAACTATCCACCAAATCGCCCCGCACCGGTCTCCTTTTTAGGCTGTACGGAAAAATTCGGCTTCATCTGTTCGATCGATGGACCAGCTTCGAGGCGGAGCTGCTGCCAAGCCAGTATAGTGGTGGCATCCATGCAATCATCTATGCGCTGCAGATCCAGATGCTGGCTATTTCAGCGCCGTCTTCATGGGCGCCGACGTCGACCAGTCGCGCAATCTGACGAAGTCGGTGACGGTGGAGTAGGCATTACCGGCGAACATTGTCGCCGGTAATGCCTGCTTTGCGGAGCTTGCAGGCTCCTATCGACGGCGATCTTATGGCAGGTACGCGCTAGACCGCCAGAGCATGCCCGTCCTAGACCACAGCGAACGAGCTCGCCGTAACCGCAAGATGCGGGGAAAGGGCGGCGAACTGAATCTGAGCTGCGCCGCCTGCGCCGTCACTGTCAAAGTAGAGCGCTCCGGTCGTGCTGTTGTAGACGATATGATCGGTGCTGTCGTGAGCGGCGGTACCGGTATAGAAAGCACTGCTTGCGAGCGCCCCAACGCTGAGCCCTTTGAAGACAGCGTCATCCAAGTGGATCTTGTCCACAGACGGGCTGAAGTCGGTAACCGTGGCAACATTGCTCTTGCTGAGGGTGCTGTTGAAAACGAAGGTGTCGTGGCCGCCATTGCCGGTCAGCCAATCGCCGCCGCCGCCGCTCTTTATGACGTTGTCGCCGGCATTTCCGATGATGTGCTGACGCAATTCGTTGCCGGTCAAGTTGATCGCCGTCGTGCCGGCGTCCTTCTGGGTGCCGAGGACTTCAATCGACGAGCCGGCGGCAAGCGCATAACTCACCGACGTCCACACCCTGTCCTGGCCCTGGCCAGCGGCCTCGACCACCTTGCTGGCAGCATTGTTGACATAGTAGTCGTCATTGCCCCCATAGCCCGCCATCGTGTGTGCGGCGTTGTCGGCCGGGCGTAAAACGTCGTTGCCGCTGGTGCCTTTTATGTCGGCGATCGGGGCCGTGACGGGAGGTGGGGTTGTCGTGCCGCTACTGGTGCCAGTGCTACTACCAGTACTGGTGTTGGTGCTGGTGCTGGTGCTGGTGCTGGTATGGGTGTTGTGATCCAGGAAAAACGCCTGCATCGACGACGTGTTGCCAAGCGAGGTCTCGCCATTTTGCGAGGACCACTTATAGGCCATGTCAAAGGCTGGCGAGGGGACGAGCTTTGCCCAATGGTCCATGATGGTCTGTTCCTGGGCGGTGGTAGGCATCACATAAGACCCGCCCGTATTGGTCGACCACCCGCCGCCGCCAAACGTCTGGAACACAGGAATGATCGCACTCTGCGGAATGCCCGCCTTCTCCGCTGCAGCGACGGCTCTGTCGATGTAGTTGAAGTCGACCGCGGTCGAGCGCACGGGGTAGGGATCGAGCCCGTAATAGTCGATCCCCGTGTTGGCGGGATTGTACGTGTTGGTGTAATCGGAGGCCGTGAACGACCCCATGTCCATCAGCGTAATGAAGGTTTTCGCACCCGGGAAATGAGAGTGAATCCAGTCGGATTCAGCCTTCAGATTCGCAGCGCTGACCTGTGTGTGGTATTTGCCCGTGGGGTCAGGCTCGTCAGTGAGATAAAAGCCAAAAACCTTGGAATTGCCGAGGAGGGGCGTCACCTTGTCTATGAAAGACTGGGTCACCCCGCTGCTTTCGTTGAGATATATCAAAGCCTTGGTGCCGTCAGGCAGCGCGTTGACCGATGACGCGTACTGAAGGTCGATCAAGTTGAAGCCATTAGCTATGGCGCCGGAGGCGGGGGCGCCATAGGCGTAATGCATGGTAGCCATGCGAACATCCTTCTTCTGATTGATAAGCGCCCCACCCCCTGCCTAACCGAGAGGGTACATTAGCGCCAAATCAAATACGGAAATATGTTGATAGAATGATTGATCGAGTACTTTACCAGCACCAAAAACGCCTAATCTTACAGTGATTTGCATCGAATTTCGGTGTTCGATGATGCATCAAATTAGCCGGGGATAACACGATTCCGTTACTCAACCTTCAGGCCACAAGACCGACGATGCGGCGAGCGAAACGCTGCTGGAACCAAAACAACCCGATACCGGTAGAATCATTGATGCTGGGCACAGAACACAGCAATAAGGAAACGGTTGTCAGGATCAATTCCCGGTTTTTTGGGAAAACTTGAAATTTTCTCGGGTGTGCCCAGTGCGAGGCACTCCCTTTTTTCGAGCGAAGGACACTTCGCTTGAGTGCTCTCTTCCTCTAGGCATTTTGCTAGGAACGTATCTTCGTCGATAGCTCGTCAGATCCGGGGTTCTGCGATCAACCGCGTTCGCCGAACTTGGACTTGAGGAACAGTTGAACCGACGCAACTCAAGCTGAGGCCTTGTCACCGGCTCAGAGGCAGCCGAGCCTCGAATTCCCCTCGCCGAAATGGACATTCAATTCGCGCTCCGACGCAGCCGCGCGCACCCCGAGATCGGTCCGCTCATTCAAACGGACGAGGACATTGGGCAAGCCTGCCCGTACCGTGAACCTTGGCGCAAAACATGTATCTGAGTAGCGAACCAGGATCATGGAAGCACGAAGAAATGCTGACCAGTGCACGCGACCCAAGTCAGACGGGCGGTCGGGGGAGACAGCATGAATCCGCATCTTGTGTGTGTTGGAGGCGAGGACCACGCCTTCAGGATTCCGTTTTTGCTGTCGCTGCGTCAGAAGGGCTTCCAAGTCACTGCGGTGTCGAGCGGTCCGGATACAGCATTCTCGCAGCACGACATTCCGCATCGTCGCTACGGCTTCGACCGATTTTCCAGTGGGAGTGGAGGCGCCGTAAGGACGATCAGAAAACTGATCTCGGACCTGCGCCCGGACATTGTACAGAGCTTTGATACCAAGCCTAATCTCTTGACGCCGTTGGCGATAAGGGGGGGCGTTCCTGTCATCCGCACCATCAATGGTCTTGGCTGGACGTTTTCTTCCCGTGAGCCGAGGGCCATGGCGCTGCGCCCGATCTTCTCGGGGCTGCAGTGGCTTTCGTCGCGCTGGACGGCTGCCACGGTTTTCCAAAATCGTGATGACAAGGCGTTCTTCGAGCGCTACCGGCTCATCGGGCGCGGGACTGGTCGCCTGATCTGCAGTTCCGGCATCGACATCGATGGCTTTACCAGGGCAAGACAGAGCGCTCCGTCATCGCAGGCGATGCGCGAGCAGCTTGGGCTGTCATCGGCTGAAGTGATCATTTTTGTCGGCCGGCTGACGCGCGAGAAGGGCATCCCAACGCTGCTCAAGGCAGTACCCCGCGTTCTTGAAAAAAGGCCGAATGCGCGTTTCGTGCTTGTTGGTCCATGGGAATCCGAGGGGCCGTTCGCCGTCGACAAATCGGAAATCGAACGCCATTCCCCTCATGTCATTGCCCTGGGTCCACGGCGCGATGTTCCTGCCCTTCTCGGCATGGCGGATTTGTTTGCCTTTCCGACACAATATCGGGAGGGAGTGCCACGCGTCCTGCTCGAGGCGGGATTGGCTGGGCTGCCTATCGTGGCGTCAGATATGCCGGGCTGCAACGAAGTGGTCCAGCCCGGTTGGAACGGATACCTAGTTCCGCCTGGCGATGCCGAGGCATTTGCTTCCAGGATAAATCAAGTCTTGGCCGACCGCCCCACCGGGGCGGCCATGGGCGCTCGTTCCATCGAATTCGTCAAGCAGCATTTCGCGCTGCCGCTGGTGGTCGCCCAGTATTGCGATCTTTACCGGCATATTCTCGATGCCAAAGCCGTTGGCGCCTCAGTTCAGGCCTCGCAGACCGAAAAGAATGCCGCATTTGGTCCGTTGGGCGAGGTGCGCCAATGATCCGAGACGTGCTGTTGGCCGGCGGCGTTGCAATGGCTTATGCATCGCAACTCGAAATTCCAGGCGCGCCGTTCGGAATCAGCGAATTGTTGCTGGCGGTTTGGATACTGATTTCGATTGGCCGCGTACTTGCCGGTGGTCGACTTGAAGCCACGCCGGTCCTGTCGATTTTTGCCGCCTTCTGGGGGATCATGGCATTCGCTCTCGGGCTAGGCATGATTGTCGGCATGCTTACGAGCGTTCAGTACATGGACGCGCCGGTTCACGACATGATTGCCTATCTGTTGCTGGCATTCGTTACATGTCTGCTTGCGGCTGATCCTCAGGCGGATCGCCATCTGCGTCGCACCGCGTGGTGGGTGATCGTCATTGCGAACGCGTGTTTTGTTTTCCAGCTGGCGCTTGGATTCGGCTTACTCCACCAGTCCGGAGTGAACCCTTGGTTTTGGGACAGGTTCACAGGATGGTCGGACAACCCAAATCAACTGGCACTTTATTGCGCGCTGTTCGGTCCCCTTGCACTATACCTTTCAATGACAACAAGTAATATGATAGCCAGAACATTTGGCATAGCAAGCATTGTTCTCATAGTATACGTCGGACGATTGACTAAGAGCGACACCTATCTATTGACAATAGTGATAACCGGTTTGGTTTTCCTGATGTTGCGCGTCCGGAGATGGGTCGCGGTTGGCGGAAGGGTCACTCTTGGTCGTCAAATCAGCCTTTTGCTGTTGCTTGCTTTGGTCCCTCTTGCAATCTCCGCAACACCCTATGTGCTTGCGGAAACGAGCACTGTTGAAAATTTCGCCAAGAGCCTGACCAAAGGCGAGGGTGGTGAGGCGACAGCCGAGACAGCCAATCTGCGCATCAATATCTGGACCAATGCTCTGGGCAAGGGGTTGGGGTCTGCTTCGCTGGGCCTCGGCCCGGGACCACATGTCGACAGATCTGTCGTGACCAAGGAGTTTATCGACCTGCCTTTCGAGGCTCACAGCACGCTACTGGACTTGTATACTCAAGGAGGCATTCTAGCGGTTCTCGCCCTGTTGTGGATCCTTGGCCTCGCGGCCATCTCTGCCTGGCGTGCAAGGCTCGACGCTCTGGTGGCACTTGCGTTGTCGATCGGCATCTTCGGCTTCCCGCATTTGGTCATTCGCCACCCGATCGTTTGGTTCTCGATCACACTTTGCCTCGTAGCCGGGCAGCCCAAGTTTATCGCGGCAACTGCAGGAGCGAGGAGCCGTTGATATGTGCGGAATCGCCGGGATCCTTCTTGCGCCAGACTCGCCCAGCACAAGGCCGCTCGCAGCTATAGCGCAGATGACAACAGCCCTCCGTCACAGAGGGCCCGACGGCGAAAGCTTCTGGAAAGATGTGGAGGCTGGTATCGCTTTCGGCCACAGCCGCCTGGCAGTCGTGGATTTGTCGGAAACCGGCGCCCAGCCCATGCGCTCGGACAGCGGCCGGTACGTGATCACCTTCAATGGGGAGATATACAATTTTCGGGACTTGCGCCGAGAGCTTGAGGATGCCGGCCACAGCTTTCGCGGAACATGCGATACAGAAGTTGTGCTTGGGGCCGTGGAGCAGTGGGGGCTCGAAGCTGCGCTTACGCGATTTGTCGGCATGTTCGCGTTCGGATTGTGGGACGCAAAAACGAGAACTCTTCATCTGGCCCGCGACCGGATGGGGGAAAAGCCGATCTACGTCGCCCCGACCCGCCATGCCCTGGTTTTTGGCTCCGAACTCAAGGCCATTCGGTGTTTCCCGGATTTCCGTCCAGAACTCAATCCCAGCGCCGTAAGGGCTATGCTGTCGCAAGGTTGGGTGCCGGACGACAGTTGTATCTGGCGCGGCGTTTTCAAATTGCCGCCGGGATCGGCCCTATCCTTAACTGCAGCGGATTTCGCAAAAGCGCGCCGTACGGGAACCGTTCGAAACAAAGTTCGATTCTGGTGGTCGTTGGCAGACGTCGCAACGAAGGGCCGGCAAGACCCGATCGTCGGCAGCGACGAAGATTTGACGAATGAACTCGATCGGCTGCTTCGGCTTTCTGTTCGAGAGCGCATGTGCGCGGATGTGCCGCTCGGCGCCTTCCTGTCGGGCGGCGTAGATAGCTCGACCGTAGCCGCGCTAATGCAGGTCCAATCCCGAAAATCTATTCGCACTTTCACGATCGCCTTCGGGGAGCACGGATTTGATGAAGCTCCTCATGCTGCAGCGGTCGCTCAGTACATAGGCAGCGATCATACAGAGCTGCACCTTTCCCCTGCTTCCGCGCGCGATGTCATTCCGGAATTGCCGAGTGCCTGGGACGAGCCGTTCGCCGACGAATCGCAAATCCCTACTCTGCTGGTGGCGCGACTTGCTCGCCAGCACGTTACTGTGGCGCTGACGGGCGACGGAGGCGATGAATGTTTCGCCGGTTACGCTCGCCATCTGATGGCGGCGCAAGCAAATCGGCGTCGTCGTTTGCCTTCGTCGCTGCGTGGTTCAGTTGCCGCAAGCATCGGGCTTGTGGCGCGCGCCACGCGTTACGATTTTTTTGGCAGGCTGCCACTTTCGGCGCTCTTCGGCCATGCGTTGCGCGGTGATCGGCTGGAGCGATTGGCTCAATTGCTCGCCGCTTCGGACCAGGAAGAACTGTACCAGCGTCTGACAGGGTCATCGACGACAAGCCTGACCCGATTTGGCCACCGGGCGTCAACTCGGCGAACTCCGCGACTCGACGATTTGCTGTCCCGGCTCCTCTACAACGACATGGCAGGATATCTGCCCGGCGACATCCTGGTGAAGCTGGACCGAGCCAGCATGGCGAACGGGCTGGAAGGCCGCTGCCCGCTGCTCGACCATCGCGTCGTTGAATTCGCCTGGCGGCTGCCACCGGATGCAATGGTCCGCCATGGACGAGGCAAGTGGCTGCTTCGACGGTTGTTGCATCGCTACGTTCCCCGGCGGCTGATAGATAGGCCTAAGCAGGGTTTCGATGTTCCGATTGCGGTCTGGTTGACAGGACCGTTGCGTGCATGGGCGAGTGACCTGTTCGCCGACATGCGCCACTCAGGGGATGGGCTTCTGGACATCGATAAGGTCCAGACGTGCTGGCGCGATCATGTCAACGGAAAGCGGGATCATTCCCGGGATCTTTGGGCAACATTGATGTTCCTGGCATGGCGCGCCGACGCCAACCGGCTTCCAGTGCCCGCGAGACAGTCGCGCATGCTTGAAATGACGGGAGTTTAAAATGGAAGGTTCGATAGCTAGGCGAACAAAGCTACCGCGCGCCACAGAGATGCGCGTCGAAGTGCGAGAGCCCAATCCGCGCATGCGGCGTTCGCTGCGTGACCCCCGAGAAGAGCTGACCCCTTTCGGCCAATTGTTGGTTACCTTGGCGGCGCGCAAATGGTTTTTGGTCGCAATGGTCGTTTTGGGCGGTGCGGTTGCGGGTCTAGCCGGCTTCGCCCGGCCGGCGCTGTATGAGGCCACCACGCAAATCATCGTCGACAATCCGACCAGAAGCGCTCCTCAGCCGACGGGCGGTCAGGATATGCTCGATACCAGCATTGACAACCATCTGACGATGCTGGCCTCGCAATCTCATCTGCGTCGGGTAATTGACGCAATTTACAAGGCAACGCCCGATCGGCAGGCCAACCTCAACGGCGCCGCGGCGCAAAACGCCGCTTCCCCAGCCGAATCGCAATCGTTTGCAGGTGCATTCTTGGCCGGGGTTTGGCCGGATCACGCTGACATGACCCCAGAGGGCAGGGAGGCTGCGAGGCTGAAGGCGTTGAGGCGCTACGTCAGGGTCGGGCAGGAACTGCGATCGCGAGTCATTACCATCGGCTTTACCGATCCGGATCCCGTCCGGGCGGCATTCGTGGCCAACACATTCGCGCAAGTGTATGTCCAGGACCTCGCGCGGACTGCTCAGGCCGCTGATAGGTTGGAGCTCGAATCCGTCGTCGCTGCGCTGCCTGGTGTGCAGTCCGATCTCGCGCAAGCGACCGACCGTCTTGAAAAATACAGGCTAAGTCACGGGACTGTCGACCAGGGTGCCGTTGACAATGCCGTCCGCGACACGGCCGACCTTAATCAGCAACTGTCATTGTCTCGCGCAAACCTCTCCACAGCCGAGGCCCGTGTTCAGCATATACAAGAATTGCAACGCTCCGGCGCCACGAGCGCCACGCTTGCGAGCGCAATCGGATCGCCGACGCTGAGCGATCTGATAGCCCGGCAGGGCGGCGCCGCGGCCGATGCGGATCTGAATGTTGCCGTCAAGCGCGAAATCGAACAGAGCATCGAACGCATCAAGTCGGAAGCCGACATCTATCGCGCGCAGGTTTCCGCTCTGGAGGCGCGCAAGAATGTGCTTGACGCGGTCGTAGCCGACACGGCAGGCAGGCTTTCCGGGCTTCACGCATTGGAGCCGGCAGTCACCATATTGACGCAGCGGTACAATGATCTTCTGAACAGGCAACAGGATTTGAGGAACCGCATCGCGGTTCCGTCTGCGGGAGTTTCGATAATTTCGGCGGCATGGCCACCGAGCAACCCGAAGAGCCTTTCACCGATCTTCCTCATCCCGCCGGGTATGGTCGTATTCGGCCTCATCGGGGGCGTCTTGGTTCTCTTGAAAAATCGCATGAGCCGCACAATGCGCGGTGAGGCTGAGACAGAAGCAGCGCTCGGCTTCCCTTCCGTTGGGCTATTGCCCAGGGCATCAAGAGCGAGTGCGAAGCGCTTGCAGACCCTCATTCTAAGCCAGAAAAATTCCGCCTATGGCCGCGCTGCCTTGTCGCTATTGATCAATGTGGCACCCGAACCGGCCCCCGGACGATCGTCGCAGATGGTGCTCGTCACTTCCAGCGATAAAGGTGATGGGAAAACAGAGCTGGCATGGAGCTTGGCGCTCTCGGCCACACGCCTGGGCAGCAATGTCCTGTTCATCGATCTTGACCCGCAGGATAAGCAACTGACCAACGACTTTGTGCGCGAATTCAGCATTTCCAAGCCGCATAAGTCGTTTGCGGATTATGTGAGGGGCCGCTGCGAGTTAGACGAGGCTGTTGTGAGCATGCCCGGTATCGGCATCGATTTCATGGCCTCACCCATAGTTTCGGACGATCTTTTGAAGCTGTTGGTCGACGTCGATGTGCCGCGACACTTCGCGGACAAGCTGGGCGCCGTGTACAATCTCGTCATTCTCAACGGGCCGCCAGGGTTGCACGGTCCGGAATCCCGACTGCTCAGCAGTTGGGCAGATGCCGTTATCTTTGCTGTCCGGTGGGCCAAGACACCGCGCAGTGTCGCGCGCGGTATTCTGGAATCGCTGCAGCCTGATGGTTCGAGATCCGCTCCGGTAGGGATTGCTCTCACTGGAGTAAATCTCAAGCAGCACGCCAAATATCATTTTGGGGACAGTGGCGATCTTCTGCTGTTCGGAAAACGATAAAGCCCTCAAGCCCACTGGGTCGCGAGAAATGATTATCGAACTCTTTGGACCGCCTGGTGCTGGTAAAGCAGTCTTTGCCCATGCGCTTGCCAAATCGTTGCGTGGGCAGGGCTACGCTACGAAGGTTGTCTTCAGTCATAAAGCAAGTAGAAGGTCAAGGAGTGTAGATCTCGGGATATTTATGTTTATCTATAGAGTATTTACTGCAATATTTTCAACTGCAAAACTGTTCTTCTATACGTCGGATTTGATAAAATATCTGTCGATCGCGTCGTCGATGCTAAAGGCGATTGAGCCAAGGAAATTTATTTGGCGAGCTCGGGTCTGGCAAAAAATCATAAACCTTTCCAATCGTTGGGACCAAGCGCGACAGTGCAGAGAGATTACAATATTCGACCAGGGATACGTGCAGGCTGTTGCTTCACTGTCGATTTTTCACGGGTGCGTCGACAACGTTGCGATTGCAAGAGCGCTGAAGATCACTCCTACCGCGGATTTTACCTTGCGAGTGGTATTGCCTCGTGCAGCAGCCGAGGCGCGGTTGCGGGAGCGAATGATGCAAGCGGCTCCGGCCGAACGCATTCTCGATGCGGATTTCGAAGCGAGCATGCGAGCTTTCGGAGTGTTTCAAAATATCAACGACATCCTTGTGGCAACCGACAGGAAAACAATCTCCGTTGAAACCCTCGACGACCGATCGTTGTCGAAAAGCGTTGAACTCGTCAGCCGCAAGATCGCCTTCAAGATGGCCCGCGATCAGGTCACTCCCATGTACCGACATCAAGTTGTCCACTCATCGCAGCCGCTGACGGTAGACAATGCCTACCTTGATGACGGCGTGGATACCATAACAATACAGAACCCCGTAAATTCCGCAGCTGGAAGCGATGCGGTAACGCTCGGGAAGCAAGAAATAAACCGTAGCCTGGGCTATGCCACCGTTTTTGCGCTCATGATCTATGTGACCGGGGCAGGTCTAACCAGCCTGGCGCAATTGCTGATTGCTCGTATCGTAGGCTCTACCAGCTATGGTATCTACTCCTACGTCCTTTCAACCACATCGGTGCTCGCATATCTCGCAACCCTTGGCTTCAACGTATCGTTGTTGCGCTTTGTATCTGCCTATAGAGCCCAGGGGCGCCTGGACCTGGCCCACGGCATAATCAGATTTGCCTTTCAACGCTCGTTGGCAGTGGCGTCTCTATTCGGCTTGGCAGGGGCGACCTACATCTTTCTGTCTTCGTCCTCACACAACAGGGAACTTGAGATCAGCCAGCTCTTGGGTATGGCCGCCGTTCCGCTCGTCACGACTTCAGCCTTGGGCGCGGCTCTCATCCGTGCCTTCGGCGGCGGTGTTTCTGCCCTTCTGCCAGAACGCATTGTGCGTGATGGACTGCTGCTCACATTGCTAAGTGTCGCCGCCTTGTCCGGTTCGTGGACTCTGAATGCACCGTTGGTCATGCAAGCGGTGCTGACGAGTTCGGCCGTAACAGTCGCATTCGTCTTTGTCCTGTTGGCAAGATTTCAGCCGCCGGGTTTACGACATGCTGAACCTGCCGATGCGTCCAAGGATTGGTGGTCGGCGGTCCCCCCTATCATGCTGATGGCGGGTCTTGACGTCTTCATCAACAGAGCGGGGGTAATGGTGCTCGGCTGGACCGGCCACATACGCGACGCAGGCATTTTCGCCCTGGGGCTCAATGTCGCGTTGCTTGTCGGTCTCTCGTTGGTGGCCGTCTCTACAATGTTTTCGCCGACGGCAGCTACGCTTTACGCAAAAAACGACCGAAGAGGTTTGCAAGAGCTGTTTTCACGAGCTGCCCTGCTTTCCTCCGGTGCCGCAATAGCAATGGCAATCCCGTTGCTCTTGATTGTTCGGCCGCTTTTAAGCTGGTTCGGTGAGGATTTCGGAACTGGAGCACCGATCGCGCGGGTGCTAATGCTCGGCTACGTATTCGTGGCCCTGTGCGGACCGCAGCTCAATCTCTTGACCATGACCGGAAACGAATGGGCGGCCGCTGTGACGATGATCCTTGGGGCAGCTTTTGGTGTCGTCGGCTGTGCCATAGGAGTAGAGATCTACGGTCCGCTGGGCGCAGCAATAGGGCTGGCGCTTGCCTTGGTCGTATGGAACGTCGCCATGGCGATTTATATTCGCAAGCGACTGAAGATCACGCCCGGACTGATCTACGCGATTACGTCTTTTAACCGCCGCACGGTCGAAAGCACCCAGCGGACTTGGTTCTTGCGCTGACTCGATGCTCTGGGATTGGTGACCGGCGACAGACCCCGGCTGGCGCGATGTGATCCATTCTAACGCAGGCATCAAGGTACGTACGGATTGGCGGGCTTGCGTATCGGCGTCTCGATGAAACGCCAAACGAAAGAGGCGCAGAGAATGCCTCGTTCTTGCCGATTAGCGAGGCGAGCGCGTTGAGAGGGAGCCGCACCTTCAGGCGACGCCAGTGAGCCGATCGCGCGGGTCTGAGTGAGCAGCGCGAACTGCCGGCAATCTACGCTGACACGAGCGTTTGTTGCTCCGTCTCAGGGTCCGTCGCGCTTCCATGAAAGTGTCGATACCATTCGACGAAACGGGCAACGCCATCCTGGAGCGTGGTCGCCGGCGCGAAGTCTACGGCCCGGCGAAGATCGCCTACATCGGCGCGCGTCTCGAGAACATCACCTGGAGGCAAAGGCACATCCCTCCTGAGAGCTTTGCGACCTACGGCTGTCTCTATGATCGCGATTAGCCTATTGATCTCCTCTGGCCGGTCATTGCCAATGTTGTACAGGCGATATGGGGCTGAGCTGGTGGCTGGATCAGCCGCGTGACCGTCCCAATTCTGGTCGGCACACGGTGGCGTTGCGAGTATTCGAACCACCCCTTCGACGATATCGTCGATGTAGGTAAAATCTCGCCAGACACGGCCGGCATTGGACACCTCGATCACGCGTCCTTCGGCGATGGCGTGGGTAAACGCGTAGACAGCCATGTCGGGCCTGCCCCATGGTCCGTAGACGGTGAAGAACCGCAATCCTGTCACCGGCAAGCGAAATAGATGACTATAGGAATGCGCCATGGCTTCATTCGAGCGCTTGGTGGCGGCATAGAAGCTTATTGGATGGTTAGCGCCGCCATGTTCGGAAAAAGGTATGGTTTGGTTGGCGCCGTAAACCGAACTGGACGAAGCGTAGACCAGATGCTTGATATCGAAGTGCCGGCAACCCTCTAGAACATTGAGAAACGCCACGATGTTGGACTGAACATAGGCATGCGGGTCGACAAGAGAGTAACGCACGCCCGCCTGGGCAGCCAAGTGGACGACATATTGCGGTTGAAAGTCGGAGAACAAAGCTTGCACCAACAATCGGTCCGCCAGATCCATACGCATCGGAGTGAAACCTGGCTCCGCGCAGAGGTGCGCAAAACGCGCTTCCTTGAGCTTTAGATCGTAGTAGGGCGTGAAATTATCCACGCCTATGACCCGCGCACCGTGACGCAAAAGCCGCGATGCCACATGAAACCCAATAAAGCCTGCGGCGCCGGTGACTACAACAGGACCTTTTCGTGCCAGCTGCATAACCGCCATATCCGGACTGGATCGACCGTATTTCGTTCCTGTTGAACTGGATTTGTCAGGTTGTGCGTCAAGCATGCCCGCGGTCTTGGGATTATGTCCGGCCATGACGAATTGCCCCGCTTCGAATTTTCTGCATCGAGATCCTCGGCTATATCTGGATCAGGCAGGGATGCGCTCGCACAGACGCAATGCCAAACCAACATACCGGACACGCGCCGCCTCGCGGTCGAGGCGGCATTATCACGGCAATACGGAAATTCGTCCGAGCAGAGCTACCAGTTCACCCTGGCGCTTGGTTTCTGTTTTGGCAAAAAGCGAGGCAAGCTGGGACCGGATCGTGGTGCGGCTGAGATGCCAGCTGCGGGCGATTTCCAATGGTGCGTCCCCTTGAGCTAACCTCATGGCAAGCTGAGTTTCAGCGCTCGTGAGGCCGAACATCTTTTGCAATGTCTGCGGATTAGCCGAGGACCGGGTCTCCCGGTCTAACAACGCTACGATACTTGTACCGTCGGGCGCAATCACCCCGCCCTCATTGAGTATCACCGGCCGATCGTCAGTGGTGCGGATCACCACCCATGACAACGAACCTGGCAGGAAGTTGGTTGGAACGTTCGCGACCAGCCGCCTCAGCGCAGCCGTAAGCTCCGGAGCCGTGCCGGCCGTCTCACCCTGCCGTTCAAAGGTGCTTTGAGCGGCAATGTTCCACTCCACCACCTTTTTCTCGCGATTGAGGACCAGGAAGCCACAGCCAATGCGGTCCAGCATCCCGGTGACGGATTCCAGGCTCCGACGCTTTGACGCACATGCTGTGCCCTGCCTGTCCGACGTGTAGCGTGCCAGGCGAGCGACACTGCCGTAAGCAGTGCTCAATTCAATATGGCGCTTATTCGCAACGGTATCGTTGTGCCTATCAATGAAAGACATTGCCTTCCCACCCCTGTTGGCCGAAAACCGCTAAGATCTCCAATCGTTACGCTTGACTCCAAGACAGATTTCTCTGCCAAAAATCTTTGATCTCAGAGGCTTGCATCGGTTTCTTCATGCTCTCTTACAAAGAGTCCAGGCGGACCGGACGCTCTTCGTGAATGATAGTAAGCTTGGATTTGAGGGCCGCAATCCGGCAGTGGTATTAGATCAGGCGGTGGAGTTCTAGGCTCGACGGACTAATCCGAAAGTTGTAGTCTGTGAGGTATGGGGCTGCATCTGCGTAGAACGGTTTCGGCCTTGAAGGGCATCTCGCTAGCTCA
Source organism: Mesorhizobium sp. B2-8-9 (assembly GCF_006439475.1). Taxonomy (NCBI): domain Bacteria; kingdom Pseudomonadati; phylum Pseudomonadota; class Alphaproteobacteria; order Hyphomicrobiales; family Phyllobacteriaceae; genus Mesorhizobium; species Mesorhizobium sp. B2-8-9. Next base: position 116,344 of record NZ_VFTQ01000002.1, on the reverse strand, counting down.
CATGGCTTCCATGCTGGTGCTAGTTTTCACGCTAATATTCGTAATAACAAACTTAATTCAGACGGAAACTGAAGCAACCTTCATATCATCTATTCCAGCTATAGTTGTCGCTGCATATCTTGTTGGCCGTCGCGGTGCAATCATTGCAACTCTCGTGACAGTCGCCGCCAGCCTCGGGGCCGAACGACTTCTGCGCGGTTCGATTCCCGCAGAGGACTGGCCGCGAGCAATCTTTCTCCTGGTTTCCGGCTTCATGATCGCCTTCATGTTCCACCGCTTGCGGCAGGACCTTAGCGAGGCCCTGAAGGTCGCCGAAACTCGACTGGCCGCCGTCGAGGCCACCGAGAGCCGCTTCCGTTCGGTGTTCGAGCGTGCGGCCCTCGGCTTTGCGAACACGAATGAAAAAGGCGAGCTTCTGCAATCCAACAAACGTCTTTGTGAGCTGACGGGATATACCGAAGCCGAGCTTGCTCAATTTCCGCTTGCGCAGCTTGTTCATCCCGATGATCGCGATAGCGTTGTTGAAGCGCTTGCCGATCAAGGCAAGTCCGCGATGCCATTCGATATGGAAGCCCGATTGAAGAAGAAGGACGGGTCCACATTCTGGGCTCGCCTGAACCTATCGTCGTACCGTTCCGACGGCCTCCTTTCAGAGAGCGCGATCATCGTTGTCGATGACATCTCGGAACGACGGACGGCGCGCGAAGCGATCCGGGTTCAGAAGGAACGGCTTGATCTGGCGCTTTCGGCGGGGCGGTTGGGAACCTGGCAAGTCGACCTCAAAAGCGGCGTCGTCACGGGTTCCGACAAATTTTGGGAAATCTTAGGCCTGCCGCGCGCCACCAGTTGGCCGATAGACGAGCTAGCTGCAGTCGTCTATCCCGCGGACTGGCCAAAGCTTGCACTCCCCAAAGAATCCGGCGCGACCACGAATTACGACGTTGAGATAAGGGTGCGACGTCCGGATGGACCTATTCGTTGGGTCGCTCTGCGCGGACGGGAGGAGCGGTATCATGATCAGCAGCTGCTGATCGGGATAGCTGCTGACCTGACTGAACGTCGGCAGACCACGCTTTTGCGTGCCACGGTCAGGAGACGGGACCGTATTTTGATCGAACAGCGCCATCGATTCAGCAATCTTTTCGCGGTCGTGATAGCGCTGGTCAAAATGGTTGGTGCTCCGGCGAACAATGTCATGAAGTTCAAGGAGGACCTAATCGATCGGATACGAGCGCTTGAAGTCACGCATATGATGATCTCCGGTCGCACCGACAGTTCGGTATTGCTCCGGGATCTCGTGGTCCAGGAACTGTTGCCCTACATGGAAACGCGAAAGATAAAGACCCATGGCCCTGACGTCATGATGTCAAGCGGCGCTGCCGAAACCTTCGCAATGGTTGTTCACGAGCTTACGACGAACTCTGTCAAACACGGCGCGCTTGGCGGTTCCCGAGGGCGCCTTGAGGTTAGATGGGCCGATAGTGGAGAAAGCGATGACGTCGTCTTCGATTGGATAGAATCGGGAAGACGCAGGAAGGCCAAGAACATCGGCCATGGCATTGGTTCGATGATATTGGGCGTCAACACCGCGCCGCTTATCGGCCATGCCTCGAAGCTGGAAATATTTGAAGGCGGTCTACGATACTCGCTGCGGCTGTCTCGACGTGAAATCGCGCCCTAGTCGATATATTTCGAACGCCAGTTTTGTAGCGCGACGGCTGCCTCGGTGCGGTTGCGTACTCCCAGCTCACGCATTACCGCAGCGGCGTGAATTTTTGTCGTTGCTTCGGAAATGTCCAAATCGCGAGCTATCTCCTTGTTTGAAAAGCCTTCCGCCATCAGCTTGAGCACGTCACGTTGCCTTGAAGTCAGCTTGCTTAGGCTGGCCGCTCCCATCCGCCGTTGGGTCCATGCCCTCGCCGATTGGGGTGCGTGTGAGCCGGGTCCCCCGGAAGGTCGAGACAACAGCGCCGGCACATAGATGCGGCCTGCCAGAATCTCGCGCACTGCCGACACCACTTCTTGGTCCGTCTGAGATTTCACGATGTAGCCGTGCAGCCCGATCGACAGGGCTTTCAATATTTCCGCTCGTGAATCATTGCCGGAAACGATTGCAAAACGGGTGTCCGGATACGCTGACAAAACGTCGCCGAGCACTTGCTGGTTGAACAGTCCCGGCATGTTCAGATCCAGAATGGCAAGATGGATGTCCCGCTGAGCCAGGACACTGGCAGCGGCATCAAAACATCCAGCTTCGAATATTTCCAGTTCCGGGAGCTCGGCCTTGAGCGCCAAACTCAGCCCACGACGATACAGACCGTGATCGTCCGCAATGACGACTCGATACATTTGCATTCCACCCCAACGCAGGCCCTACAAAGCGGGCCCTGAAACGCCTAATGCGGCTAAACGATCAATCGGGGAATGGCCTTGGCGGTGGCCAACCACTCGTCGAACGCCCAGAAATCCGCACCACTTGCGCGCCGTATTGCTAATATATTCCTCTATGGCGGAAAAATCTCTTTTTTTTTCCGAGGACCGTTCAACCGGCTTGAATCGCACCGTCTCTGCCTTTGTCAGAAAGCCAACATCGCGATCAGGCGCGTCTATGGCCAACTACCAAATTCCATGTGACATCAGCTGTTTGAGCGGTAGCGAGACGTAAATTCCAGCAGGTGGATTCTGAGGTCCGCACTGGGGCATTTGAAGGTCTCGTGGCCAAGCTATTTTGCAGATGTAGGTCGGCATATTCGGCGCCATCGTGCCTCGCGGCGGACAGGGCGGACCGGCCTAGTCGCTGAACCTGCGGAGGCAATGGATTGGTGCCATTCGATTGCACGACGACATCCTTCGAACGCTCACTTACCGTTCTTCATAAGATGCTCGGGACGGACACGTGGCGACTTTTCTATCCGACCCATAGTCGGAAGAGGTCTGAACACGTCTACCCAGGCACCAACCATTGAAGCGGCGTTGAACTATGGAGGATCGGATGAAAGCGGTTATTCAATGCGGTGGGATGGGAACACGACTTCGTCCCTTTACGTCGGTGTTGCCGAAGCCGCTGATGCCAATTGGTGCCCGGCCGGTGCTCGAGCTGCTTCTCAAGTGGCTGCGACGCAATGGCATTGAAGAGGTCTACATCACGACCGGGTATCTCGGCCATCTCATCCGCAGCGTGTGCGGTGATGGTTCGCAATGGAACCTGAAAATACGGTACACTCAGGAGATGGAGCCGCTGGGCACCATCGGGCCACTGTCGCTTATCCGAGATGAACTAACCGAACCCTTTATCGTGCTGAACGGCGACGTTCTCACCGATCTTAGCCTCAGCCGATTCACAGCTGCTCACCGCAAGCACAAGGATCCGGTGACCATCGCTACCGCCAACCGTCTTATCAAGATGGATTTCGGCGTCATCGACGAAGTCGACAATGCAGTGCAGATGTTCCGCGAGAAGCCGACGCTTTCTCATCTCGTTAGCATGGGCATCTACTGCATGAATCCGGATGTTCTGAGTTTTATTCCCTCCGGCATTCCATTCGGATTCGACGACCTGATGCTGCAGATGATGCAGCAAGGCACGGTCGTCCATGTCTACAAGCATGAGGGACTCTGGCTCGATATCGGCCGCGTCGACGATTTCCAGAATGCTCAAGCCATTTCTTGGGAAGAGCAGTCGGCTTCGATCGAAGTCGCGGCAGCGGCTGCCTGACAAACGGCGAGAAACTCAAACACGAATGATGATTTGGGAGTGAGGTCACCATGCTCTTGGTCAGTGCCCCGATTTTGGGTGTTCCGGAGAAGGCGGCTCTATCAAAGGTCATTGATAGCAGCTGGTTGACCATGGGCGAGCAGGTTCGATTGTTCGAAGAGTCGTTTGCCCGCATGCATGGCGCGGACGATTGCGTTGCGGTGAGTTCCTGTACCGCGGCGCTTCATCTCATTTTGCACGGACTTGGCATTGGTCCGGGCGATGAGGTGCTGGTTCCGTCGCTAACTTTCGTGGCGACCGCGAACTCAGTGCTCTATGTCGGTGCAACTCCCGTCTTTGTCGATATTGAGTCAGCCGACTTGCCGTTGATGTCGCTTGCGGAAGCCGAGGCTCGATGCACGCCGCGAACGAAGGCCATTATTCTCGTTCACTTCGCCGGGTATCTGGCCAATCGAGAACAATGGCAAAGGTTCGCTCGTGTTCGGGGACTGCACATCATTGAAGACGCGGCGCATGCTCCTGGCTTGAGAGAAGTAGGGACCTTCGGCGTTGCCGCGGCCTTCAGCTTCTACGGCAACAAGAACATGACAACCGCCGAGGGCGGCGCCGTAATCGCCCAAGACCATGAACTGCTCGAAAGGATTCGCCAAGCGCGCGGGCACGGGATGACCACCGGCACACACCAGCGGCTGAACAGCCGCACGCCGCAGTATGACGTCACCATGCTTGGGTTCAATTATCGTATGGACGAGATGCGGGCCGCAATCGGACTTGTCCAGTTAGGAAACTTGCAAGAATGGAACGAAGTAAGGCGTATCCTCGTCGTCCTTTATCGGCGACTCATTGCAATGCACTGCCCGGCAATAATCGTTCCATTCAGTGAATCGCGGCGATCGGCGCACCACATCATGCCGATACTTTTACCGCGATATGCCGACAGGCAAGCCGTTATCGACGAACTGCGCAACCAGGGAATCCAAACAACGATCCACTATCCGCCCGTGCACCGGATGACGCTGTACCGCGAGCTTTTTCCCGGGACCCAATTGCCGCGAACAGAAGACTTTGCTCAGCGGGAGCTGACGATTCCACTTCACCCGCAGATGACCTCAGCGGTGGTCGAAGCGGTTGTGGAGGCTCTGGCAACTGCGGTGAACGGCTGTACCAAAGCAGGAACGGCCGCATGAATGCGACAGATCAATCCCTCCACCGACACTACGTTGCAGTCTCGGCCCATGGGTCTGTGCGGCGTTTGATCGACATTGCCATTGCGAGCGTTGCTGCGGTCTTGTTTGCGCCACTGATGCTGCTGATCGCCATCGCCCTTCTGGCCGAGGGCGGTAGGCCGGTTTTGTTTGCACAAACCCGCTTGGGCGCCGGGGCTCAGCCTTTTCGCATGTACAAGTTCCGCAAGTTCGATGTGCGATGCGATCCCCACGGCCTCGCGCTGACGGTCGCCGACGACAAGCGCATGACAACGATAGGGCGCGTGCTCGCCGCGACAAAGTTCGATGAATTGCCGCAACTGTGGAATGTAATCATAGGCGACATGGCAATCATTGGACCGCGGCCGGAGAGCCTGGCGTTCGCCGACTGTTTCCACGGCGGCGCCGAGGCTGTTTTGCAGTACAAGCCTGGGTTACTCGGTCCGAGCCAGGTTCTCTTCCGCAACGAAGCGAATTTCTATCCGAAGTTCACGGATCCGGTGCAGTACTATCGCGAGACCCTGTTTCCCGCCAAGGCCATGATCGACCTTTCCTATTATCCGCAGCGAACTCTGGTGGCTGACGCCGTCTGGATGGCTCGCGGTTTTCTAGCCGTTGTCGGCCGGGTACCGCCGTCGCCGATCGCGACTAAAGCGCATTCGGGCTGACACTCCGGTGAGTGTCACCGTCAGAGTGGACATGGCAAGAGGGACGATTGGTCATGGACTACAAAGGCAAAAAGGTACTGGTCACGGGCGCCGATGGATTTATCGGATCGCATCTCACCGAGGCGCTGGTCCGCAATGGAGCGGATGTCACAGCATTGGCGCTCTACAATTCGTTCGACAGTCACGGCTGGCTTGACGATTTGCCGGACAACATCCGAGCCCACCTGAAATCCGTGCGTGGCGACGTGCGCGACAGCGCGTTCCTGAACAGGATCATGCGCGGCCAAGCTGTGGTTTTCCATCTGGCTGCTCTCATCGCGATTCCATATTCGTATGCGGCTGCCCAGTCATACGTGGAAACCAATGTCATGGGCACGATGAATGTTCTCGAGGCAGCGCGTCAGTGGGACACGGAACGCGTCGTGCACACCTCGACCAGCGAGGTTTACGGCACGGCGCTGACCATGCCTATCAAGGAGTCTCATCCGCTGCAGGGCCAGTCTCCATATTCGGCATCGAAGATCGGTGCCGACATGATGGCCGAAGCCTACGCCAGGTCATTTGACGTTCCCGTCGTAACTCTGCGGCCATTCAATACCTACGGCCCACGCCAGAGCGAGAGGGCGATAGTGCCGACCATAATCAGGCAGGCCCTCGACAAGAACTGTTCGGCTATCATGGTCGGGGATACGAGCCCTATCCGCGATCTAACCTTTGTTGAAGACACGGCGGCAGCATTCCTGACCGCAGGCGTGGCGGAACTCAAATTCGGCCATGCCTACAATGCCGGAAGCCAGCGTGCCGCGACGATCGCGGAAGTCCTGGACCTGGTGGTCGAGTTGAGCGGATCGAAGAAGCCTGTCTATCGAGATGAAAGCCGCTTGCGCCCACAGAACTCCGAGGTTCGCGCGTTGCTTGCAGACTCGACGCAATTCGAAACGCAGACCGGGTGGCGAGCCCGTACCAATCTGCGAGATGGGTTGGAGCGCACCATATCATGGTGGAAAGCGCGTCTTAGCGAGGGGCGGGTGCGCCGGGAAATGGGCTACATGACATGACTTGTCGTCGCCGGCATGTGTTGTCGATGATCTTCGCTGTCGCGTGGCTTGGTCCGCATGCTGCCGCAAGCCAGGCGGGCAATACGTCAACGCACTTTGTTGCGACGCCGGCGATGCAGTTGCCGGACTATCTGCGTCCTACGGTCGATCCCGCGTTTGGGGAAACATTCACCCGGATCACAAAATCCGGGCCGCTTGGAAATGGGGTCGCGTGTATAAAAGATTATTGCAGCCACCGTTATTCCAGCGCCCAAGCCTGGAATGCGGACCAGAGCCTTCTCGTTATAACCAACGGCTGCAACGGGATGTGCTTTTTCGACGGACACACATTCCTACCGCTGCTGATGCGCGATCGATCGGGCGAATGTGAGTGGCATCCCCAAAATGCGGATCTGATGATCTGCGTTCGAGGCCAGCGAATATCGACCTGGGCGCCGCGGACCAATCACGAGGATGTGCTGTTCGATTCAAAGGACTATCGGGATCTGCACTTCGGACCAGGCAAAGGCAACCCGAGCCGAGACGGTAATCGCCTGGCAGTGCGTGCACGTCGATCGGACGGTGCCGAGGTCGTCTTCGCGTACGATCTCAAGCAGCATAGCAAGTTTGCCGATATCGCACTTGGGCGGCTTGCTGGGGTCAATGAGAACTGTTCGATCTCTCCTCTGGGCGAAAATATTCTCTGCATCCAGGCACTGGCGGACGGCACCGAACAGTCGTTTATATTTTCGATCGACGGCGCTCCAGGCCAGCAGTGGACAGAGCATCATCGGCCGGGGCATGGCGACATGACGGTCGACGCCGATGGGAGCGAGATCTACGTCGGCATCAGCAAATCCTATCCGGACAGCTATCAGGTGATCAAACGCCGGCTGTCTGACGGGAAAGTAACTTCGCTTATGAAATACGGCGAGGCCTCGCATGCTTCTCTGCGTGCTTTGAACAAACCTGGCTGGGTGTTCCTGAGCTACGGCGGCGACCCGAATGTGGTTTCGGCGCGTCCGGAAATGGCACCCTATGCACGAGAGGTTATCGCGCTGCGCCTCGATGGCAGCGGAGAGGTTCGGCGCATAGCGCAAACGCGCAGCGTTGATTTCGACTACCGCAGCGAGACCCATGCCTCGCCGTCGCCCGATGGCTCGCAGGTAATCTGGTCCAGCAACTGGGGTGTGCCCGGCGGACCTGTTTATGATTTCGTCACCCGCGTCGACTGGTCGGAAGAGGCGAAGTCGAACTGAATGGAGATGTCACCGATGGCATTCATGAACCGAAATCTTCTTGCAGCGATAGGTGTGCTGGCTGCGGTTGATGCTGCCTCCGCGGCGGACGACCGGTCAGCCTACCATCTCTCCCCCGGCGACATCGTCGAAATAGGAATCTCTTCGATACCGGAACGAACTCAACGTGCGGTAATCCAGATGGACGGTACGATTGCGCTTCCCCAAGTCGGGAAGATATCCATCGGCGGTCTGACGCCTGCCGAGCTGCAGGCCCGCATGGAAACGATCTTGCCTACCAAGATATTTCAGCAGCGTTTGCCCGATGGGCGAGAGCAGATGATCGTTGTCCAACCTGGCGACGTGACCGCGATAGTCGCGGAATATCGCCCGATCTACGTGACTGGCGAGGTGCTCACTCCCGGCCAGCAGGCATATCGGCCTCTCATGACGGTGAGACAGGCGATTGCTGTGTCTGGCGGTCTCAGCCTTCTGCGCTCACGCGTAAATCAGACCGGTCCTGACCCGGTTGATCTGCAGCGCGACTATGAATCGCTTTGGGGGGAATACACCCGCGACTATTACCACAGTGCTCGCATTCGCGCCGAACTGCAGGATCAGCCAAGTTTCGATACCAAGCCCCCCCAAGGGTCGCCATTGTCTGCCGCCTTCAGCTCGGCCATTGCCGACGCCGAAAGAGAGGCGCTGAAGATCTCTCTCGATAACTTCCAGCAGGAACAAAGCTACGTTGATCAGGGCGCAAAGGATGCCGCGGCGCAGATCGACGTTCTGACCAAGCGCCAGCAGGTCGAGAGCGACGGGGTCAAGGCGGATGAGGATGACCTGGCTCGGGTGACGAAATTGTTTCAAGCAGGCAATCTGACCAACGCCAGGCTGTCTGACGTCAGGCGCTCCGCGCTTCTCTCTTCCAATGGGCAGCTTCAGACATCGGTCGAGCTCATGCGGGCGCGACGCCAGCAGGAAGATTATCTCAGGCAACGCGAGCGCAATGAAAACCTGCGAAGGATCGGTTTGCTGACCGAGTTGAAGGATACCGATGTCCGTCTTGCCGATACCACCGCAAGGCTCCACGCCACCAGCCAGAAATTACAGCCCGCTGGCGCGTCCGCTCTGCCGTTGCCGGTAAGCGGAGAAGCCATTCAGACCCAGATCACCATCGTGCGCAAGATTGGTGAAGAATGGCGCAAACAACTCGTCGAAGAAGATTCAGAAGTGCTTCCGGGAGATACGATCGAGGTGAGGTTCAGCAGCGATCTGGGACGTGCAGCAAGCCAGTAGGGGGCCGCGTTTGCGGTCCCGCTATTGCTTGAAGGCCCGGGAAATCTGATCGGTCAATGGCTTAAGCAAATACGACCAGACGCTGCGCTCCTCGGTGCTTATGTGAACTTCGGCAGGCATGCCTGGCTTTAGGATTTTCTCGCCCTTCAGGCAGGTGGCCTGGTTGTCGACGTGGATGCGAGCCGAAAAATAGGAAAGCTGGCGTTCCTGATCCTTGATCAGATCTGCAGAGATACGCTTCACCGAACCCTCGCAGACGGGTGTCGTTCCGACGTCGAAAGAGGGAAAGCGGATTGATACCCGCTGCCCGGGCTGGACATCATCCATCCGGGTCGGCGGAATGAGCGCATCCACGACAAGGTTGTCGGTGTCGGGTACAACCACCATGAGCACCTCCCCCGGTCCAACTACGCCTCCGACGGTGTGGATAGAGGATTCTTGTACCGTCCCGGTCTGGGGAGATCGGATATCCGTCCTTGCGAGCTCGTCGTCCGCCACTATCTTGCGCTCTTCGAGCTCTGTGCGCTTTGCTTCGTTTTCGCGGAGCTCGCTTGTCACGTCGCTGCGCATCTGCTCGTCGAGCTGAAGCACCTGCAAGTCCGTTTCACTGATGTGGGCTTGCACCTCAGCGATTGCTGCAACAAGCCGCCCCGACTCACCGCGAGCACGAGCCTCTTCCAGGCTGACATTGCTCAGTCGCTCCTTGGACACCAATTTCTTGGAGTAAAGAGCTTGGACGTCGGCAAGGCTGCGGGTAAGGAGATCCAAGGAGTCGTTCGTCGCGGCAAGCTGAGCCTTGAGACCGTCAATCTGATGCCGAAGTTGCATCGAGCGGCTCTGCAACTGTGCCTTTTGGCCAGCCAATGCCGTAGCCCGGCTTTCAAACAAGGCACGTTCCCCGTTGACAAGAGCAGCCACCCGCGGGTCGCTCATTCTCACGCGCAGACTGGGTGGAATCTGCATTTCCGGCAGCCCTTGCCGCTCTGCCTCGAGCCTGGCCAGGCGGATGGTGACCCGGTCGAGATCTTCACTGACGATCTGCAGGTTTGAGCGTGTGAGCGTGTCGTCAAGCCTGACCAACACGGCGCCGGCACGCACATGATCACCATCCTGGGCGAAGATCCCACCGATGGTGCCGCCGGTCCGATGCTGGACCTTCTTTACACTGCTTTCGACCACAACGGTCGCTGGCGCGATCACAGCGCCGGCGATCTTGGTTAGTCCCAACCACGTCCCTCCGCCAACGAGCAGAAAGGCGGTGGTTGCCAAGCCCAGAGCCAGGTTGGCACGGATGCCATCCGGATCATTGATCAGCCTGGTTCCGAGCCAACGACTTGCGTCGTCGACACGAGCATAAGAAATAGTCGCGTCAGACACGGAATAAGACCTCAAGCGTTGCCGGCATTTTTTTGCAGCGGAACGACTGCCGGCTGGGGGAAGGGGCGGACGACATTCGAGAGAACATCTTCTCGCGGGCCAAATGCGTGGACCATCCCGTTCGACATGACCAGTACCTGATCGATATTGACGAGCGCAGAAGGGCGATGCGCCACGACGATTACGATACCGCCACGCTGGCGCACCGCCAGGATCGCCCCCGCCAACGCAACATCGCCGTCTGAATCCAAGTTGGAATTCGGTTCGTCGAGCACGACGAGAAACGGATCGCCGTAAAGTGCCCTGGCCAATCCGACCAGTTGCCTCTGCCCGGCCGACAGGGCCGTCCCGCCTTCGCCGATTCGTGTTTGGAACCCCTGAGGCAATCGCATGATCATCTTGTCGACACCCGCCGCTCGAGCGGCTGCCATGACGCCTTTTGGGTCGCTCTGGCCACCAAATCTCGAAATGTTGTCGGCAACCGTTCCATCGAACAGTTCGACATCCTGCGGCAAATAGCCGATATGAGCACCGAGCAGTTCCGAACTCCACTGATCGAGAGCAGCGTCGTCCAATCGAACCGTTCCCCGAATTGGCTTCCATACTCCGACCAGGGCACGCACCAGCGTTGTCTTCCCGGAACCGCTAGGGCCGACGACTGCCATCCCAGCGCCGCTCGCCAGGCGAAAGCTTACATTTAGAACCGTAGGCCGTTGTGCGCCTGGGGGGGCTATCGTCAACTCCTCGACGGAGAGTTGCCCCCGCGGGCTGGGAAGCTCCATAGGAGCGCTTTGGCTACCGAAAGCATCCAGCGCTGCAGTCAAGTCGGAATAGCTTCGGCGCGCGGCCAGAAATCCTCTCCAGTTTGCGATCGCGGCGTCGACCGGCGCCAAAGAGCGGCCAAGCAATATCGAAGACGCGATGATCACACCCGGGGAAGCGTCCCCCCCGATCACCAGATAAGCGCCCAGCCCGAGTACACTCGATTGCAAGGCCATCCTGAGTGTCTTCGACAATGATCCGGTTCCGCCCACGATGTCGGAGAGCCGTTCCTGGTTCTTGAGATAGGCATGGCTGACTTCTCCCCAGCGTCGGCCAAGCCTGGCGGAGAGACCCATCGCCTGAACGACTTCCGCGTTGCGGCGGCCGGCATCGGCAAGGACGCGTTGCGCGACCAGTGTTTCGGAAGTTCGGGCTGCGGGGCCGCGGCCGGCAATTTCTGCGACCACGGTCAAAAGCACGACAACAACGGCGCCGACGGTTGCCAGTAGCCCAAGGGAAGGGTGCAACAGGTAGATGACCACCATGTAAAACGGCATCCACGGGGCGTCGAAAAAAACCGTCGGCCCCAGGCCGGAGAGAAAGCCGCGCAGCTGGTCCAAGTCGCGAAGCGGCTGCACCCGGTTCGCGTCCTGCCCGGCGACCAGGGGCACCGACAGCGATATGGTGAAGGCCTTCTGCTGCAGATTTCTGTACAGGCGATTGCCGATTCGAACCAGCAAGCGAAGCCGCACGAAATCGAGCAGCCCGTATATGGCATAGAGGCCCAGCATGCCGACCGTAAATCCCACGAGCGTCGGAACGCTCTGCGAGGGAAGCACACGGTCATACACCTGCAGCATGTAGACGGAGCCGGTCAGGGCTAGAATGTTTATCACCGCCGAAAAGAGACCAATGCCAACCAGCCCGGACCAACAACCCGACATGGCTGAGAGCAAATGTTGCGTACGATGTTCCCTCACGACGCGCGATCTCTCACTCGAGATTGTCGCACGGCCTCGTGGACGCTGTCAGCGTAGGACAAGATCTTACCTTTCGTTGTGACCCGCCCACCCCGAACATTACATCAAGCTAACATTCGTCAAATTTTATCAAAATGCAGCAAAATCGTGACGCTCAGACGCTAAATCGTGAATCGCCACGAACAAGCTGGGGATAACCGACCCTGGAAAGCGAGCGTTTATTGACCATTTGAAGGTCGACGGGGTTTGCCCTTTGTCGGATCACGTTTTGATGTCTGTTGGATGAGGAAAGTGACCTGATCAGACATTCGACGCGCGTGGTTCATCGGGGTTCTTCATATGGGCGACAACGACACGGCCCTCGCCAGCTTCGTTCGAGATCGTGCCAATATTCTCGTAGGCCTTTGCGCGGTTGAGCAGACTCACGACTTGCCGGTCCTGGCCAAGGCCAACCTCGAACAGCAGCATGCCACCTGGCCGCAGGTATTGCGGCGCGTCTCTTATCACCCGCATGTGGATGCTCAGGCCGTAAGGGCCAGCCGCAAACGCCTCGCGCGGCTCGAGCTCGGTCAAGTGAGAGCGGTCGCCCTCGAGCCGCTTTTCCGAGATGTATGGCGGGTTGCAGACGATCATGTCGATCCTGCCGACAAGTTCCGGGCCGGAGAGAGGCTCAAACAGGTCGCCCTGCAGCACCGAAACGCGCCCTGCCAATCCATGATGGTCGACGTTGCGGCGCGCGGCTTTAACGCACCCATCCGTTAGGTCGCTCGCCCAGATCCGCGCGGTGGGGGCATAGTGCGCTATGGCGCATGCCAGATTGCCGGCGCCGCAGCACATATCGATAACGCGGGGTTCTGCAGTCCTCAACTGATCCAAGGCGCCGAGGGCGGCTGTGCCCAGCAGTTCCGTCTCCGGGCGTGGCACAAGCGCGCCAGGTTCCACGAGCAACTCCAGCCCCATGAAGATGGTGCGCCCTTTGCTGTAGGCATCCTCGACGCTGATTTCTTGGCTCACGACAACCCGCTTTTCCAATGCTGTCGTTCGGGAGACAGCTATGATCAGTTCTTTTTTCGGATGACGTATTGTGCAATCCCTTGGATGGAATCGAGGTTCTCAGGCAGAAGCTCGCTGTCTTCGACGACGATGCCAAAGGTTTCCTCAATGAATCCGATGACTTCCAGGACTCCCGTCGAGTCGACGATACCTTGGTCGAGCAGGGACGTATTGTTTTCCAGAGCCTCAGCGTCAGCAACATAGAAGTTGGACGCCAGAAACCCCCGAATTTTCTCGCTGTAAGTCTCTATCCTGTCTTCGCTGGACAACATTTTGCTTCCCCGGTTAAAACAAGAAAATTGACGCCAAGTCTCGCGGAAAACGCCTCATGACAAAGCCGTCTTCTTAAGTTTTCCCGTATCTGTCATCGGCAGGCTGGGTACAATGACAATTGATTTTGGGACCATGAAATTTTCCAGGCGCCTCTGACATTCCTTCTGCAGTTGTTTCTCGTCGATGGACCTTCCTTGCTCCATCACGACGAACGCCTTCACCGCCTGCCCAAGAAGTTCGTCCGGAACGCCTATCACGGCGGCCTCCCGCACCCCTGGAATGCCAACAAGCGCGTTCTCAACCTCTTTGGGCGCGACCTTCTCGCCACGGGATTTGATGATCTCATCGCCACGACCTACGAAATAAAGGTACCCTTCCGCGTCGATCCGGCAGTAGTCGCCGGTGTAGAGGACCTGTTCACCGGGCAGAGGACCAGGTTTAAGCTTCCTTGCGGTCGCCTCTGGCTTGCCCCAGTATCCCTTCATCACGGTCGCGCCGCGGATGACGAGCTGGCCGACGACGTCGGGGCCGACCCGCTTGTCGTCGTCGTCGACGATCCACATTTCCGTGTTCGGGATGGCTATCCCGACGCTCGACGGCTTTCGTTCAAGGTCCTCTGGCGGCAGGTAGGTGCAGCGCTTGCACTCGGTGAGCCCGTACATTGAATAGATGCGCGCGCTCGGAAAAAGGTCCTGGAGCATGAGAATATGCTTCAACGGCAGGGCGGCCGCGGTATTCGTAACATAGCGGATGCTCGAAAAATCCTGATCCTTCAGCGATTTGAGCTCCGAGAGCGCCGCAAAAATAGTAGGCACGCCGGGGAAACCTGTGACCCGTTCTTGCTTGATCAGTCCAAGGATCTGCGCTGCAAAAGCAAACGAGCGTTCAAGCACCAGACGGGCGCCAGTGCGGAACGCCATGATCATCTGGTACAGGCCGTAATCGAATGCCAAGGGCAGGACATTGAGGATCACTTCGTCTTCGCCGAGCTCAAGATACGATGCGATCGAGGTGCAAGCCGCCATCATGTTTGTGTGCGTCAGCATCACGCCCTTGGGCTCGCCGGTAGAACCTGACGTGTAGATTATGGCGGCGAGATCAATGTCGATGCATCGGCGCGCCGGTGCCTCCCCGTTGCCGGCAATCGCAACATCCCAGCGAACCGCATGAGGCAGTTGCATCAACTCGGCGTCATCTATAGGCCCGGAGACAATCATCCGGCGCAGTGACGGGCAGTTGCGGGCCGGCTCACTGAAGACCGAGGTCAGATGGTTGTCCGTTATCAGCGCGGCTGGCAGGCAATCGTTGAGCAGGTAATGAAGCTTGTCGCTCTTGGTCAGCGGATTGACGATGCACACCACGGCATTCGCCTTGAGCACGGCCCAGAAGCCGACGACCGTCTCGACGGTGTTGTCGGCGAAGATCATCACGCGATCGCCGCGCGTCACTCCGGCGTCAGCCAGGTGTTGCGCAACGTTGTTGGCACGAGTCTCGATCTCGGCATAGGTCACGCGTTGCCCGCCGCAGACCAGCGCCACCTTGTCACCCAGCCGGTCGGCCGAGTGCCTGAGATAGTCGTGCAACAGCGGTATGGCTCCATGCATCATGCCAACACCTCTTCCTTGATCTCATGGTCAACGTCGACGCTGAGCTCGATCTTCTGCCTGCCGATGGGGCGGCTTGCGATAAACTGCTGGTGAAGAAGCTGGGTGGAGAGCACGCCCACCAGCGCCATGTTGTCGGAATTGGAAAGATCTTGGTCCACGGTCCTGGCTCGACACTTGCCCAGCAGGCGCGCGACCGACTCCGCATCGAAGACATTTGCGTCGCGCAACGCTCTTTCCGAAAGTGCCTCGCGCACATAGGCTGGTGCATTGTCGGCAACGAAGCATTGAGCGTTCGGCGCCCTGTAGGGCTGTTTCTTGCGGGCGATGATTTCCGGCGGCAGGATCGGCTCGGCCACCCGCTTCAGCACATGCTTCTCGTCCAGAATGCGCAGCTTGTATTTGGCTGGAAGCGAGTTCGCGAGTTTTACAACGTCATCGTCGAGGAAGGGGAAGCGCCCTTCGACAGAGTTGCCCATCAGCATTCGGTCTCCCTGCGAGGAGAGCAGATAGCCGGACATCAAAGTCTGGATTTCGATATACTGGTCCTGTGCCAGAGAGTCCCAGCGCGAAAATTCGTCGGGCAGGCGCGCAAGGAACGCGGCGGCCGCGTTGTACGGTTCCGTCTCGGCTTTCATGTCGGCAGAAAACAACCGCTTGAGAGCGCTGGTCGTGCGCCAACGGGTACCATGTGCGAAGCCTGGCGCATCATGGGCATGGATATCATGTCCGAAGAACTGACGCGCCATTGCTTGCTGATGCACCGGGGAACGAGTGAGATAGGGGTACAAGCGTTCCAGCAACCGCGCGCGTCTCGTCGAGGATGGTTGATGCCCCCAGAAGCGGCGCACCTTCCCTTCCCGGAACAGGTCGTAGCCAGCGAACATTTCATCCGCGCCTTCGCCCGTCAGCACGACCTTGATTCCGTGCTCGCGTACCAATCTTGAAAGCAGAAGCAGTGGCGCCGGCGCGGTCCTCAGGATCGGACGTTCGGTGTGGTAGATCACCTCTGGAAAGACATCGGCGATATCGCTGCGAGAAACCGTCACCTCGTGGTGCTCGCTGCCGGTCGAGCCTGCCACCAATCGCTGGTAGCTGGTCTCGTCATATTCAGCATCGGCAAACCGCAGCGAAAACGTCTGGAAGCGGTCACCGGCGATGCGGCTTGCCATCATGGCGACAAGTGAGCTGTCGAGTCCGCCAGACAGGTAGCAGCCGACAGGCACATCCGCCTGGTCGATCCGCAGCGCCGTCGCCGACTGCAGAGCCTCGCGCACTTCGTCCACGGCGTCATCGAGCGACCCTGGGAATTCTCGGCGTTCGTCGAACGCCTCGGGATAGCTGGGTTTCCAGAATGCCTGCTCACGAACGGTTCCGTTCTCATAGACCCGAATGTGGCCAGGCTTGAGTTCCCGGACCCCCTTGAATACGCCTTGCGGCGGGACCACCGTCCAGAGAGTGAACGTCTGATCAATGCCGGCTGGATCGAAGGCTCGCGGCAAAGCCGCGTCAGCCGCGAAAATGGCCTTCACTTCGCTGGAAAAATAGAGGCGCCCAGCGTGCTCGCAAAAATGCAAGGGGCATATGCCGAACCGATCGCGCGATAGCACGAGGCGGCCGGCCAGCGAATCCCAGATCGCGATTGCCCATTGCCCGTTCATCCGCTCAAAAGCGGAGTCGCCCCATTCGCGATATGCATGAACTGCCACTTCGGTGTCGCTGCGGGTGCGGAAGCGATGACCGAGCGCGACCAGCTTCTCGCGAAGCTCAACGTAATTGAAAATCTCGCCGTTGAAGACAATCCAGGTCTTGCCGCTCGTGTCGGCAAGCGGCTGTTGCCCATTCGAAAGGTCAACAATTGAAAGGCGTGCGTGGGCCAGCCCCGCGCGATTGTCGCGGTAGAGGCCGTGTTCGTCCGGACCGCGATGCACGAGCGACCCCGCCATGCGCAGAAGCGCCTCGCGTGAAGGCCGCGCCGCGGTAGCGTCCAGTGCCACGATTCCGGCTATGCCGCACACGCTCAGCCCTCGTCCATCTCGACGGCGGGCAGGGGTCTCGCGTGAAGATAACGCGCTGCGCGCCGCTTGCTTTCAATGTCCTTGAAGACTTTCTGAACCTGGTCGGGAGTGAGGCCGGCGACCGCTGCGATCTCGTTGGCAGAAATGCCGTGGTTCAGGCCATAGAGACACAAATCCGTCAGGTGATATGGCAATGCGAAATAGAACTCCTCCTGGCTTTGCGCCATGGAGAACGTATCCGTGGTTGGCGGCCTGCGCCGCACCTCAGGGTCTATCCCGAGATACTCCGCGAGTTGATAGACTTGCGTCTTGTAGAGGTGGACGATCGGCAGCACGTCGGCGATTCCATCGCCCTGTTTGACGAAAAAGCCTTGGTCGTGCTCCAGCCGGTTTGGCGTGCCTGCCACCGCGTAGTTGAGACGGTCCGCGTGATAATACTCCGTCATCTTTCGCACGCGTTGCTTGTAGTTGGTGGCGGCGACGATCTGCAGATAGGTTGCGGGTGGCAGTCTGACCGTGTCGACTTTGCCATCCGGATCCTCGACCGTCAGCCTGGTAATGTTGATGCCGTTGCTTTCCAGAACCGACGCCATCACCAGCTTGCACTTCCAGCCTTGACCGTAGGCGGGAACGACGGTCCGTATCGCCTCGATCTGACGTGAATAGGCACCGATGCCCTCCAGGGCAGGCGTGATGTCTTCAACGATCGAATCGATACCAAGTTGCGATGCAACCGTTCGGCCAAGCCGCAGCGAGTCGCCGGAAGAATGGGATTCCGGCATGAATAGGCCGAGGACCTTATCTTTCCCGAACGCGCCGACGCAGAGTGCTGCGACAACGGAGCTGTCGATGCCCCCAGAGAGGCCGACAACGACGCCTCGGCGCCGGAGTGTACCAAAGACCTGTCGACGCAAGGCTTCTACGATGCGATCGACCTCGGCACGAGCGTCGAGCACCAGGGCATCCTTGCCAAACCCGGAGATCACGTCGATGACCGTTCCTCCCCCTGGCGAGATTCTTCTGGCAGATAAGTTCGGGCCACGGCCGCCTCGATGAGCGGTCGGTTGAAGGCCACGTTAGGCTCCGAGACCATGTCGATGTGGGTGCCAATGATTGGAATCACATCCAGGTCTGCGAAAGCATTGTCCCACCCGATGGCGCGAGGCATTCCAGGACGGGCGCAGCGAAATAGGGTACCGGTGATCGGCAGTCGGGGTCTTGGCGTCTGGAGCCACTGAAAAAACGCTTTGGCCCTCAAAACTTCCTGAAGCTCCAGCTTGGCCCTAAAGCTGGTCGCGTTGAATTTCTCCTGGGCATAGCGATCAAGCAAGCGGGCCAGTTGCATCTCGTAGCCCATTCGGACCACGACCTTTGCAAGGGCGCGGCAAGCCATTCTGTAGGCGGTAATACGATTGGTTCGGATTCGATGAATTGTGCGGACGACCGTCTCTCGGTAAGTGCTCCGTTCACCGAGCAGGCTGGTGTCGAGGATGCCCAGAAACTTCACATTTCGCCCGACAGCCAGCAGCCTTGAAGCAACTTCAAAAGCAACGACGCCGCCAAGCGAATGGCCGAGAAGTCGTACGTTACCTTCAGGCTGGGCGCGGCGTATCTGGTCGAGCGCGGCCTCGGCCATATCCGCGACCGAGTTTTTTCCCTGCAGTATCATTGCCAGGGCGGGATACCTGATCGGGACAACCCGGGCGGTTCTACCCATGGAGGCCGCGAAGGCGGCAAGGCTAGGGCCATAGCCGACGGACCCGGGGAGCAGGAAGAGAATTGGCGGATGCTCTTTGCGCGAGCTGGCCTGCTCGTTACCTGCTTTCGCGGCCGCGACGGCCTTCACCATTTCGTCGAAATTCATTCCGACGGTGAAAGGTTCAAGGTCGATCTCCAGGCCGAGGACGCTTTCGATCTCCATGACACAATGCAGCAGCTTCAGCGAATCGCCGCCGGCGTCATCCCAACGTCCCGCGGCAACGCGCGTGTTCAGAATCTTGGTCCAGGCACGTTGCACGATCTGCTGGATAGTCCGTTCGGGTCCTGTATTCGGAGCCTGGACAATGCGGTCCTGCCTCACGCTTGCGCCGTCCAACTCGGCAAGCCTCGCCATGTCGACCTTCCCGCCCGGCAGGCGTGGAATTTCGGCAATGGCGTGCAGTCTCAACGGGCATAGAGGCGGCGGCAGTGTCGTTCGGGCAAGATGGCGGAGATCGTCCGCGAAGTTGGAAGTGGCCGGCCCGCGAGGTACGGCGAAGGCGATGAGTTCCGTTGACGCCGTCACAATCGCTACAGCGTCCTCAACGGAAGGCGCGCCACGCAAAACCCGCTCCAGCTCCGCGGGCTCAACGCGTCGGCCATTGATTTTTATCTGACGTCCCTTGCGACCCATGATCTGTAGCAGGCCATGGTTGTCCAGTTGGACGAGATCACCCGTTTCAAAGATGCGGACGGACGGGTTCTCGGGGTCTGCAGCCACGGGCACGACGACGCCGTTCTCCCAATGGCCAAGCAAGACATACGGACTTTTTATGACAAGCTCTCCAGTCCCGCCGGGCGGCACCGGGCGTCCTTGCTCGTCGATAATCGCGAAACTGATCCCTGGAAGGAGCCATCCGACGGGAACCGAGGCAGCCTGCTCCGGCCAATCGGTCGGTACAAACCATTGTGATCCTGTCGTCTCGGTTGACGAGTAGCCGATCTGCACCAGGCAGTTGCTTGAAACGGCGTCGCGTAGCAGCTTGATGTCAGACCATGACACCTTTTCGCCGCCGATCCGAGCCACCCTGAGACTGCGGAATGCGTCTTCTGATTTGTTCGCCATGAGCGCCCGCAGGAGAGCCGGCACCAGGTAAGTGACAGTCACTCCCTCGGCTTGCATCCGGTGTAAAACCGCGCGCAAGCCTACGGCTTCGACCTCAAGAAGATGCAATGTGGCGCCGGTAAGAAGGGCGGCGAGCACCTCTCGACACCCAGCGATAGTGGCCGGTCCCGTAAGAGGCAGGAATACATCCTGCGCATTGATGTGACAGGCATTTACATATTGCTGAACACGCCATAGCAGGCTGCGTTGACTGTTAACGATGCCTTTTGGCCGACCTGTACTGCCTGAAGTGTAAAGGACGATCGCGGCGGCATCCACGGATACCGGATGGAGCTGGGGAACGCGATCGCTCTTTGGTTCGCCGCGGGGCGAGACATTTATCCAGCCGACAGCTCGCGGCAGGCCCGTGGGTCGGACATCTCCATCCCCTATGATGGTCGATAACCGCGCCTCGGACACGATCGCATTGATCCTGGTATCCGGATCCCTCGTATTCAGGGGTACCAAAGGCCGCCCTGCGGCCATGCTCGCCAGCATCGCCAACGGAAAGAAGGCCGTATTCGCAAGAAGAATACCGACGGCGTTTTCGGCGGGAGTGATGGCGAGGATGCGGCTAGCCAGTGCTTCGACAGCCGAGACGAGTTCCGAATAAGTGAAGCGGTTGGTTGCGTCGGTAATCGCCAGCTTTTCGGGATGCTGACTGGCCACATTTTTCAAATGATCGACAATGGCGACATCGGCATAATCAGCGTCCATCCGCTGATAGGGGCGCAAGACAGGGCCGCCTTGGTCGAGAGCGTATTCCGGGACATTCGTCCATTTGTTATTTGCCGCCGATTGAGAATCCGTCCGCGGATATTCAATCGCGAGTTCCGATCCTGAGTAGGCTGGTGACATGACGGGCTCACGCTATGGATAGCGTCAGTTATCGCCGCCCGCCCAAACCATTTCATCGATCATTCTGATGATGCTGGCGACGCTAGAGGTGTACATCGAAAAATTTCGCGCCCGCCTTATGGCGGCGGGGCGTCAGACTAAAGAACAGCCGTGCGAGATGGAGAGCTGATGCCGCGGCGCGGGCCGGGGCAGATTTGCATTCTGAATGGCTCGTCTAGCGCCGCGGTCTGTGTTTGCCAAAAGGCACGTCGCGCTCAGCCACTCGCTACACGATATCCACCGAGAAAATTTTGAAGATAGTTACAGCGCGCAGCGCGCGATCGACTCGGTTGCTGTCCTTCGGACGGTCCTTTGGAAATACCGCAGTCTATACGACCGGTTTTGCATCGACGGCACTTAGCGAGTTCCGCCGGCGATCCTGTTTGTCCACGCGGCGATGGCCAGTCCGCAGATCGCGCCTGCAAAATCAGCAATCCAGTCGAACATGTCCGTGTCCCGCGCCACCAGCGGGGTGGCCTGAAGAACCTCGATCGCCGCCCCTACAAAAAGGACCAATACAACCAGCCTCAATTTTTGCTTGGGCCAACCGAGACCGCCGAGGACCCCCAAAGTCGTGAAGGCGACCGCATGATTGAGCTTGTCGTGACTGAACGTGAAACCCATGCCCAGCATATCGAGAATACCGCCGGGCAGCAGAGCTAATAAAACAATTGCCACCAACGCGAATGGAAAGGTCATTCTCGCCACCAGCGAGCAGGTGTCCGTTGCCGGCAAACGCGTCAGTCCTTCAATCGAGCCTGCTGAAGCTTTCTCAAGTCGCGGCAATTAACCTCATCAATTCTCCCGCTTAGAACCTCCGCCATGCCGGCGCATCGGCTAAATGAATGAGGGCCGCGGAGGTGGAAGCTCATTCGGTCTAATAACACCGGGATATGCCTGCGTTGCCGCAGCGGACCCGATCATCCGCTATGTGAAAAGGTTCACCTAGCCAGGCGTTTAGTTGCGCTATGTACGAGAGGAGAGTCGCAACGGTTTGGGGAACACGGCGTCTGGAGCAGCGGGTGGCAGCGGCTAGCCGCCGGGCCTAGCCAGCAAGGTTTTCGCAATCTCGCCAGAACGAACATATCCGTTCGGACTAATTGTGGGCGAACATGCGAACGAACCAGGTGGGTATCTAAATTTGCTACCCAGTGCGTGCTCTCGGGGTGGCAGGTGTGCGAGCTGGCGCGGAGATAGTCGTGGAAGAAACGGCTGTCGACAATCACTTCACCCTACCAGGGGAGTGTCACTTGGAACGAGGAAGCCGCCTTCTAGCAGGTCCAGAGCGTCCAGCGCTTCTTCGACCCGCAAATGCGCCAAAGGAATTCCGTCAACGAGCAAAACTTTTTGGTCGCCTACGTCGTAGACCTCCCAAAGCCTGTCGATCCCCCGCCGGATGGCGTGCCGTCGTTCCATGCGCGGACAATATGAGCCATATGCGAGTTTGAATAGGGAACGATCCCGGCGGTGACAAATTATAGCGTGGATAAACTGGTCAAGCTTGGTTGCACTTAATCATGGATACAACCCTGGAATGGTTTTACAGTGAGTGAACGAGGCCTGAAATTCCTTCAGGAGTGGATGGATAGCAATCTGCCGCATCATTCATCATCTGACACGATCTTAGCGCAAGAGCTTGCAAGGCGACTAACCAGCGACGCAAAAAAGGCTGGAATTCGATCCGAAGAGATCTCGGAGGAGGTCGGCAGCATCTTCTCAACGATGATCGAGGCGCTTG
Source organism: Mesorhizobium sp. B2-8-9 (assembly GCF_006439475.1). Classification (NCBI taxonomy): domain Bacteria; kingdom Pseudomonadati; phylum Pseudomonadota; class Alphaproteobacteria; order Hyphomicrobiales; family Phyllobacteriaceae; genus Mesorhizobium; species Mesorhizobium sp. B2-8-9. Next base: position 93,617 of record NZ_VFTQ01000002.1, on the reverse strand, counting down.
GAAGCAGGGATCCCGTGCCGGATTGAGAGCAGAACGTGGGCTGCGCAACCGAAGAAGCGCTCCGGCCCACAACGATAGGAACTACAGCTGCCCTGTCGGACATGTTGAAGTAAGATGCCTGGTTGGCGCCCTCATGCCGCCATCCTGCCGATCGAGAAATATTCGATGCCGTAGCGCGCGATCACCTTGGGATCGTAGAGATTGCGGCCGTCGAAGATGACCGGCGTGGTCAGCGCATCCTTGAGCGCGTCGAAGGACGGCGCGCGGAAGCTCTTCCATTCGGTGCAGATCAAAAGCGCGTCGGCGCCGCGCAGTGCCGCTTCCTTGGTGCCGCACAAAAGCAGATCGTCGCGCAGGCCGTAGATCGCCTGGCACTCCTGCATCGCCTCGGGATCGTAGGCCTGCACCTTGGCGCCGGCCGCCCACAACGCCTCCATCAGCGTGCGCGCCGGCGCCTCGCGCATGTCGTCGGTGTTGGGCTTGAAGGCCAGCCCCCAGACGGCAAAGGTCTTGCCCCTGAGCGCGCCCTTGAAATAGTGGTTGACCTTGTCGAACAGGACCGACTTCTGCGCATTGTTGCGCTCCTCGACGGCGCGCAGCAGCTTGGCGTCGAACTTGACGCCCTCGGCGGTCTTGATCAGCGCGCGCACATCCTTCGGGAAGCACGAGCCGCCATAGCCGAGGCCGGGATAGATGAAGTGGTAGCCGATGCGCGGATCCGAGCCGATGCCCTTGCGCACCTCCTCGATGTCGGCGCCCAGCTGCTCAGCGAGATTGGCCATCTCGTTCATGAAGCTGATCTTGGTCGCCAGCATGCAGTTGGCGGCATATTTGGTGAATTCGGCGCTGCGCACATCCATCACGATCATCTTCTCGTGGTTGCGGTTGAACGGCGCGTAGAGCTCGCGCATCACCATCTCGGTGTCCTCGCTGGAGGTGCCGACGATGATGCGGTCCGGCTTCATGCAATCGGCGACCGCCGAGCCTTCCTTGAGGAATTCGGGGTTCGAGGCGACGTCGAAGGCGAGATCCTCGCGGCCGCGCCTCTTCAGCGTTTCGGCGATCCTGGCCTTCACCTTCTCGCAAGTGCCGACCGGCACGGTCGACTTGCCGACGACGATCTTGGCGCTGTCCATCTCTCGGCCGATGGTCTCGGCGACGGCCAGCACATATTTCAGGTCGGCCGAGCCATCCTCGCCGGGCGGCGTGCCGACCGCGATCATCTGGATCTGGCCATGCCTGACCGCCGCCGCCGCGTCGGTGGTGAAGCGGATGCGGCCGGCCGCGTGGTTTTCCCTGACGAGAGCCTCCAGGCCCGGCTCGAAAATCGGCACCAAGCCCTGGTTGAGCCGCTCCACCTTCTTCTCGTCGATATCGATGCACACCACCTCATGGCCGACCTCGGCCAGCACAGCGGCCTGGACGAGACCGACATAGCCAATCCCAAATACCGTCAAATTCATTTGGTTCTATCCTGTCAAAGGCCGGGCCGCGGGCCGGTAAACTGGATATGCCGAAAAGGTGGGCTGTTCGACAACACTCCCCGTCATATCCGCTCTTGAGACGCTGCCGACCAGAGCGGCCCGACAGTCCGCCGTTTTGGGGTGGATCGGGATGAACCGCCGGGCCTAACCGACTTTAAAAAAGTCGGCTGGCGGCCTCTATATCAACTCTGGCTAATGGTTACGCCCTTTGAACGAAGGACGTCGGGCAGCTCTTCTACTGCTCGGAGTGCTGCACCATCAGGAGAGGCAATGCTTCCCATGATTAAAATTCGGCGTAACAAAGAGCCCGTGACCGAAGCCGACGGGCCGCTACTGGGTGCCCAGGAATGCGCAAACTGGCAATGTGTGCGGCAAGCGATTTGGCAACGAGGGAGAGCCTGCGCTGTTGCGCGAACAGCTGTGCTTGTCCGTCAGTCGGACCCTGCGTGAGACCAACGTCCTACCCGGCAACTCATAGGTCCCGGCCACGAAACATCTTCCAGAGAAGTCCATTGGTGGGTGCTGGCGAGCATAGTCTCTTCATTGCCAGTTCGTGGATGCCCACCATCACCTGCGATGGGGGATCTGCATCAATCGGGGGTGTTTTGATTGCCGATCCCAGAGAGCTTAAATCACGAATATCTCAGATTTGATTGTCCAAGATGCGAGCATCCAATCATCCGCAAGGGCTCATGGTTCAAGGTCATTGCCACTTTCAGATGCCCCCGCTGCAACACGACGCTGCGGCTAGGATATCCTGAAAAGTTACGCATTTTCGAGACCCACAGGCATCTGACAGACGGACCACCGCCAGCCGGAGCCAGCGGGTGAAGGCGGTTGGCGTCGGTCGGCAGCGCCGACTCGTGGCCTGATCCGACAGTCGGGGTGCAGCAACAGCAACGCTGACGCGCCACGGCGTGGCAAGGTCGTCGACTAGATCGGCGACGTGCGCATAGAGCCGGGAACGCTCCTCTTTGGCGCGACTCCCGGTAAAGGCCAAGATCGATCTTCATGGTCACTTCACGCCGATGCCGGCGGTCAGGCCGCCATCTATCTTGTAATCCGCGCCGGTGCAAAAGCCGGCCTTGGAAGAGCACAAAAAGGCGATCAGCTCCGCCACTTCCTCGGGCTCGCCGATGCGGCCGAGCGGATGGGCCGCGCCGAAGCGCGTGTAGGCTTCCTCGACGTCGGCATCGCTGCCGTTGTCGCCGCGCGCGGCTTTCTCAAGAATCGGCGTGCGGATCGAGCCGGGGCTGACCGAATTGACCCGGATGCCGGCTGCCGCATAGTCGAGCGCCAGCGAACGCGTCAGCGTGTGGATGGCGCCCTTGGTGGTGGCATAGGCGGCGACGTTCTGCTGGCAGGCGAAACCCTGCACCGAGGCGACGTTGACGATGGCGCCGCCGCCGCGCTTGATCATTTCCGGAATGCCGAAATGGGCGGTCAGATAGATCGAGCCGACATTGACCGTCATCGCCTTGTTCCAGGTTTCCCAGTCGGTCGTCGTCGCGGTTCCATAGGGATGGACCGCCGCCGAATTGACGATCACGTCGAGGCCGCCGAAACGCTCGACGCCGGCCGCGATGGCCCCGCGGACCTGGTCCGGCACGGAGACGTCGGTGTCCACTACCAGCGCGCCGGCCCCGGAGCTTTCCAACTGCGCTCGCATCGCGGCATTGGCCGAACGGTCGATGCCGCAGGCGACGATCGCAGCGCCCCCGGCGGCGAGGCGCCTGGCAGTTGCGAGACCGATCCCGGTCGTTCCGGTCACCAGCGCGACCTTGCCGTCAAAATCCTTCATTGCTGAACTCCTTTGGTCACGTCTCGGAAGCCGGTTCTTTCGGCAGGAAACGCAGGGCGAAATCGAGATGGCGGCTCATCAGATAGGCGTAAGCCAGCCTGTCGCTGGCCTATTTGACTCTCGTTGTCGTCCAACAATAAGTTGCCCACCTCGCGGAGGAAAGCGGCAATGGAACAGTGCTGGCGCTGGTATGGCCCGGACGATCCGGTAACACTCGATCATGTCAAGCAGGCGGGTGCGACAGGCGTGGTCTCGGCCCTGCACGACATCTATGACGGGCGTGTCTGGCCGCTGGAAAACATCCTCGAGCGCAAGCGCATCATCGAGGCGGCGGGGCTGACCTGGTCGGTGGTCGAGAGCATTCCGGTCCACAACTCGATCAAGATCGGTTCGCCGGAGCGGCTCCGCTATGTCGGTTTCTACAAGGACACGATCCGCGCCCTGGCGAAGGCCGGTATCGCGACGATCTGCTACAATTTCATGCCGGTGGTCGACTGGACGCGGACGGATCTGGCCTATCGCCTGCCGACGACGGGTTACGCGCTGCGCTTCGATGCGATCGATTTCGCGGCCTACGATCTGTTCGTGCTGAAGCGCCGGAATGCCGAGGCCGGCTACACGCCTGCCCGCATCGCCGAGGCGGAAGCGCGGCTGAAGGAGCTCGGCGACGAGAAGATCGACAGGATCGAGCGCAATCTCATCGCCGGCCTGCCCGCCACCGAGCGCGCCTATAACCGCGACAGCTTTCGCGAGGCCCTGGCTGACTATGATGCAATCGGACCGAAGGAATTGCGCGAGAACCTGGCCTGGTTCCTGCGCGAGATCATTCCAGTGGCCGAGGAGGAGGGGGTGCGCATGTGCATCCATCCCGACGATCCGCCATTCTCGCTCTACGGCCTCCCGCGCATCGTCTCGACCGCCGAGGATGCGCGCTTCATCCTCGATGCCGTCGACAGCCCGGCCAACGGGTTGACGTTCTGCACCGGCTCCTACGGCACGCGCGCCGACAACGACATTGTCGCCATGGTCAAGGAGTTCGCCGAGCGCATCCATTTCGTCCATCTGCGCAACGTCACCATCGAGGATGATGGCTCCTTCTACGAAGCCGAGCATCTCGAAGGTGGCACCGACATGGCACATGTCGTCCTCGCGCTGATGCAGGAGGAGGCGCGCCGCCGCAAGGAAGGCCGCGCTGACTGGCGCATTCCGATGCGGCCGGACCATGGGCACCTCCTCGCCGACGACATCGGCAAGACAAGGATCAATCCGGGCTATTCGCTGATCGGCCGGCTCAAGGGCCTCGCCGAACTGCGCGGCATCATGCGCGCCGTCGAGCGGTTCGGGCTGGCTTGATTTCCAAACGGGCTCGCTTCGCACCCGGCCCTTGAAATCCGCAAGGACATAATGGCGCCGCCAAGGGGGGATGGGTATCCTTCGGGCCGCCATCGGCAGGCAGCTCAAGCGCGCGTGTGAGGTCGGGGTTGCGGCGCCGATCCGCCGGAACATGAAACAGGCCGATAGTCACGGCGGACGGGGAGAAAGCAATGCGCACCAAAACCAGCATCCGCGTCGTCGGCTGCCATGCCGAGGGCGAGATCGGCGATGTCATCGTGGGCGGCGTGCTGCCGCCGGCAGGCCGCACGATGATGGAAAAGATGATCACGATGGAACGCGATCACGACCATATAAGGCGCATGTTGATCTGCGAGCCGCGCGGCAGCGTTGCCCGTCATGTCAATCTCCTGGTGCCCTCGACGCGCGAGGATTGCGCCGCAGGCGCCATCATCATGGAACCAACCGAATATCCGCCGATGTCCGGCTCCAACACGATCTGCGTCGCCACGGTGCTGCTCGAGACCGGCATGGTGCCGATGCAGGAGCCGGAGACGCGGTTCAAGCTCGATATGCCCGGCGGCGTCATCGAGGTGCGCGCCGAATGCAGCGACGGCAAATGCCTGTCGATCACCTTCCGCAACGCGCCAGCCTTCGCCGAGCGCCTCGATGCCGACATCGAGGTGGAAGGGCTCGGCACGATCAAGGCCGATATCGCCTATGGCGGCATGTTCTACGCGATTATCGATGCGCCCGCGCTCGGCTTCTCGGTCACGCCCGACGAGGCGCGCGACTTGGCCGTGGTCGGCGAGAAAGTCCGCCGCGCGGCGCGCGAGCAGCTCGATGTCGCGCATCCGCAGTTCGACAATGTGCGCGGTGTGTCCATCGTGCAATTCGCCATGCCGTTCCAAGGACCGGGCAACGTCACGCGCAACACCTGCATCGTCTCGCCCGGACGCTCGGACCGCAGCCCGACCGGAACCGGCACCTCGGCCCGCATGGCGGTGCTGCAGGCGCGGGGCCAGATGAAGGAAGGCGAGGTGCTGATCCATGAATCGATCATCGGCTCGCGATTCACCGGCAAGATCCTCGAACTCACCGAAGTCGCCGGGCGCAAAGCGATCGTGCCGCAGATCACGGGCAGGGCCTGGATCACGGGCGAGCACAACTACTATGTCGATCCGACGGATCCGTATCCGCAAGGCTACGTGCTGTCGGACACCTGGGGCACCTCGACTTCGGTGACGCAATAGAATTTCCTCCACCGGCGTCGGCTCGGATCACACGAGGGCCCGCGCTTTCCATCTCTCGGCAGGGGCATTCGCGCCTGGATAGATGTGAGCGGACCTTGCAGGGAGGCGTCTCCTCTGATTCCCTGCGCTTGGTGGGGATCGCCTGATTCGCGTGCTTGTCGTTCCGGTCCCGCATGGTCTTGGGGCAGGGCAGCAGGTGCTTTGGTAGAAAGATGAAAAAAATGACCGCCAAGCCGGAAATCCTGGAGATGAGGCCCAAGATCACCGTCGTCGGGGTCGGCGGCGCCGGCGGCAACGCCGTCAACAACATGATCGCCGAAGGGCTGCAGGGCGTCGAGTTCGTCGTCGCCAACACCGACGCGCAGGCGCTCACCATGTCGAAGTCGTCGCGGCTGATCCAGTTGGGCGCGCATGTGACCGAGGGCCTGGGCGCCGGATCGCTGCCCCAGGTCGGCAGCGCCGCCGCGGAGGAATCCATCGACGAGATCATGGATCACCTGGCGGGAACGCATATGTGCTTCATCACCGCCGGCATGGGAGGCGGCACCGGGACCGGCGCGGCGCCGGTGATCGCGCGTGCCGCGCGCGATGCCGGCATCCTGACGGTGGCCGTCGTCACCAAGCCTTTCGTCTTCGAAGGCAAGCGCAGGACCCAGGCGGCCGAGGAAGGCATAGAGCGCCTGCGCGAGAGCGCCGACACCGTGATCGTCATCCCGAACCAGAACCTCTTCAGGGTCGCCGACGCCAAAACCACCTTCGCCGATGCATTCGCCATGGCGGACCGCGTTCTCTACGCGGGTGTCGGCTGCATCACCGATCTCATCGTCAAGGAAGGCCTGATCAACCTCGATTTCGCCGACGTGAAGTCGGTGATGCGGGACATGGGCCGGGCGATGATGGGAACCGGCGAAGCTTCCGGGGAGGGACGCGCCAAGATCGCGGCCGAGGCGGCGATCGCCAATCCGCTCCTCGATGAGGCCTCCATGTCGGGCGCCAGAGGGCTGCTCGTATCGATCTGCGGCGGCATGGACATGACGTTGTTCGAGGTCGACGAAGCCGCGACACGGATAAGGGAAGAAGTCGACGCCGATGCCGACATCATCGTCGGCGCCATCTTCGACCACGCACTGGCGGGAAAGTTCCGCGTGTCCGTCGTCGCGACCGGTCTGCGCAAGAGCGCGGACATCGCGCAGTTCGAGCAGCGGATCGCCTGATCTCACGGCGATCTCGCGGCGGCGCTTGTTTCCCGACGGCACGACGCAATCGGTCAATATCCGCTTCCGGCCGCGAACAATCCCGGACCGCGCATGCTGCCGGTCAGCGCGCGCCTCTTCGTCGCAAGCCGTCACGACGGCATCCGGCTAGTGTTTGTCCATATTGGACACTAATTGACCGATCCGTCCAATGCCGCCAATGTCTGGCAAAGCGTCGGCATCAATCCCTTCCTGCTGCGCGTCGAGAATCGCGGCTGACGGAGGAGAGGCTCGATGAAAAGCTTCGTCTATAACGGCCAGCCGGCACGCGTCATTTTCGGATCTGGCACCATCGCAAGATTGCCGGAAGAGATCGACCGGCTCGGGCTGAAACGCGTGCTCGTGCTGGCAACGCCGCCGCGCGAGGCTGATGCCAGGCGTCTTGCCGGATCGCTGGGCGGCACCGCTGCCGGCGTCTATGCCAAGGCGACGATGCATACGCCGGTGTCGGTGACCGAGGACGCGCTGCGGGTCGTGAAGGAACTCCAGGCCGACGGCCTGGTTGCGGTGGGCGGCGGCTCCACGACGGGCCTCGCCAAGGCGATCGCCTTGCGCACCGACCTGCCGCAGATCGTGATGCCGACGACCTATGCCGGCTCGGAAATGACGCCGATCCTCGGCGAGACGAAGGATGGCGTGAAGGTTACCCAGTCGAGCCCGAAGGTGCTGCCGGAAGTGGTGATCTACGACGTCGACCTGACGATGACGCTTCCTGCTTGCTTGTCGGGAACAAGCGGCATGAACGCCATCGCCCATGCGGTCGAGGCGCTCTATGCCAGGGAAAGCAACCCGGTGATAAATCTGATGGCCGTTGAGGCCATCGGCGCGTTGGTGCGCGCCTTACCGGTCATCGCCGGGAGCCCGCATGACTGCGACGCTCGCTCCGAGGCGCTTTACGGCGCCTGGCTCTGCGGCATCTGCCTCGGCTCGGTCGGCATGGCGCTGCACCACAAGCTCTGCCACACGCTCGGCGGCAGTTTCGACCTGCCGCATGCGGAGACCCATACGATCGTGCTGCCGCATGCGCTGGCCTATAACGCACCCGCGGTTCCGGCCGTCATGGAAACCCTGCGGGCCGTGCTGAAGGCGGACGATCCTGCCATGGCTCTCTACGATCTCGCCGGCCGGATCGGCGCTAAACGCGCTCTATCCGAGATAGGCATGCCGCCAGACGGGATCGACATCGCGGCGGACCGCGCGCTGGCCAATCCGTACTGGAATCCGCGGGCGCTGGAGCGGGAACCGATCCGGGCTCTTATCGCGCGCGCCTATGCCGGCGAGCCGCCGCAGGCCTGAGAAACCGAGCGTCCCAGGCGGCCGCACCTGAATATCAATCTGTCTGGATCCAGACCGCCTTCGTCTCAAGGTATTCGTGCAGATGCTCGATGCCGCCTTCGCGGCCGTAGCCGGACATCTTCATGCCGCCGAACGGCACGGCCGGGTCGATGGCGTGATACATGTTGACCCAGACCGAGCCGGCCTTGACGCGACGTGCGAGCTTGTGCGCGGCGCCGAGATTGGTGGTGAAGATGCCGGCCGCGAGGCCGTAAGGCGTCGCGTTGGCACGCGCGACAACCTCATCCAGCGTGTCGAAGGGCATCGCGGAGATGACCGGCCCGAAAATTTCTTCGCGCGCGATCGTCATCTTGTCCGACACTGCGCCGAAGACGGTCGGGGCGATGAAGTTGCCGCCGTCATAGAGCTCGCCCGTCAGCCGCGAGCCGCCGGCGACCAGTTTGGCGCCTTCGTCGCTGCCCGCCTTGATGTAGCTCTCCACCTTGCCGGCCTGCCTGGCATTGATCAGCGGCCCGATTTCCGTCTCCGCCTCGATGCCGTGGCCGACGCGAAGCTTGCCGGCAAACTCGGCGACCCGGCGCACGAACTCGTCATGGATCTCGCGCGCCACGAACAGGCGCGAGCCGGCAATGCAGATCTGGCCCGAATGCACAAACACCGCCATCGCCGCGACCGGGACGGCCTTATCGATATCGGCGTCGCGGCAGACGATGATCGGCGACTTGCCGCCGAGCTCGAGCGAGATGCGCTTGAGGTTGGCGACGCCGGCGCGGGCGATCGCCTGGCCGGTCAGCGTCGAGCCGGTGAAGACGATCTTGTTGACATCCGGGTGCTCGGCAAGGCGCGCGCCGGCCTCGGCGCCGGTCCCGGTGACGATGTTGACGACGCCGTCTGGAACGCCGGCCTCCTGCATCAGCCGCGCGATCAAGAGCGGCGTCAGCGATGCCTCCTCCGACGGCTTCAGCACGATGGTGCAGCCGGTTGCCAGAGCCGGCGCGATCTTCCAGATCGAGGCGGCAGTGGGCGCATTCCAGGGAATGATCGCGCCGACGACGCCGACCGGCTCGCGCCGGGTGAAGGTGACGATCTCGCCGGGGATGGAATTGTCGATCGTCTCGCCGTGCAGCGCGGTCGCCATGCCGCCATAGAAGCGCAGCATGCCGATGACCCGGCGCCGGTTGGCCAGCGTGCGGGTGATCGGCAATCCCATGTCGAGCGTGTCGGAGACGCTGAGCTCTTCCCAATGCTTCTCGAACAGGTCGGCGATCCGCAGAAGCACGCATTGCCGCTCATAAGGCGAGAATTTCGACCAGGGGCCCTCGAAGGCCGCGCGTGCCGCGGCAACCGCAGCGTCGATATCGGCGGCTCCGCCGCGCGGCACCGTCGCCAGCACTTCGCCCGTCGCCGGGTTCAGCGCCTGCATCTGCTGGCCGGATTGCGCCGCGACCCACTTGCCGCCGATGAACATCGGCCGGAATTCGCCATGGTAGAGCATGGCGGCCTTCGCCCTCGGGTCGAAGTTCAGCGTCATTGTCTCCTCCTCATGAATTCCGACGCGACTATTACTCCCGCGGCCGACGACCTCAAACAAGGAAAGCCAAAAGGGCGTTCAGATAATCGGACGTGCAACGCGCGTCTTCCCCTCGGCGATGCATCGATGGGCGGCGGCACAGGCCGCTGTTGCTCCGGCGGGGCTAACTAGCGCCGGGCCTGTTCCATCGCCCGACCGTTTTGCGAAGCGTGTGGTTGCGTAGGCTCCGGCCGGCGGTTATGCCGGATTGAGATTTTCCCGCGAGAGGCAGGGCTGATGAAGGTCGTTTCCATCTCCAAATCGCATGGCGGAATCCAGGGCGTCTATTCGCACGCTTCCGAAGGCTGCGCCTGCGACATGACCTTTGCGGTATTCGTACCGCCGCAAGCCAAGGACGGGCGGCTCCCGGTCCTGTGGTACCTGTCGGGCCTCACCTGCACGCACGCAAATGTCATGGACAAGGGCGAGTACCGGCGGATGGCGTCCGAGCTCGGGCTGGTCGTCGTGTGTCCCGACACCAGCCCGCGCGGACCCGACGTTCCGGACGAAAAGGACAATTGGCAGTTCGGCTGCGGCGCCGGCTTCTATCTCGACGCGACGCAAGAGCCCTATGCGAAGAACTACCGGATGTATTCCTATATCGCCGAGGAATTGCCGGCGCTCGTCGCCGCTAACTTCCCCGCCGACATGTCACGCCAGGCCATCTTCGGCCATTCGATGGGCGGACATGGCGCGCTGACGATCGCGCTCAAGAATCCGCAGCGCTACCGGAGCTGCTCGGCCTTCGCGCCGATCGTGCAGCCGTCGACGGCCGGGTGGTCGCGGCCGGCTTTCGAAAAATATCTCGGATCGGACGAAAAGATCTGGCGCGCCTATGACGCGACGCTGTTGATCGAGGACGGCAAGCGATATCCGGAATTCCTGATGGACCAGGGTACGGCGGACGGCTTCCTGCAGGATGGCCTCCGCCCATGGCTGCTCGAAGAGTCCTGCAAGAAGGCAGGGATCGACCTCACCCTGCGCATGCAGGAAGGCTACGACCATTCCTACAACTTCATCTCGACCTTCATGGACGATCATCTGAAGTGGCATGCAGCGCGGCTTGCGTGATCTACGACGCGACGATGCGCACCACATGGTCGGCGATCGCCAGGCTGGAGGTCAGGCCGGGACTTTCGATGCCGAAGAGGTTGACCAGGCCGTCGATGCCATGCGTTGCGGCACCCTGGATCACGAAGTCGCTGTTGGCGTCGCCCGGGCCTGACAGTTTCGGCCGGATGCCGCTATAGGCTGCCTGCAGGCTGTCGTCGGCCAGATCGGGCCAGTATTTGCGGATTTGGGCATAGAAGCGCTCGCCGCGCGCCGGATCGACGCGATAGTCGATTGTGTCCGTCCACTCGACATCAGGCCCGAAACGGGCGGTGCCGGCAAGGTCGAGGGTCAGATGGACGCCGAGGCCGCCAGGCTCGGGCACGGGATAGACCAGATGTGAAAACGGCGCCCGCCCGGCAATCGAGAAATAATTGCCCTTGGCGTAGCGAAGCGCCGGCAGGAATTGCCGGCCGAAGCCTTCGATCGAGCCGGCAAGCGCGACCGCGCCGAGACCGGCCGCATTGATGAAGCGCGGTGCGGCAATCTCGAATTCTCCGCCGCTCGCGGAATCCATCGTCCGCAGCACGATGCGGCCGGGCTCGACGCGGCCGGAGACGATGCGGGTGTTGAGCGAGAGCATTGCGCCGCTCCCCTCGGCATCGCCGAGCAGGGCAAGCATCAGCCCGTGACTGTCGACAATGCCGGTCGAGGGCGAGAGTAGTGCTGCGGTGCAATGCAGCGCCGGCTCCAGCGCTTGCGCCTCCTCGGCGGTGAGGAAGCGCAGGTCATCGACACCGCAGGCCGCGGCGTTGGCGCGAATGGCGGCCAGCACCGGTTCCTGCGTCTCGTCGGTCGCAACAATCAGCTTGCCGCAGCGGCGATGAGGGACCGAATGGTCGGCGCAGTAGCGATAGAGCATATCGCGTCCCGCGACGCAGAGCCGGGCTTTCAGCGAACCCTGCGGGTAATAGATGCCGGCGTGGATGACTTCGGAGTTGCGCGAACTTGTTTCGGTGCCGATGGTGTCCGCCGCTTCGACGATCAGGGTTTCGAGGCCAAGCGCCGCCAATTTGCGCGCAATCGCCAGACCGATCACGCCGGCGCCCCCGATGATGCAATCGACCTGCTCCACGTCCTGATCCTGCTGCGTCACTTATATCATTGCCGAGACAGGCCGAAGCTTGTTGGCGCTATCGATCCCGACGTCGCGGCTCTTGCGATCAGCCGGCGCGATGAGGCATCAACCGCCACAATGCAAGGCGGAATCTTCGGACTTTTCGATCAGAGGAGCGGTCCTATTCCGCTTTGACGCCTGCACACAGGAGCCATCACGATGGACGCCACACCGAATTCGCCTGAAGCCCGCGACATCCGCTATCACATGCATGGCTATACCAACGCCCGCAAGCATCAGGAAACCGGTCCGCTGATCATCGAAAAGGGCGACGGCATCTATGTCGAGGACATTGCCGGCAACCGCTACATCGAGGCGATGGCGGGCCTGTGGAGCGTCGCCGTCGGTTTCTCGGAAAAGCGGCTGGTCGAAGCGGCGACAAAACAGATGTCGAAGCTGCCCTTCTATCACGACTTCGGCTCCAAGGCGCATTCGCCGCTGATCGATCTCGCGGAGAAGCTGGTGCAGATGGCGCCGGTGCCGATGAACAAGGCCTATTTCACCAATTCCGGCTCCGAGGCCAACGACACCGCGATCAAGATGATCTGGTATCGATCGAACGCGCTTGGACAGCCGGCGCGCAAGAAGATCATCAGCCGCAAGCGCGGCTATCATGGCGTCACCATCGCGTCGGCAAGCCTGACCGGCCTGCCCAACAACCATCTCTCCTTCGACCTGCCGATCGCCAACATCCTGCACACGTCGACGCCGCACCACTGGCGCGAGGCGGAGCCTGACGAGAACGAGGAACAGTTTTCCGCGCGGCTCGCCGGCGATTTGGAAAAGCTCATCCTTGCCGAGGGTCCCGAAACGATCGCCGCCTTCATCGGCGAGCCGATCATGGGCGCCGGCGGCGTCGTCGTGCCGCCTGCCGGCTATTGGGAGAAGATCCAGGCGGTGCTGGCGAAATACGACATCCTGCTGGTGGCAGACGAGGTGATCTGTGGTTTCGGCCGCACCGGCGAGATGTTCGGCTCGCAGACCTTCGGCATCAAGCCCGACATCATGGTGCTGTCGAAGCAGATCTCGTCCTCCTACCTGCCGATCTCGGCGCTGCTGATCAACGATCGTGTGTTCGAGCCGATCGCCGACGAGAGCGACCGCATCGGCACGTTCGGCCACGGCTTCACCGGCGGCGGTCATCCGGTCGCAGCCGCCGTCGCGCTGGAGAACATCAAGCTGATCGAGGAGCGCGACCTGGTCGGCAATGCGCGCAAGGTCGGCGCGCATCTGCAGGCGCGACTCAGCCAACTCGCCTCGCATCCGCTGGTAGGCGAGGTGCGCGGCGTCGGTCTCATCGCCGCCGTCGAGCTCGTCGCCGACAAGGCAACCAAGGCTCCCTGGGGCAAGCCGGCAGCGCTCGGCGCGCTGGTCAATGGCTTGCTGCAGCGGAACGGCGTCATCTCGCGCAATATGGGCGACGCGATCGCCTTCTGTCCGCCGTTGATCATCACCGAGGCGCAGGTCGACGCCTTGGTCGATGCGTTTGAGCGCTCGCTCGACGAGGCGATACCGCAGGTCCACCCGCGGAGCTGACCAAGCCGCGAAGGCCTAGCCAGCGGTAGCCTGCGGGCTGACAATCGGACGTTCACCTTCCGGTGAGCGCGAGAATTCCGGCGGAACATTCGCCTTTTTGCGCTGTTACATCCAAGCTGCAGCGCGGAAAGGAGCTTCCGCATGGAAAATCCGCAATCCACGGCGAGCATTGCCGGCCATCCCATCCATCCCATGCTTGTCACCATCCCGATCGCCTGTTTCGTCGGGACCTTGCTCACCGATATTGCCTACTGGCGGACAGCGGAAATGACCTGGGCCAATTTCTCGGCCTGGCTGCTGACCGTGGGTGTCATTGTCGCCATCCTGGCCGCCATTGCAGGACTTACCGACTTTCTTGGGGACCGCAAGATACGCGCTCAGCCGATCGCATGGCTGCACATGGGAGGTAACCTCGTCGTGCTCGTGCTGTCCTTCTTCAACATGCTCGTCCACACGCGCGATGCCTGGACGTCCGTGGTGCCGACCGGGCTGATCTTGTCGGCGCTGGTGGTGATTATCTTGATCTTCACCGGCTGGCTCGGCTGGGCTCTGGTCTATCGCCATCATGTAGGAGTGGCCGATGAGGCGACTTGACAGCGCAATCAAATGGACGACCGCGGCGCTTTGCTGCGCAATGGCCCTGGGCGTTGCCGGCTGCAGCGATGACAACACCGACCCGAACGCACAGATCGGCCCGAATCCGAAACTGCCGGAGATAACGCAATACCTATTCCCGCCGATGCATCTTGCCTCGGTGGTCGGCTGGAAGAACGATGAAAAGCCGACGGTCGCGCAAGGCCTGCAGATCGAGGCGATGGCCAAGGGGCTTCAGCATCCGCGTTCGGTTTACATGCTGCCCAATGGCGACATCCTGGTGGTGGAGTCCAAGGCCCCGAAAGAAGCGTCGGTCAAGCGGCCGAAGGACATCGTCATGGGTCTGGTCGAAAGCTGGGTCACCTCTGGCGGCGACACCGGCCCGAGCAACCGCATCACGATCTTGCGCGACACCAATGGCGACGGCAAGCCGGATTACCAGGGCGTGTTTCTCGACCATCTCAACGCGCCCTTCGGCGTGGCGCTGGTCGGCAACGACTTCTATGTCGCCAACACCGATGCCATCATGCGCTATCCCTATCAGCCGGGCGACACGAAGATCACGGCGCCGGGCAAGGTGCTGACGGAACTGCCGGGCGGGCCGATCGATCACCACTGGACGAAGAGCCTGGTGGCGAGCCCAGACGGTTCGCTGCTCTATGTCGGCGTCGGCTCGAACTCCAACATCACCGAGAACGGCATCCAGGCCGAGAAGGACCGCGCTGCGATCTGGGAGGTCGACCGCGCCACCGGCCGCTCGCGCATTTTCGCCAGCGGGCTGCGCAATCCCAACGGCCTGACGTTCGAACCTGAAAGCAAGGCGCTTTGGACGGTTGTCAACGAGCGCGACGAGCTCGGGCCGAACCTGGTGCCGGATTACATGACCTCGGTGAAGGACGGCGCCTTCTATGGCTGGCCCTACAGCTACTATGGCCAGCATGTCGATCCGCGCGTGATGCCGCAGCGGCCGGACATGGTGGCGAAGGCCATCCCGCCGGACTACGCGCTGAGCTCGCATGTCGCGCCGCTCGGGCTTGCCTTCTATACCGCGAACAACCTGCCGCAATCCTATCGCGGCGGCGCCTTTGTCGGCGAGCATGGCAGCTGGAACCGCTCCCGCTTCAACGGCTACAAGGTCGTCTTCGTGCCGTTCAGCGGCGGGCATCCCAACGGCATGGCGCAGGATGTCGTCACCGGCTTCCTCAACGACAAGGGCGAGGCGAGGGGCCGCCCGGTCGGTGTTGCCGTTGATAAGTCCGGCGCGCTGCTGATCGCCGACGATGTCGGCAACACGGTGTGGCGGGTGACCGCTGCGGCACCCGGCTCCTCGTAGGAACCTGGCTCAACGCCGACGTATCAGCCCAACGGCTTCTGCAGCACGTCGAATTGCGGGTTGGTTTCCGAGAAGATCGGCAGGGCCGCGGCGCCGAGGACGGATGTGTCCTTTCCCGCGGCGCCGACCACGACGCGCGGCGTGGTACGGGCGCTGGTCGAGCTCACCGAGAGATGGAGCGGTTCCAGCCGGCCGGCCAGTGCCTCGATCACCGGCAGCGGCATGAAGCCGCCGAGCACGACGGTCTCGGGATCGAGCGCCATTTCAAGGACGTCGATCGCCTGCCGCAATGGCTCGACCGCCTCGGCGAGCCATGCTTCGAAGCGGCTGTCGCCGCTTGCCAAAAGCTCTTCCAGCAGGTCGGGTGAGGCATGGTCCGGATCCGGCAGGTCGAGCCTGTCATAGGCGGCGCGCAGCGAGACGTAGCGCTCCAGGCAGCCGCGCTTGCCGCAATCGCAGGGCAGGCCGCCCGGCCGCACGATGATGTGGCCGATCTCGCCGGCATTGTGGCGGCTGCCCTTGTAGAGATGGCCGTCGAGGAAGAGGCCGGCGCCGAGGCCTGTTCCGATGAAGAGATAGACGAAGCTGTCGAGCTTGCGGGCAACGCCATAAAGCCGCTCGCCTACTGCCGCCGCTGTGGCGTCGTTCTCGACGATCACGGCGATGCCGGTCAGGCGCTCCAGTTCTTCGGCTACCGGAAAGTCCTGCCAGCCTGGAAGGGCGGTCGGGCCGACCGAAGTCATGCCTTCGACGCCGAACGGCCCGGGCATCGCCATCCCTATGCCGAGCAGTCTGGTGCGGTCCAGCCGGCTGCTTGCGATCAGGTCGCTCGAGATCGCGGCTAGCAGCGGCATGGCCTGCGTGGGGGTTGGGCGGTCGACATCTCTCTCGATGCGCGCGCGCACGGTGCCGGAGAGATCGGTGACGACGCCGACGGCCAGCTGGTGGTCGAGCTGCAGGCCGATCGAATAACCGCCATCGGGGTTGATCGAGTAGGGGACGGCGGGTTGGCCGCGCGCGCCTTTCAGCGTTGCTTCAGGTTGCAGCAGCCCGGCCGCTTCCAATTCCTCGACGATGTTGGAAATGGTCTGCGACGACAGCGCCGTCAGCCTCGCGATCGCCGCCCGCGACAGCGCGCCGTTGATGCGGATCGCTTCGATCACCACACGCCGGTTGTGCGATTTCGCCTGCTCGAGATTGGTGCCGGAGATGGCTTTCTTGGGGATCATGAGATAGTTACCAGCCGCGGCAACCCTAGAATGGCACTTTGGAAAATCAAGTTGATTTGATTATAGGCCGGCCGAAAGCTTAGGCCGCTCCACAGGCTCGCATTTCGACATATCGGAATCGATTGCCAGGCTCGCCCGTTCAGCCGAAACGCGCCGCGGAAAAATCGGCGGCCGAAGGCAGGGATCGGCCGGCGATTAAGCTGGCGACCCAGCGTGCTGTCACCGGGGCCAGCGTCAGCCCCAGATGGCCATGGCCGAAGGCATAGATCACATCAGGCGATTTCGTCGAGGGTCCGATCACCGGGCGAGAGTCCGGCAGCGACGGCCTGAAGCCCAGCCATTGCGACGAAGGCTTGCCGATGTCGGGGAAAAACTGCCGCACGCCGCGACCGAGCAGCGCCAGCCGGCGCGGATTGGGCGGCGCATTGAGCCCGCCGAGCTCGACAGTGCCGGCAACCCGGAGCCTGCCGTCCATCGGCGTCATATAGAAGCCGAGATCGACCGGGCAGACCGGGCGGTTGAGCAAAGGTGCCGTGGTCGGAAACTCCAGATGGTAGCCGCGCTCGGTGTCCAGTGGGATGCGGTCGCCGGCCTGCGCCGCGAGCGGGCCGGATCGCGCGCCAGCCGCAATCACCACTTTTTGCGCCGCGATGACAAGCCCTGGGCCGCTCAGCCGCACGCCGCCGGCACCCGCTGCGAGGCGGGTCACGCTCGCGCGCATGAATTGAGCGCTCTTGGCGGCAGCGGCTGCCGCCAGCCGCGCCATCACCGTCCTGGGATCGCTGACATTGATCGAATCCGGGAAGTAGAGGCCTTTGGCCTCGAACGCCGCGAGCCGCGGCTCCAGCGCGGCCACCTCATCGGCGGTCAGAACCTGCTGATGGACGCCGAGTTCGGCCCGCAAGGCCCGTCCGCCCTCGGAGGCGGCAAAATCGCTGTCGCGGCGGTAGACATAGAGGCAGCCGTTTCGGCGCATCAGATCCTGAAGCCCGGCCTCCTGCACCATTTCGCCCCAGGCCGGCAGGGCTTCTGCGAGCAGGCCGGCTAGCGCCAGCGCATTGGCTCGGGTTGCCGCCGGCAGCGATTGGCGAACAAAGCGAACCAGCCATGGCGCGAGCTGGAAAAGTGCTGCCCAGCGCAGCGAGAACGGGCTGTCGGGATCGAGCAGCAGTTTCGGCAGCGCGCGCAGCACACCAGGATTACCGACCGGCATGCAGGCATATTCGGCGATCGTGCCGGCATTGCCGAACGAAGCGCCCGAGCCGGGCTCGTTCGGGTCGATGACCAGGACCTCGCGTCCTTCGCCGGCAAGGCGCAAGGCCGTAGCCAGCCCGACGATGCCGGCGCCGATGATGGCGATCTCGACTGATTTCGGCGCGGAGGTCATGGCCTCAGACGAAGCCCGGCAATTGCAGATGGCCAGCGGCGAGCAGCTCGGCCATGATGGTCAGCGCCGAACGCAGGTCCTCCTGCGATCGCGCCGCGCCGACATTGATGCGCACGCCGTGCTGCACCGGCTCGCGCCCGACGGCGAAAGCGTCGCCCGGCAGCACGGCGACGCCGCGCTCCAGGCAGGTGCGGGCAAAGCCGGCGCCACGCCAGGGCTCGGGCAGGCGCAGCCAGGCATGCGTCGAGATCGGGTTGCTTTGAATGTCGAAACGGCCGAGGATTTCGCTCAAGATCGCCTGGCGCTGGCGCAACTCCTGCTTCTGGATGTCGATGATGCGGGCGGCAGCCCCTTCCTCGATCAGCCTGGCGCCGATCATCGCCGTGAGCGGGCTGATGCTCCAGCAATTGATGCGGAGCGCCGCGGCGACCTGGCCGGCGATCGGGCGCGGGGCGATGACGAAGCCGAGGCGCAGGCCGGGCGCTAGGCATTTCGACAATGCGCCGAGATGGATCGTCAGCTCTGGCTCGAGGCTGGCGAAGGAGGGCGGCGGATCGTCGGCCAATGGACGGTAGACGTCGTCCTCGATGATCAGCACGTTGTGACGGCGTGCGACGGCCGCCAATTCATGCCGCCGCTCCTCGCTCAGCGTGATCGTCGTCGGATTGTGCAGTGTCGGCACCAGAAAAACGGCACGGGGGCGGAGCTGAACGCAAGCTGCCTCGAAGGCATCCGGACGCATGCCGCCGCGATCCATCGCGACGCCACGCAGATCGAGACCATGGACGCGACACAGCGCGTTGATGCCCTGATAGGTCACCTCGTCGGCAAGTATCACTTCGCCATCCCTGGTGACGGCGCCGAGCACGCAGTCGAGGCCGTGTTGGGCGCCGGCTGCGAGCACGACGCGGCCGGGATCGCCATCGCCGGCGACCGATTTCAGCCAATCGGCGACCGCGGCACGGCCCCAAAGCGGCCCCTCTGGCGGATGATAATCCTGCAGCGAGGCGTAGTGACGATCCTTGGAAAGGCGCGGCATCAGCGCCGCGACGGCGTCGAGATAGGCTGACGTGGGCGGCCTGTTGACGGAAAGATCGACGATACCGCTCTGGTCGCTCGGCGCCGACACGAATCCCGGACGCTCGACAATGTCGCGGGCGGCGACCGTGGTGCCGCGCCCGGGCCGCGCCTCGAGCAAGCCTTGCTCCTGCAAGGTGGACAGTGCCCGCGTCACGGTCGTGACATTGATGCCCAATGCACGGGCGATCTCGCGTTGCGTCGGCAGCCGGTCGCCGACGGCAAGCGTGCCGTCGGCAATGCGTTCGGCGATCGCGTCGGCAAGACGGCGATAGACCGGACTTTCATCCTCGGTGAGGCGAAGATTTTCGAGCATGAGGGATTCGAACTGTGGCTGACGTCTCACTTGTCGGGCATCTAGCATAAGACAACGATCCATACAATAGAGATTGTACGGCACTCAATCCGATCAAAATTATCACACAACGTCGCATTTTTGCGCTTGACGGTGAAAGTTGTACGCATCTATGGTCACTTTCAGCCTTATTGTGTGACCATACAAGCCGGACGCTTCCTGTTCAGCGGGCCGGTTCCGGGAGGACGAGGCATGGATCGCAAGCAGCAGACCGAATCGCCTCGCGGCAGCCGGGAAGGCGCGCGATGAGCGCCGGCCAGACCGTCGTGTCGGCAAGCGCCAACCAAGGCTTTGTCGAATTCGCCGACGTCGAGAAGTCCTATGACGGACGCAGCTTCGCGGTGACGCGGATGAACCTTGCCGTCGCGCGCGGCGAGTTCCTGACGCTGCTCGGCCCATCCGGCTCCGGCAAGACCACCACGCTCAATATGCTCGCCGGCTTCGAGCGACCGACGCATGGCACGATCACGCTAGAGGGCCAGCCGGTCGATCGGCTGCCGCCTTACCAGCGCAATATCGGCATGGTGTTTCAGAACTATGCGCTGTTCCCGCATATGACGGTAGAGGAGAATGTCGGCTTTCCGCTTTCCGTCCGCCAGGTGAGCAAGGCTGACATCGCGGCCCGTGTGGGTCGCGCGCTCGACATGGTGCGGCTGAAGCAATTCGGCGACCGCCGCCCGACGCAGCTTTCCGGCGGCCAGCAGCAGCGCGTGGCGCTGGCTCGCGCGCTGGTCTTTCAGCCGAACCTGGTGCTGATGGACGAGCCGCTCGGCGCGCTCGACAAGAAATTGCGCGAGCATATGCAGCTCGAAATCAAGCAGATCCACACCATGCTCGGCGTCACCATCGTCTATGTCACGCACGACCAGAGCGAGGCGCTGACGATGTCGGACCGCGTCGCGGTGTTCAACAATGGCGGCATCGCCCAATTGGGCTCGCCAGACGATCTCTACAACACCCCGCAAAGCTCATTCGTGGCGAGCTTCATCGGCGAGAACAACACGCTGGAAGGCGTGGTCGAACGCGTCTCGGGTGGAGAGTGCCGCGTCAGGCTGAATGGCGGCGGCGAGATCACCGCGCTGGCGGTCGGGGTGACGCAAGGCGCCGCCTGCCACGTCGCCGTCCGGCCCGAGCGGCTCAGCCTGTCGGCTGCCGCCAGTGGCGGCAACGCGCTGGCGGCGACCGTCGATGGGCGCATCTATCTCGGCGATCACCTGCGCCTGCTGGCGAGGCTCGCCAACGACCAGGTGCTGACCGTCAAGGTCGGCCCCGAAGCGACGATGGCGAACGGCGAGACCGTGACGGTCTCCTGCGCGCCCAACGATTGCCGCGCCTTCCCGGCCGATGCCGGAACGGGCGGCGCCATTCCAAAACAGGGGAAAATGCAATGACACAGTTGAGAACACGCCTATTCGCGCTCGCGGCCGCCACAGCCTGCATGGCTATGACCGGCGCCGCCTTCGCAGACGAATTGTCGATCATGGCGAGCGGCGGCGCCTGGCAGGACGCGCAGCGCAAGGCCTGGTTCGAGCCGTTCAGCAAGGAGACCGGCGCGAAAATCCTGGAGCAGGAGTATCTCGGCGATCTCGGCAAGGTCAAAGCGATGGTTGAGACCGGCAATGTGCCGATCGACTTGGTGACGGTCGAGACCGCGACGGTGCTGCAGGGTTGCGACGCCGGCATCCTCGAGCGGCTCGACTATTCCAAGATCGGGCCGCGCGACAAATTCATCGAAGGCTCGGCGCTGGATTGTGGAGTCGGTCTCGATGCTTACGGCGATATCCTTGCTTATGACCCCACCGTGCTGAAGGAAGCTCCGACCTCGGTCCTCGACCTCTTCGACACGACGAAATTCCCGGGAAAGCGCGCCATGCGCAAGTTCCCGGCGCAGAACCTCGAATGGGCGCTGATGGCGGACGGCGTCGCACCCGCCGAGGTCTATAAGGTGCTGGCCACGCCGGAAGGCGTTGACCGTGCGTTCAAGAAGCTCGACACAATCAAGAAGGATATCGTCTGGTGGGACGCCGGCGCGCAGCCGGCACAGCTTCTCGCTTCCAAGGAAGTGGTGATGACCACCGCCTGGAACGGCCGCATCCAGAACGCGATCGACACCGACAAGAAGCCGTTCAAGATCGTCTGGAACAACCAGATCCTCGAATACGACATGATCAGCATTCCGAAGGGCGCGCGCAATCCGGAGCTTGCCTACAAATATCTCGCGTATATCAGCAAGCCCGAGAACAACGCCAAGCTCGCAAGCTACATCACCTATGGGCCGGTGCGCACCGACGCGGCTTCCTTCGTCGCACCCGACGCGCTGCCGAAGCTACCCAATGCTCCCGATCATCTCGCCGGCGCCTATCTCGTCGCCGACACCGAGTTCTGGGGCGACTATGGCGAGGACCTTGTCAAGCGCTTCAACGCCTGGCTTGCTCAGTAGGAAGGCGGGATGTCGGCGTTCCAGCCCAGCGAAATCGACCGGCCGACGCTGGCCCGCGACCGGTCAGCCGCCGACGCGGATCTGAAATCCGTGTCGGCAGCGCTCCGCCGCGCCGAACTCGGCGACCGGATGCGCTCGTTGCTTCTGGCAGCGCCGCTGCTCGTCCTTCTGGCCTTAAGTTTCGGTATTCCGATCGTGCTGCTTTTGTCGCGCGCGGTCTATGACCCGACCATCGCGGACGCACTGCCCAAGACGACCGCGGCCCTGGCCGGCTGGAACGGCCAGGGCCTTCCCGGCGACGACGCCTTCGCCGCGTTGGCGGCGGACCTCAAGGAAAACCAGGCCAAGGGCACGGCCTATGAACTGGCCAAGAGCCTGAACGCGCGGCTGCCTGGGGCCCGCAGCCAGGTGTTGAAGACGGTGCGCAAGCTCGAAAGCGCCGATGGCCAGGCCGCGCTCGACGCCATGAAATCGGTGCCGTTCTGGTCGGCGCCATCGACCTGGCCGGCGATCCGGAGCGGCACAAGCAGCCTCACCTCGTTCTACCTGCTCAGCGCGCTCGACCTGCGCTGGAACGCCGATGGCGGCATCGAGCGGGAGCCACCCGAGCAGGCGATCTTCATCCAGGTGTTCCTGCGCACCTTCTTCGTCGCGGCGTCGGTGACGTTAGCAACGTTGATCCTCGGCTTTCCGCTCGCCTATCTCATCGCCAACGTGCCGAAGGGGCTAGCCGCCATCCTGATCGTCGCGGTGCTGTTGCCGTTCTGGACATCGATCCTGGTGCGTACCGCGGCCTGGACGGTGCTTTTGCAGAAGTTCGGCCTGGTTAATGATTTCCTGCTCCTGATCGGCGTCACCAGCGACCGGCTAGACCTGATGTACAGCCGCGTCGGCCTGATCATCGCCATGACGCATATCCAGCTGCCGTTCACGTTGCTGCCGATCTACAGCGTCATGCGCACCATTCCGGCCTCGCAGATGAAGGCCGCCTACTCGCTAGGCGCCAGGCCTTTCACCGCCTTCCGTCGCGTCTATATCCCACAGGTGTTCCCTGGCGTAATGGCCGGTTGCATGCTCACCTTCATCCTGTGCCTGGGCTACTACATCACGCCGGCGCTGATAGGCGGGGCAAGCGACCAGTTGATCAGCAATTTCATTGCCAACTACGTCAATGTCGAACTGAACTGGGAGATGGCGGCGGCGCTGTCCCTCATCCTGCTCGTCTTCACCTTGGCGCTGTTCGGCATTTTTGCCCGCGTCCTCGGCCTCGACCGCCTGAAGCTGGTGTAGCCCATGCTGCTCTCTCCCTATCCCACAACAGGCGAACGCATCCGCATCACGCTGCTGTGGATTTGGTGCGGGCTGGTCATCCTGTTCCTGTTGGTGCCGATCCTCATCCCGGTGCCGCTCTCCTTCAACAGCGGCGCCTTCTTCATCTTCCCGCTGGAGGGCATCTCGACGCGTTGGTACGAGGTCGTGCTCGGCACCCAGCGCTGGCAGTCGGCGATCGGCAATAGCCTGATCATCGCCCTCGGGACGACGGTGATCGCGACGACGCTCGGGACACTAACGGCGATCGCGCTTTCCGACGAGAAGTTTCCGGGTCGGCGCATTATCATGCCGCTGCTTCTTTCGCCGCTGATCGTGCCAGTGGTGATCACAGCCGTCGGTTCCTATCTATTCTACGCCCGCGTTGGGCTCGCCAGCACTTATGCCGGCATCATCCTGGCGCATACCGCCTTGGCCAGCCCCTTCGTGGTGGTGACGGTAGGCGCTAGCCTGACCGGCTTCGACCGCAACCTGATGCGAGCCGCGGCGATCTCCGGCGCCAAACCCCTGACGTCGTTCTTCCGCGTCATGCTGCCGCTGATCCTGCCCGGCGTGCTTTCGGGCGCGGCCTTCGCCTTCGTCACCTCCTTCGACGAAGTGGTCGTCGTGCAGTTCCTGGCCAGCGCCAGCCAGCGCACCATGCCGCTCGAGATGTTCATCGGCCTGCGCGAAAAACTCTCGCCCGCCATCACTGCCGCGGCGACCCTAATGATGGCGCTATCCATCCTGCTTTTGCTGGTGGCGAACATTTTGGCACGGCGCAGCCGTAAGTCCTGAGGCTAACCCGCAACCAATTGGGCAGGAACGATCTCGCGGCTGACGCATTTTGCCTCGCGTCAACAACTGAGGGACCAGATGCGCATAGCCCATGTCGCGCCGCTTTATGAAGCCGTGCCGCCGAAACTTTACGGCGGCACGGAACGGATCGTCTTCTACATCACCCAAGCACTCGTCGAGCTCGGGCATGACGTCACGCTGTTCGCGAGCGGTGACAGCGAGACATCGGCGCGACTGGTGCCAGGCCGCGACCAGGCGATACGCCTCGATCCGCGGCCGAAGAAATCGGAAATCGCCGCTCATCTGGCGATGCTCGCCGATGTGCGCGAACGCGCCGGCGAATTCGACGTCATTCATTTCCATCTCAGCCATTTCCTGCATTTTCCGTTCTTCGAGCAGATCGCGGGTCGCACGGTGACGACGCCGCATGGCAGGCTCGACTATGTCGACCTGGCGCCTGCCTACAAACGTTTCCCGCGTTTCCCCATGATCTCGATCTCGCACAGCCAGAAGCGCGGTTTGCCGGATGCGAACTGGCTGGCCACGATCCATCACGGACTGCCGCTCGATGCCTACCGGCCGACCTATGAACCACATGGGGAAGAGCCGTATCTCGCTTTCCTCGGCCGCCTGTCGCGCGACAAGCGGCCGGACCGCGCCATCGAGATCGCGCGCCGGTCCGGGTTGAAGCTGAAGCTGGCGGCCAAGATCGGCGACGACGACCGCGCCTATTTCCGCGATAATATCGAGGCGCTCATCGATGGCGACCGTATCGACTATGTCGGCGAGATCACGGAAGACGAGAAGGCCGAATTCCTGGGCAACGCGGCAGGCCTGCTGTTCCCGATCGACTGGCCGGAACCGTTCGGCCTCGTCGCGATCGAGGCCATGGCTTGCGGCACACCGGTGATCGCCTGGGACAACGGCGCCCTGCCGGAGATCGTCGACAATGGCGTCACCGGCTTCGTCGTGGACAATGCCGACGATGCGGTCGCATCGATGCCCGCGCTTCTCGAACTCGACCGGCGACAGGTGAGGGCGGTCTTCGAGAAAAGGTTCTCGGCGACAAGAATGGCGCGCGACTACCTTTCTGCCTATATGCGTCTGACCGGCATGCCGGAGGCCAGGGCCTCCTGACCGACTGCCTAGAGCCGGATGATTTCAGGTCTGTTCGACCTGAAATCTGAATCCGGCTCCAAATCAAAGAGATAGAGCATGATGTCGTCCGAAAACCGCCTCACACTTTTCGGCATCATGCTCTAGGGTGGGGCAACCGAAGAGGTGACGAATGACGGAGCTCGACGAGCGCAAGCTCGATCCTGCCGTGGCTCTTTCCTCGCTCGACGAGACGGCGCCGCGAGAACCGCACCGGCTTTTTGCCCTCAAGCAGGGCGACTGCTTCGCCGTCGCCGACGCCTATGGCGACATCAGGGGTTCGGGCGACGGGTTTTTCCGCGACGACACGCGCGTGCTGTCCGAATTCCGGCTGACCATCGGCGGCAGGCCGATGTCGCTGCTCGGTGCATCGCTCAGCCAGGACAATGTGCTGTTCACGTCCAACCTGACCAACCTGCCTATTCAAAGCGCTGCCGGCCGCGATATGCCGCAGGGCGCGATCCATATCGAGCGCGTCAGGCTGATCTGGCAGGACAGGCTGTTCGAGCGCATCACGCTTTCCAACTACAGCCGCGAGCATTCCACCATAACCGCGTCGCTGCATTTCGCCGCCGACTTTCGCGACATGTTCGAGGTGCGCGGCTCGACCCGGGTGAAGCGGGGCACCACGCATATCGCCAAGACCGACAAGACCACGGTCCTGCTCGGCTATGACGGCCTGGACGGCTTGCCGCGACTTTCGGCAATCTCCTTTTCGCAGGCGCCAGACCAGTTGAGCGACAATCGCGCCGATTTCCTCATCGCCGTAACCAAGCGCAGCCGAAAGGTGCTTTATGTCGAGGTCGGCCCCGCGATCGCCGACCCGCCCGATCGCGACCGCTTCCGCGCCGCGGCGGCGCGCGCGCGGTTCGGCATGCGCGCCAAGCGCAGGCACGGCGCCACGGTGCACAGCTCGGGGCGCGTGTTCAACGATTGGGTCGAGCGCGCCCGCGCCGACGTGGCGCTGCTTACCACCGAGCTTCCGACCGGCCCCTATCCCTATGCCGGCATCCCGTGGTTTTCGACCGCGTTCGGGCGCGACGGCGTGATCTCAAGCCTGCAGATGCTTTGGCTCAATCCCGGCCTGGCGCGCGGGGTGCTTGCTTTTCTGGCCGAGCACCAGGCGACCGAAACGTCGCCCTTTTCGGATTCGCAGCCCGGCAAGATCATGCATGAGACGCGCAAGGGCGAGATGGCGGCGCTGCGCGAGCTTCCTTTCGGCCGCTATTACGGAGGCGTCGACACCACGCCGCTCTATATCCATCTGGCTTCCGCCTATGCCGACCGCACCGGCGACATGGCCTTCATCGACAAGCTTTGGCCTTCGCTGAAAGCCGCTGCCGACTGGACAGAGGAGGCGAGCCGCGCCACCGGTTTCGTCACCTACCAGCGCGCCGCCGAGTCAGGCCTCGCCAACCAGGGGTGGAAGGACAGCTTCGATTCGGTCTTCCACGCCGATGGGCGCATCCCAAAGGGGCCGATCGCGCTGGTCGAGGTGCAGGGCTATGTCTTTGCCGCCTTCCGCGGCATGGCGGCGCTCGCACGCCGCCGCGGCGAATTCGCCGACGCCGAGCACTGGGAGGGCCGCGCCGAGGAAATGCGGATCGCCGTGGAACGCGATTTCTGGCTGGACGACCTGAATTTCTACGCCTTGGCCATCGATGGCGAGGGCCAGCCCTGCAAGGTTCGAACGACAAATGCCGGGCACCTGCTTTTTGTCGGGCTGCCGCAGCCCGACCGCGCCAAGCTGGTCGCCGAGCAACTGCTGTCGGCCGCCTTCCATTCCGGCTGGGGGCTGCGGACGCTCGCCGACGATGCGGTTTTCTTCAACCCGATGTCCTACCACAACGGCTCGATTTGGCCGCACGACACTGCGCTTTGCGGCGTGGGCCTCGCTCGCTACGGCGAACGCGACAGCGTTGTGCGGCTGATGAGCGGCACTTTCGAATCGGCCGTTCATTTCAATATGCGGCTGCCCGAATTGTTCTGCGGTTTCGCCCGGGCGCCGGGCGAAGCGCCGATCGCCTATCCGGTGGCCTGCCTGCCGCAAGCCTGGTCGGCAGGCTCAACCTTCATGCTGATGCAGGCCTGTCTGGGCCTGGAAATCGATGGCTGGAAAGGCGAATTGCATGTCACGCGCCCGAGGCTGCCGATCGGTATCGACACCCTGATGCTCCGGCATCTGAGTGTCGGGGACAAGGTCGTCGATGTGACCTTCCAGCGGGTCGGCGACCGTGTCGCCGCCTTCCTTTCCGATCGTCATGAAGGCCAGGTGCCGCTTATCGTGCGGACTTAGAAGAAGGCGTCGCAAGCCCGCGTTCAACAACCGAAAAATGTCGGAACCCATGGCCGGCTTGTGCGTTGCACAGGTGGACCGGTCTGCCGTCCGCAGCCGGCAAGAACGAAAATAATGAGCGGACAGCCGGAGGCAGCCTGGCATTTCAATGACACAATATAGCGTTCTGTTACTGGTCCTTATTCTCGCAAGCCTTGGACTTTCCGCATTCGCGATTTTCATTTCGATATCCCGGTACCGCCGCAATCACCCGAGGATTTCGGCTGTGGCCGGCCCCGGCGACGACTTCGCCACAGAGGCCGCGCGCAAGGTGCTGCGCGAATTCGAAAAGAACGGGCAGTCGGTCGACGCGGCCCTGGTCACATGGTCGCCGGAGACGTTGCGCAAGATCCTCGCTGACGAGTTGCCGGATGCGCAGGTCATCATCGTCTCCAATCGCGAGCCTTATATCCACAACGAAACCAGGAACGGCGACGTCGAGCTTGTCGTGCCGGCGAGCGGACTGGTCTCGGCGCTGGAACCGATCACGCGCGCTTGCGGCGGCACCTGGATCGCCTATGGCGGCGGCACTGCCGACCGGACGGTGGTGGACAGGAACGACCGGGTGCAGGTGCCGCCCGGCAATCCTTCCTACACACTGCGCCGCGTCTGGCTGAGCGACGACGAATATCAGGGCTATTATCTTGGCTTCGCCAATGAGGGCCTGTGGCCGCTCTGCCATATCGCGTTCACGCGCCCGATCTTCCGCGAATCCGACTGGGAGGCCTATGAGGCCGTCAACCGCAAATTCGCCGAGACGGTGGTTGCCGAAGCGCGAAACGAGCGGCCGATCGTGCTGGTCCAGGACTATCACTTCGCGCTTCTGCCGCGCATGATCCGCGAGCGCCTGCCGGAGGCGATCGTCATCACCTTCTGGCACATACCGTGGCCGAACTCGGAAGTGTTCAGCATCTGCCCGTGGCGCGAGCGCATCCTCGACGGCCTGCTCGGCAGCTCGATCGTGGGCTTCCACACCCAGTTCCATGCCAACAACTTCACCGAAAGCGTCGACCGTTTCATGGAAAGCCGGATCGAGCGAGCCGACGCGGCCATTTCCTATGGCGGCCAGGTGACGCTCGTGCATTCCTATCCGATCTCGATCGAGTGGCCGGTCGAGCTGCTGAAAACTCTTCCGAGCGTCGAGGAGTGCCGGGCGCGCGTGCGCAAGCGGTTCAGAATTCCAACTGGCGCCAAGCTTTGCGTCGGCGTCGAACGGCTCGACTACACCAAAGGCATCCTCGATCGCTTCCATGCGCTTGAGGAACTGTTCATCCGTCATCCAGAAACGATCGGCAACGTCGTATTCCTGCAGATCGCTGCACCAAGCCGGGGCACGCTGCCTGCCTACAAGCAGCTTCACGAAGAATGCCTGCGCTATGCCGACGAGCTCAACCAGCGCTACGGCAACAAATCCTATCAGCCGGTCGTCATGGTGGCCGAGCACCATTCGCAAGCCGCGGTCTATGAGCTTTATCGCGCCGCCGACATCTGCCTCGTGACCAGCCTGCATGACGGCATGAATCTCGTCGCCAAGGAGTTCGTGGCGTCGCGCGACGACGAGCAGGGCGTGCTGCTGCTCAGCACCTTCGCGGGCGCCTCGCGCGAATTGCTGGAGGCGCTGATCGTCAACCCGTACGACGCGGCGATGATGAGCGAGGCGATGCTGCAGGCGATGACCATGGGGCCGGACGAGCAGCACGAGCGCATGCGGCGCATGCGCGACATCGTGCGCGACAACAATGTCTATCGTTGGGCCGGCAGCATGCTGCTCGACGCGGCGCGGCTCAGGAAGCGCGGCGACCTCGACCGGGTCACGGCCCTATACGACCGGCCGGCAGGTCCCACCGGCGACAATGTCGTTTCCATGTTCGAACGCAAGCAGGCAGTCGGATTCCGATGAATAGTCAGGCAGACCTTACCCCGCCGCTTCCCGAAGGCCGGTGGGCGCTTTTCCTCGACATCGACGGCACCTTGCTGGAGCACGCGGCGCATCCCGACAGCGTGTCGGTCAGCGCCGAGTTGCGGCAATTGCTGCAGACGATCGAACGGCGGCTGGACGGGGCGCTCGCCTTCATCACCGGCCGCTCGATAGCAGCCGTCGACCATCTGTTCGACCCGTTGAAATTGCGAATTGCCGGCCTCTACGGGCTGGAGCACAGACTTCGGCCGGACGGAAAGATCGAAGCCGCCGACGAACCGGCGGATATGGCGGCACTTGCCGACGAGATCGAACTGGAGCTGGCAAGCAAGGCCGTCTATGTCGAGCGCAAGGGCCCGGTGCTCGCCATCCACACGAGAGCCGCGCCGCAGCTTCTGGCGAGGGCGACGGAGCTGGTCGAGGCGGCGCTCGCGCGCTTGCCGCAGGGCTACCGCGTGATCGCCGGCAATGCCGGCGTCGAGCTGATGCCGCTCGAAGCCGCCAAGGGCGCTGCGATCCGGCGCTTCATGCAGCTCGATCCTTTCACCGGCAGGCGCCCGGTGTTCCTCGGCGACGACACGTCCGACGAGAACGGCTTCGACACGGTCAATGCCGCGGGCGGAATCTCGATCCGCGTGAAGCCGCAGGACGAGACGGCTGCCCGCTTCGTCATCGAGGATGTTGCAAGCGCGATCGCCTGGCTAGAAGCCAATTTCGGCGAGCCGGTCGCACCAACGGTGAGCCGCAACCTCGTCGCCTAAATCGGCAAAGGTGCTCCACAGCTGCTGCTGCAGGCCCGGATCATGGCGATGATCCCGTCCTTGTCGGTCTTCTTCGACTCGCGCACGCTCGCCCGGGCGTCAACTTTGATCGGGACCGTTAATACGTCACCTCCTTGCCCGGGGTTTTGCTCGAGGCAGGAAATAGGAAGGCGCCGGCAGGATCGAAGAATATCTGCCGCCTGCCCAGCGAGGCATCATGCGTTGCCGCTGCCGAAGATGTCGGCCGGATGTCGATTTCCTGTCCAGCGCTCGTGCGCGCGACAATACGCCGGCGCTCGCCGTAGAAGGCGACATCGACGATCTCGACCGAAAGCTCCGCATTGTTCGGCGAGCGCTCCAGGCGAAATGCTTCGGGCCTGATCATCAGCCTGGTTTTCTGTCCGGGCGCGAAGCTGCCATTGGCATTTATGCCGGAGACAAGCGCGCCGTCGGCGAGGCGAATGGTCGAGGCGCCGCCCACCGTTTCCAGATGCTCGGCGGCGAGGAAATTCGAGTTGCCGATAAAGCCGGCAACAAAATCGGTTGCGGGTCTAAGGTAGAGGTCTTCGCCGGTGCCGATCTGTTCGATGCGGCCATCCCTGAAGAGGGCGATGCGGTCCGACAGATGCAGCGCTTCTTCCTGATCGTGGGTGACGTAAAGGATGGTGACGCCGGTTTCGCGATGGATGCGTCGGATCTCGGCCTGGATCTCCTCGCGCAGCTTCTTGTCAAGTGCCGACAATGGTTCGTCCATCAGCAGGATCGGCGGATCATACGCCAGCGCACGGGCAAGCGCGACGCGCTGCTGCTGACCGCCCGAGAGAGCCGCGGGCAGACGCTCGGCGAAGCTTTCCAGCCGCACCAGGGAGAGCATGTCGGCGACCTTGCGCCTGACCTCGGCCTCGGGCCGGCGGCGGACGCGAAGCGGGAAGGCGACGTTTTCGGCGACGCTCAGATGCGGGAACAGCGTGTAGCGCTGAAAAACCATGCCGATGTTGCGCTTGTGCGAAGGCACTGAAAGCAGCGACTTGCCCTGCAGCAGCACGTCGCCGGAGGTCGGATCCTGGAAGCCGGCGATGGCATAGAGCGTGGTCGACTTGCCGGAACCGGACGGCCCGAGGAAGGTCAGGAATTCGCCCTTCGGAATATCCAGCGTCAAATCATGAACGGCGGTGAAGGCACCGAACGCCTTGCGCAATTTGCGGATCGAGAGAAAGGGTTGGGTCATGTCTGCAGCTTTCGGCGCAAGAGTGCCGTCACGATCATCAGGGCCAGCGTGAGCGCGACCAGCAGACTGGAGGCGGCGGCGATGACGGGGGTGAGGTCGGAGCGGAGACTCCCCCAGATCTTGACCGGCAAGGTCTGCAAAGTGGGGCTCGCCATGAAGATCGCCACCACCACCTCGTCCCATGAAGCCAGGAAGGAAAAGATCGCGGCGGAGAAGATGCCGATGCGGATCGACGGCAGAGTGATCCTGAGCTTGGCCTGCAGCGGGCTGGCGCCGCAGACGATGGCCGCATCCTCGATCGACTTGTCGAAGCCTTCCAGAGCGGTCGCGATCGGAATGATCGCGAAGGGCAGCGCCAATACGGTGTGGGCGACGACGAAGCCGATGGTGGTGCCGCCGAGGCCAAGCCGCAGGAAGAAGGCGTAGATGGCGATGGCGAAAACGACAACCGGCAGCACCATTGGCGTGAGCAGCAGCCCGCGCAGGACTTCGCGGCCGCGGAACGTGCCGCGAACCAGCGCGAAGGAGGCGAGCAGGCCGATGGTGACGGCCAGGATAGCGGTCATCGTGGCGATGCGGGCGCTCGTCAGCGCGGCCTCGATCCACGACGGATCTGCAAACAGTTCCTGATACCATTTCAATGTCCAGCCGGGCGGCGGGAAGGCAAGCCAGCGTGACGAGCCGAAGGACAGCAGCACGATGAACACCACGGGCAGCAGCAGGAAGGCGGCGACCAGCGCGGTGAAGGCGAGCAGTGCTGCCTTCAACCAGCCGAGGCGGTCATAGTCGAGCAGCATCTCAGGTGCCTCCCGCCGCGCGTTTTGACCCGACCAGGCGCAGCTGCAATGCATAAAGCGCCATGGTGACGACGAGCAGGATGAAGGCGGCAGCACTCCCCAGGCCCCAGTTGAGCAGTGACTGGATCATCTGCGCGATCATTTCAGCGAGCATCATGTTCGACGTGCCGCCGAGCAGCGCCGGCGTGACGAAATAGCCGAGCGACATGACGAAGACCATCAGGCCGCCGGCGGCGATGCCGGGCAGAGACAGCGGCAACAGGATGCGCCTGAAGGCGGCGAGCGGGCTGGCACCACAAAGGGCGGCTGCGCGCAAAGTCATCGGATCGATGGCGCGCAAGGTGCCGACCAGCGGCAGGATCATGAAGGGCAGCATGATGTAGACCATGCCGATGGTGACGCCGGTGAGATTGTTGATCAGCGGCAGTGGCTGATCGATTATGCCGGCGCCCATCAGCGCCCGGTTGATGACGCCGGTGCGCTGCAAGAGCACCATCCAGGCATAGGTGCGGGTCAAGAGGTTCGTCCACATCGAAAGGATGATGATGCCGAACAGGATCGAGCCGAGCGCCGGCGGCATGATCGCCAGCATCCAGGCGACCGGAAAACCGACGGCCACGGTGACGACGGTGACGACAAAGGCGACGAGGAAAGTGTTGAAGAACACCCGCGCATAGGTGCCGTCGCCCAGCAGCGCCGCATAGTTCTGAAGGCCTGGAGCGGGGTCGGTGACGCTGCGCAGCAGGAGCGCCAGCACCGGCACTCCGAAAAAGAGCCCGATCAGGATCAACGCCGGAAGCAGGCCGCCGAGGCCTGCCGGTATTCGAGGGCTTGCGACCCCTTGCTGTGCTTCCACCGACATGACGGTAATCCCGGATTGGGATCGGGACGGCGAGCGCCGTCCCGATCCTTGTCACGAAAGGACGGCGTCTACTTTGCCTGCCAGGCGTACCAGCGTGTGGCGATCTCGTCGCGATGCTCGGCCCAGTAGTTCATGTCGAGATTGATCTGTCCGTCGACATGCGCGTCGGGCAAGCCCTTGACCACGTCGGCGGGCATTTCGGCCTTGGCCTTGGTATTGATCGGCGCGTAGCCGCTCGCCTCGGCAAATTTCGCCTGGCCGGTCGGGCTGGTCGCGCCGGCGAGGAACTTCATGGCGCCGTCCTTGTTCTTGGCGCCCTTCGGCACCACTAGGACGTCGGCGGCGGTGAGGTTCTGGTTCCAGGACACGCCGACATCGGCGCCGTCCTTCTCGAGCGCGAAGACGCGGCCGTTCCAGAGCTGGCCGAAGGCGGCCTCGCCGGAGGCGATCAGCTGCTGCGATTCGGCGCCGCCGCCCCACCAGACGATGTCCGACTTGATGGTGTCGAGCTTCTTGAAGGCGCGGTCGAGGTCGAGCGGATAGAGCTTGTCGGCCGGCACGCCGTCGGCGAGCAGCGCGATCTCGATCACGCCCGGCGCCGACCATTTGTAAAAGGTGCGCTTGCCCGGAAACTTCTTGGTGTCGAACATGTCCGCCCAGCTTGCCGGCTCACCGGAGACGGCGCCCTTATTCCAGGCGAGCACGAAGGAATAGTAAAAGCTGCCGACGGCGTTCTCATTGCTGAAGCGGGGGTCGAGATCGGCCTTCGGCACGACGGCGAAGTCGATCGGCTCGAGCAACCCGTCCTTGGCCGCCTTGATGGCGAAATCCATCTCGACGTCG
Source organism: Mesorhizobium sp. B2-8-9 (assembly GCF_006439475.1). Lineage (NCBI taxonomy): Bacteria > Pseudomonadati > Pseudomonadota > Alphaproteobacteria > Hyphomicrobiales > Phyllobacteriaceae > Mesorhizobium > Mesorhizobium sp. B2-8-9. Next base: position 59,445 of record NZ_VFTQ01000002.1, on the reverse strand, counting down.
ACGACGTCCCAGGTGACGTTCTTGGCGTCGACCATCGCCTTCAGCTTGCCGTAGTCGGTCGGTCCGTCCTGCAGCACCTTGATGCCCGAAGAGGCGGTGAAAGGCTCGGCCCAGGATTTGGTCTGGGCTTCCTGCGTCGTCCCGCCCCAGCTGGTGAACACCATTTCATCGGCCTTCGCGGCCGTGGTCGCCATCAGTCCGGCAAGGATGCCGGCGAAAATCAGTTTCATGTCGTTCTCCTCTGATTGGTTGTTCCGTTTCTTGTTCTTGTCTGCACCTCGCCGTGCCTTCTCAGCGCATGACGAACGGATCGGGGATCGGGTCGTCGGAGGTGCGTATCCACACCGATTTCGAGCGCGTGTAATCGCGGATGGCGTCGATGCCGCCTTCGCGACCGAGACCCGAAAGGCCGTAGCCGCCGAAGGGGACCAGCGGCGAGACGGCCCGGTAGGTGTTGACCCAGACGACGCCGGCATGGACGCCGCGGGCCATGCGATGCGCCTTAGCCAGATTTGAGGTGAAGACACCGGAAGCGAGCCCGAATGGCGTGTCGTTGGCTAAAGCCAGCGCTTCAGCCTCGCTGTCGAAGGCAAGCACACTCAGCACCGGACCGAACAGCTCTTCGCGCACGCAGGCGAGAGTCTGGTCCTGCGCCTCTATGATGGTCGGCGCGTAGTAGTATCCGTCGGCCTTGCCCTTCGGCCGCGCGCCGCCGGTGACCAGTCGGCCGCCTGCCGCCACGCTCTCCGCCACAATCGCCTCGATCCTTTCGCGCTGGCCCGCCGTCGCCAGCGGACCCATCTCGGTCGCGGGATCCTGCGGGTCGCCGATGACGATGGCTTCCGCCTTGCGGTTCAGACGGGAAAGGAAATCGTCCTTGACCGAACGCTCGACCAGAAGCCGCGAGCCCGCGACGCAGCTCTGGCCCGTGGCGGCGAAAATACCGGCCACTACTGCATTGGCGGCGCTGTCGAGATCGGCGTCGGCGAAGACGACGACCGGGCTTTTGCCACCGAGCTCGAGCGTGGTGTAGGCGAGGTTCTCGGCAGTGTTGGCGACGATCCGGCGCGCGGTTGAAGGACCGCCGGTGAAGGCGACGCGGGCGACGAGGGGATGGCTGGTTAGGCGGTGCCCGCAATCATGGCCGAAGCCGGTGAGGATGTTGACGCTGCCGGCAGGGAAGCCGGCCTCATGGACGAGCTCGGCGAAAGCCAGCAGCGGCGCCGGCCCATCCTCGGAGGCCTTGAGAACGACGGTGCAGCCGGCTGCCAGAGCCGGGCCGAGCTTGACCGCCGACAGGAAGAGCTGCGAGTTCCACGGTACGACGGCGGCAACGACGCCGATCGGCTCGGGCCGCACCGTGACTTCCATGTCGGCCTTGTCGATCGGGATGAAGGCGCCTTCATGCTTGTCGGCCAGCCCGCCATAATAGCGGTAGTAGTCGCCGACATAGGCGATCTGCGCGCGCGTCTCGCGGATGATTTTGCCGGTGTCGCGCGTTTCCAGCTCGGCCAGGCGGCTGGCATTGGCGGCGACGAGATCGCCGAGCCTGACCAGCAGTTTTCCACGCGCCGTCGCTGTCATCGATGCCCACGGACCGGAACGTAGCGCCCGGTGCGCGGCCTCCACGGCGCGGTCGACATCGGCAACGGAAGCGGCGGGCATCGTCGCCCAGGGCAAGGCCGTTGACGGATCGATGCTGTCGAAGGTGGAGGACGCTTCGGCGAACTGGCCGTCTATGTAGTTCCTGAAGGCGGTGCTGCTCATCGCGACTGCGCCTCCTGGAAAGCCGGCATCACCTTGTCGATGAACAGCTGCAGCGATTTCTTCTTGCGCTCATGCGAAAGGCCGCTGTCGATCCAGATCGAATACTGGTCGTAGCCCTGCGCCTCGTAGGTCTTCAGCCTGGCGATCACCTCGTCGGCCTCGCCGATGACCAGGTTTTGCCGGATCTTGTCCGGCGCGTATTGGGGCATGGCCGCGATCTCTTCCTCGGTCAGCGGCTCGAGAACGCCCTGGCGGACGGGTTTCTTGTTCTGGAACCAGGCGCCGAACTGGCAGTAGAACTGCGAGAGGTCCTCGGTCAGTCGGTCGGCGTCGGCGGCATCTTCGGCCACGAAAGTGTGCATCAAGAGCATGATCTGCGGCCGCGGGATGTCCGGGTGCGCCTGGCAGGCAGCATTGAAGCGCTCTATCAGGCTCGCCACCTCGCTATCGCCGGAGGCAAGCGGCGTCACCTGCACCTGGCATCGGTTGGCGACGGCGAAATCGTGCGAATTCGGGTCGCGCGCGGCCACCCAGATCGGCGGGGAGGGTTTTTGCAAGGGCTTGGGGGAGGAGGTGGTCGGCGGGAACTGCCAGAACTCGCCGGAATGCTCGTAGTCGCCGTCCCAGAGGTCGCGGATCGCCGGTATCATCTCGCGCATGCGCTGGCCGGCGCCCCACGCATCCAGTCCCGGGAAGACGCGCTGATACTCATAGCTGTAGGCGCCGCGCGCGATGCCCAGATCCAGCCGACCGCCGGTGATGACATCGGCCATCGCCGCTTCGCCGGCGAGCTTGATCGGATGCCAGAACGGCGCGATGATCGTGCCGGTGCCAAGACGGATGGTTTTCGTCTTGGCGGCGAGATAGGCGATGTTGATGAAGGGATTCGGCGAGATGGTGAATTCCATCCCGTGATGCTCGCCAATCCAGGCCGTCTCGAAGCCGGCCTGCTCCGCCAGCAGCACCAGTTCTTCAAGTTCCGTAAGCAATTCGGAATGCGGCTTGGCGAGATCCGAGCGCTCCATATGGACGAAAAGCGAAAATTTCATCGGTCTCACCGCTGGCCGGAATGGATTGGGCCGGAATGGCTTGGCGTCGACGGCGCCGGCCTTGCGAGCGGCCGGACCTCGCCTTCGACCTCGTTGCCGACATAGACGCCGAACGTGTCTTCGGCGCGCTCGCGCGCGTAGCGGGCGAGCATCGAACGCACTGCTGGATCGGCGATCTTCAATTCGGCGATGCGTTCGATCTCGACAAACCGGATCTGGCCGTCGCCGGAGACGGGGGCGTCCACCGTCCCGCGATAGTAGACGTGCGTGCGGGCAGCGTCCGTCGCGTCGTCCCACACTGCGTAAAGGAAGCCGAGCTCGGCATCAATCGCCTTGGCGGCAAGTTTTCCCCTGAGGCTGCGGGCATCGTTCGCGGCACCGAGACCGCGACCGGCCGGCAATTGGTAGGATCCCTCGGCAGTCTCGAAGAAGAGGACGCGGCCTTCTTTCTCGAGAATCGCGCCGACCTCGGTTCCGGGGGGAGCGCTCGCCGCCAGCGCCTCCTGGCTAAGCCCCGGCGTGACATAGGCGCCCCGGCAGTAGCCGAGAGGCTGGGCACCATTGTGGCTGAAGTCATGGACGCGGCCGATGAGGATCGAATGGTCACCGGCATCGACCAATTGCTCCATGCCGCAATCGAACACCGCAACTGATCCCTCGATCAGCGGATTGCCGGTCTGCCCGGGCTGCCATGCCACGGAGGCGAATTTGTCCGCGGTCTTTGAGGCGAAGACACCGGATGCGGCTTTCTGGGCTTCCGACAGGACGTTGATGGCAAAGCCTCTCGAAGTCGAGAAGGCCTGATGCCCCAGCGCCTTCTTGGCAATGCAGACCAGCACCAGTGGCGGGTCGAGCGAGACGGAGGTGAAGGAGTTGGCGGTGAAGCCGCGCGCATCGCCAGCCTCGTCGATCGTGGTGACGATGGTGACGCCGGTCAGGAAGGAGCCGAGCGCGCGTCGAAATTCCATGGCGTCGAATGCGGGACCGGCCTCCGCGCCTGCGGAAGCACTCGACGCCTCGTCGAGAAAGTTCATTATCCGTTGAGTCACTTTTTGCGGCGAAGCGATTGTCATCATGTGCTTTTCGCCATTCAGCACCAAGCACCGCCCCGCCGGCGCAAGCCGCGCCATCGCCGCTGACATGGCGGGTGTCGAGTTGCGATCCTCCGAGCCGGTCATGAACAGCGCGGGTGCGGCAAGGTCGCCCAGGTGATCGGTGTGCGCGGTGTCGGCGCTGGCAAAGAGGCGGTAGGTGCGGGCATAGCCTTCGGCGTCGACGCTTTCGAGCGCGGCGCGGGCCGTCGCGGCCGCGTCTGAAAGAGCCGGCGGAATCGGGTTGCCGAACCAGCGGGCGATCGTGGCGGCGATGGCCGACGGATCGCCGGGCCGGCCAAGCGCTGCCGCCCGTTCGCGCACCGCCTGCGCGAGCTCGGGCGGGCGACGGAAGACGGCGTTGAGACAGACGATGGCGCTGATGCGCGACGGGGCGCGAAGCGCGATTTCCTGTGCGACAAGCGCGCCCATCGAGTGGCCGATGACAGCGACGCGGGCAAGGCCGAGATGATCAAGCAGGCGGATCGCCTGATCGGCGAAGTCCGACAGGCGGGCGTTCTCCGGCGGCAGGGGCGAAGAACCGTGGCCGAGTATGTCGATGGCGATCACGTCGAAGCGGTCCTGCATCGCGGCGATCTGGGGCTGCCAGATCGCGGCATCCATGCCGACGCCGTGGATGAGCAGGACCGGCGCGCCCGAACCGGCGCGGATGAAGCCGGTGCCGTCGGGCGCCTTGCTGCGGATCGTCGCGGCGTCAGCCATGCAGATCTCCGAGCTCCTTCAGATCCTGGTAGCGGTCGCCGATCCGGTGATGCGGGCGGCCGCCGATGGACGCGCCGAGCGCCACCACCAGCTCGTCCGGCGCGGGCGCGTCGCCGATCTGGAAATGCACGGTCAGGTAATGCGAGCGGCGGCCTTCGTCGTTCTTGTCCATCAGCGGGATCATGATCGGCGTGTTCGGACCGCCACGCAGATTGGTGAAGGCGAGATAGGTCTTGGCGCCGACGGCCCGGCGATAGTGATTGCCGAAATGCAGCGTGTGGATCAGCGCCGACGCATGCTCGACCTCACCCGACGTGCCGCAAATGGCGGCCTTGCCGTAGCCTTCGATGACCTCGCCCGAGCCTGCCGCGCCGATAATCTCATTGGTCAGCGTTTCGCCGAGCACCGGCGCGAAAACGCGGATCTCGGGGGAGAGGTCCTCGATGAAGCCGCGGCCTGCCCATGGGTTGGTGAGCACCGCGGCGACGCCGATCAGACGCAGCGGCCGCGGGGCCGTCTTGCCGCCCTCGATCAGGGTGTTCTCGGTATAGGTGACGATCTTGCGGATGGCCGGCTGCATGAAATTCCTCAGGATGGGAGCCGCTCGGGGCCCATCGATTTCTGTATCGTCTTATGGTATACCATGCTATGGAGTGCCATGCGTCTTGTCAATCGGTCATGGAATCGGTTTTTGTGACGAGGCTAAGGATTCAGGAAAAATGGCTGACACGCTTCGCATAGACCGCTCCGCCAAAACGTTGAGGACGCTGGCGCTGGAGCGCATGCGCGAGGCGATCATGGATTTCCATTTCCAGCCCGGCGAAAGGCTGGTCGAGCGGCCGCTGTGCGACCAGCTCGGGGTCAGCCGTTCGGTCGTGCGCGAGGTGCTGCGGCAGTTGGAGGCCGAAGGCCTGGTGCAGATGATACCTGGACATGGGCCGGCCGTGGCGAAGCCTGATCTTGGCCGGACCGACGAGATCTACGAGTTGCGCGCGCTGCTGGAGGGCATTGCGGCGAAGGCCTGCGCCACATCGGCCACCGACGGTCAGATCGCGCTGCTCGATGCGGCGCTGGCAAAGCTGCTCGAGGCGTGGGCGTCGGGCGTGCCGGCCGAGGTGATGCGGGCGACGGCGAGCTTCTATGAGGTGCTCTTTGAAGCCGCCGACAAGCGCATAGCTTGGGAGATCGTCACCGGTCTCAACGTCCGCATCAACCAGCTGCGTTCGATGACAATCCTGTCGCAGAACCGCCGCGAGCCGGCGATCGCCGAAATGCAGGCGATCATGGATGCGATCCGTTCGCGCAAGCCGGAAGCGGCGGAGGCGGCGGCGCGGCGGCATGTGGAGACGGCCTGGCAAATCGCGCGCGACGCGCTTCGGCTCGGGACGCTTTAGGCAGCCTGCTCGAAACTAATTCCTGTCGACCGGCTTGGAGCGCATGCGCGAAACCGTCTCGCGCTCGGCGCGCTTGGAGCGCAGCGGCGGCAGGCCGCGGTCGATGAGGTCCATGTCCTCCAGCACCATGTCGCCCATGCGCTTGAAGGCGACGTCGAGCGCGCCGGCGCGATGCGCCGAACGCAGGAAGCCGGGCAGGGTGCGGACGGGATGGTCCTTGGCCAGCGGCTCCTCCGGGAAGACGTCGCTCGCGGCGACGATGTGGCCGCTCTTCACCGCTTGCATCAATGCCGGGAAATCGACGACGCCGGCGCGGCTGAGCAGGATGAAGGCCGCTCCCTTGCGCATCCTGGCAAAGGCGTCGGCGCCCAGGAAACCCTCATTCTCGCTGGTGACGGAAGCGACGACGAAGACGAAATCGCTTTGCGACAGCACCTCGTCCAGCGAGGCCGGCTCGACGCCATTGTCGATCAGGATCGATGGCGGCAGCCATGGATCAAAAACTTTCGTGCGGGTGCGGAAGCCGGTCAGCAGGCGGTTGAGTGCGCGGCCGAGATCGCCGAAGCCGATGATGCCCACATCCGCGCCGGAAAGCAGGCGCGCCGCCTGGTTGCCGTCGCCGCCCCACAACTCCTTGCCCTGCCGGAAAGCGAGGTCGGCGTCGACGATGTTTCTGGCGAGGTTCAGCGCCATGGCAAGGCCGAGTTCCGCGACCGGCTCGGCAAAGACCAGGCCGGTGGTGACGACATGGATGCCGCGCGCAAACAGCGTCTCATAAGGCATGTTGTTGAGCAGGTTGGTTTCTACGTTGAAGATGCAGCGCAGCGCCTTCAGCTTCTCCAGCGTCTCAGCTGAAATCGGCGGCTGACCGATGATAAAACGCGCCTCGGCCAGGGTTTCGGCGGGCAGGGCGGCAACGCCTTCCGGGGTGGTCTCGACAATGCGATAGTGTTTGCGCAGGCGCGCCAGCTGCGGCGGCGTGAAGATGAGCTCCAATGTGCGCGGTTCGGGCGCGCTGATGACCAGCGGCAAGGCTTTGTCGGGCATGTTTTTCCTCCGGGCGCGATTGGATCGCGTCAACCACGCATTCAAGTCTTACTCCCGATGAAACGATTTACAAGAACGAAAAATCGATTTATCGATTACGATAGCGAGGCAGAAAATCAGCTGCCTGCCCTCGGGAGGAGGTCAATGGCACAACACCAAACCCGGCAGCGGCGTCCGTCGATCCACGACGTGGCAAGCCATGCCGGCGTGTCCGCGGCCACCGTCTCCAAGGTGCTGGCCGGCGTCACCACGGTCAAGCCGGAAAACGCGCAGCGTGTGTTCGATGCCGTCGAGCATCTGGGCTATCGCGTCGATCCTTTAGCCTCCGATATGCGCAGGGCCAAGCGCCGCATCATCGGCGCCATCATGCCCGAATTCGAGAGCGAGTTCTTCGGCCAGATGGTGACCGAGCTCGAAGGCCTTGCCGAACAGCGCGGCTACACGTTGGTCGCCGCATCGAGCCGTGAATCGGAGGCGCGCGAGAAGGAAATCCTTGCCCGCATGCATGACTGGCGCGTTGCCGGCGTCGTGCTGGCGCCTGTGCGCAACGAGCATGGTCCGGCGGCCGCCTTCATGAAAGCCCACGGCATGACCGGCGTGCTGATCGACCGCGTCTTGTCCGACGACGCGTTCGACACCGTCTCGGCCGACAGCGCCTCCGCCAGCGCCGAAGTGGCGCGGATGCTGGTCGGCAATGGGCACAGTCATATACTGGTCATCGGCCTTGCGGAGCAGGCGGCGACGGTGCGCGCGCGCCTGGAAGGTTTTCGCAGCCAGGCGCTGGCGCTCAACCCATCGGTGCGCATCGACGTCATCACCTCGGAAGTCAGCGTCGAGCCGCTGCGATCCTCGCTGCGCGATTACTTTGCCAGGGGAGAGCGGCCGACCGCCGTCTATTCGCTGCTTTTGAAGGGCACGCTCGTCGCGCTGTCCGAGTTCCGCCGGCGTGGCTGGCATTGCCCGAACGACATCTCGCTGGTCGGCTTCGACGATGCCGAATGGATGCAGGTGACATGGCCGGCCATCGCCGCCGTGGTGCAGCCGGTGCACCGGATCGCCAGCGAGGCGATGAATCTTTTGTTTCGCAGGGTCGAGGGTGATGTGGGACCACCCACGGCGCGGCTCGAGCCCTGCCAAGTGTTGATGCGGGAATCCGTTGGCTCGCCAGGCAGCGGTCCGCATTCCGGGGGAGGAGACCGACAACAGCCCCCATTGTCGTGAGCGGAAGCATGCGCCGGCCCTGGCCGTGGCATCCGGCGCCAAGGATCAACGGAGGATAGAATGATATTGCATTTCCCAAGGATTAATCGATTTACCCTTGCCGTCGGCGTCGCGCTTGCGTTTTCCGCGGTCGGCGTTGCCAAGGCCGAGGACGGCGAATATGGCGTGCTGATGAAGACACTGGCCAACCCGTTCTGGGGCGCGATGGCGCAGGGCGTCGCGGACGGCGCCAAGGAAGCCGGGGTTAAGTACTTCCAGCAGGCGGCCGAGAGCGATCAGGCAGCCGAACCGCAGCTGAACCTCTGCAACACCATGCTCGAGCGCAAGCCGGTGGCAATGATCACCGCCGCCATCAACTCAACCAACCTCCTGCCTTGCCTGAAGTCGGCGCAGGATGCCGGGATCAAGATCGTCGACCTCGACAACAATCTCGACCAGGCGGTGCTCGACAAGGAAGGCGTCAAGGTCACCTTCCATATCGGCTCCGACAACATCGCCGCCGGCGCGCAGGGCGCGGAGTATCTCGCCAACAAGCTCGGCAAGGACGCCAAGGGTCCGGTGCTGGTGATCGAAGGCCTGTCCGGCAACATCACCGGCGAGAAGCGTGCCAAGGGTTTTGCCGACAAGCTGAAGGAGCTGGCGCCCGGCCTCGAAATCGTCGCTTCGCTGCCGGGCGACTGGGACCGCGGCAAGGCCGCTTCGATCGCCACCGACACGCTGACGGCACATCCCGATCTCGTCGCCATCTTCTGCGCCAATGACGGCATGGCGCTAGGTGCAGTGGAATCGGTCTATGCGGCGGGCAAGGGTTCGCAGGTGACGATCATCGGCGTCGACGGCAATGTCGATGCGGTGAAATCGATCAAGGAAGGCCGCCTCAATGCCTCGGTGGCGCAGCTTCCCTATCTGGTCGGCAAGCAGGCGGTGGAGAACGTCAAGAAGGCGCTCGGCGGCGAGAAGGTTCCGGAAAGCATTGCCGTGCCGACTTTGGTGCTGACCAAGGACGTGCTCGACGCCGGCAAGGAACCGATGCTGCAATATGTGAAGTGAGGAAGGAAGGGAGTAGGGGAGTAAGGCAGTAGGGGAGTAGGGGAGCGCGGTTTGTGCTTCGCCCATCTTTCCCTACTCCCCTACTAACCTACTCCCCTACTGCCTTACCCGAAGGGTAGAAAACATGGCTTCTGAACAGCCCGGCTTCTGGGCTCGGGTGCTGCGCGCATCCGTCGAAAGGCTCCACATCCGGCTGGAGTCGCTGGTGGTGCTTCTGGCGCTGAGCACGGCGATGGCGCTCCTGTCGCCCTATTTCCTGTCGCTCAGCAATTTCCTCAACATCCTGCTCGCGACCTCGACGATCGGCGTGCTGGCGATCGCCGCCACTTTCGTCATCGGTGCCGGCGGGCTCGACCTGTCGCTGGGCTCGGTCATGGGGCTTGCGGGCGTCGCAGGCGCTTTCGTGGCGGTCAATCTCGGCTGGCCGTCGGTCTTCGCAGTGATCGCCTGCATCTTGGCCGGCGGGATCGCCGGCTACATCAACGGCCAGCTGGTCACCCGCGCCTTCGTGCCGGCCTTCATCGTCACGCTCGGCATGCTGGGCTTGGCGCGCGGTCTGGCGCTGGTCATCTCGAAGGGCAGGGCGATCTACGGCCTGCCGCCCGAGATCGTCTATATCGGGCAGGGGCGGCCGTTCGGCGTCCCTATGCCGGTGATCATCCTGGTGCTGACGGCCATCGTCGCGCATGCGGTGCTCGCCTATACGCGTTTCGGCCGCCACACGCTGGCGCTGGGCGATAGCGAAGGTGCAGCACGAGCCGCGGGCATCCGCGTCGAGCATCACCGCCGCATCATCTACACGCTGTCGGGCGCGCTCGCCGGGCTTGCCGGCCTGCTGTTCACAGCCCGCGTCAATGCCGGCGATCCGACCGCCGGCATCAATTACGAGCTCACCGCCATCACGGCTGCGATCATCGGCGGCACCAATCTGTTCGGCGGCCGCGCCTCGATCCTCGGCACCATGATCGGCGCGCTGATCATGGGCGTCTTGCAGAACGGGCTGACGCTGCTTGCCGTGCAATCCTATTACCAGCAGATGGCGATCGGCGCGGTGCTGATCCTCGCGGTTTTCATCGACCAGTACCAGGTGCGGAAGGAGTCGCGGGTATGACCCTGCTTTCGCTGCGCGGCATCCGCAAAAGCTTCGGCGCGGTCGACGTGCTGCATGGCGTCGATCTTTCGGTCGCGGCCGGCGAGGTGGTCGGACTGGTCGGCGACAATGGCGCCGGCAAGTCGACGCTGATGAAGACCATCACCGGCATCTACCGTGCCGACACCGGCTCGATCGAGTTCGATGGCAAGGATATCCTGGCGCTGGACCCCGGTCAGCGGCGGCGCCTCGGCATCGAAATGATTTACCAGGATCTGTCTTTGGCCAAGCAACAGGACGTGGCGTCGAATATCTTCCTCGGACGCGAACCGACGAAAAAGTTGCTCGGCCTGTTCCCCGGCTTCGTCGACAAAAGCGAGATGGATCGCCAAGCGTCGAAAATGATCGAGCGGCTGGGCGCGCATCTGCCGTCGATAAACCGGTCGGTCGGTTCGTTCTCCGGCGGCCAGCAGCAGACGGTGGCGATCGCGCGCGCGCTCACCTTCAATCCGAAGCTCGTCATCATGGACGAACCGACTGCGGCGCTTGCCGTGCGCGAGGTGCAGAGCGTGCTCGATCTCATCCGGCGGCTGAAGTCCGAAGGCATCGCCGTCATCCTGATCTCGCACCGGCTGAACGACGTGCTGTCAGTCACCGACCGCATCGTCGTGCTGCGCCACGGCAGGGCGGACGCCGATCTCGTCACCGCCAGGACCAACATGAACGAAGTCGTCAGCCGCATCGTCGGCGGCGGCGATACGGCCGCAGCGGCGGCGCATGAGCAACGAGGCTGACATGAACACCTTCGGACTGCACACTTTCGCCATCGCACCGGTCTGGGACCTTGCCCGCATCGAGCCGCAGATGGACAGGCTCAAGGAATACGGCATCGGGCTGATGGAGATCCCTTTGCTTCGGCCTGAGGAGATCGACACCAAGCGGACGCGCAGCTTTGCCAATCACTATCGTGTTGAACTGGTCCCCTCGCTCGGCCTGCCGCGCGCGCTCGATGTGGTCGAACGGCCGGACGAGGCGCTGGATTTCCTCGAACCGGCTTTCCGGGTCTGCAATGAGGTCGGCGCCGAAGCGCTCGGCGGCGTCACCTACGGCACGATCGGCAAGACCACCGGCCGCGCGCCGACGCAAAGGGAAATCGACGGTATGTGCCGTTTCCTCGAACGCGCGGCGAAGGCGGCGAAGTCGCGCGGCCTGAAGCTCGGCATCGAGCCCTGCAACCGCTATGAGACGCACCTGATCAACCGCGGCATCGACGCGGCAAAGATCATCGAGCGCATCGGCGCGCCCAACATCTTCATTCATCTCGACACCTACCACATGCATATCGAGGAAGAGAGCTTTGCTTCCGGTTTCGAGGCGGCGGCGCCCTATCTCGGCTATGTGCATGTGTCGGAAGCCAACCGCGGCGTGCCGGGGCGTGGCATGCTGAACTGGGCGGCCTGCATGAAGGCCATCGCCGACATCGGCTATCAGGGCGCGATCACGCTCGAAAGCATGAACCATGTCGATGTCGACATCGCCGGCGGGCTCGCCGTGTGGCGGCCGGTGGCCGAGAATCCGCGCGACGTCATCGAGGTCGGACTGCCGTTCTTGCGCGAGGAGGCGAGGAAGGCCGGGCTGACGCTGGGATAGGCGGCAAGCTCCGGCATAGCGTGAACCATAGCGAAGGCGAGTACGTGCGCGGTCAGGTCCACACCAACAACATCGAAGCCTTCTGATCGCACGTTTAAGCGTTCGATGCGCGGGACTTACGTGGCCGTTTCGAAGAAGTGGTGCAGACCTACCTTTGGGTGTTCGAGTTCCGGCAGAACCTGCGGAAGCATCCCACTTGATGCTTGACCTCTTGCTGCAATCGTTCCCGCGCCCTGAACGTTGAGCGGTGGCTTTGCAGCCATCGCCTCCACCAGGCGGTCAAAGCGCTTGTTCGTGTCAGCTATGGCCGTCTCCGATTTCGGACCCGTCGCCAGATTGTCCCGGATGTGATGGCTCATCCAGGGATGTCAACATGTAAACCGATATGTATATATCATAAAGGATCGCTAAGTTTACTACAAGAATTACGATTGCAATTGCATGTGTCGTCGCAATCCAAAAGACATATGCTGGCTCAAGGCTACCTTTAAAAAGTAGATCAACCAGCAATATGCAAAATGACCCAAATAGGTACCAAGCGTTTTCGGACAATTCTCTCCTGGCGCCAGCTATCTGTTTGCTGATGTCCACTCCCTTGTCCATCAATGACTTTTTTAGCCTGCCTAACGAAAGATGAATGTTTGCAACTGAAGCCCATAGTTACGGTGAGAATGACGATGAGTATCGAGACAAGTTCATATGAAACAAGGTTTGCCAAGAACGTATTCTTAGCAAGCCATTCTGGCTTCAGTACTGCGACTGAAAATGACGAAAGTGTTACGATCGCGACTATCGGCCACTTCATTTTTTCTGCTCGTAAAGACGATCAACCATTTAGTTGATGGCCGCATCGTCTTTCTGTTGTGGAACTTCCGCCGTTGGAATATCGGCAGTTTTTCGGTTCTTTTCTGATGAGAATACAGTTTTCCTCCCAGACTTTAGTGATACAGACCCGGCCCCTTCTGATGTGGCCTTGAGAGCCGCCTCCACGTACTCACCCTTTGGGTCTAGCGCGCCGCTTTGGTTGGTGTGGGTAAACTTTGTCTTCTCGGAACCGACACCCTTAGCAGCTTCGACGATGGCCTTGATTTTCTCCTCAAGCCCCAAAGCGTTCGGCGGGACGAACGTAAACTCAAGGCGGGTGAGTTTGCCTCGGTTTTGTTCGACAACCCTCCAGAATTCCTTCGCGTCTGAGACGTATTCGATGAATGCCTCATACTCGCGAGCAGGCAGACTGCTTTGGATGCGTTCGAAAAGCGCTTGAAGAAGGTTTTTGGAGGAGGCGATACCAGTTTGGATGGCTATCAGTTGCGAGTCGCTTGAAAGGTCAAGCAATAGCCATACTGGCCTCCAGCCATCAACTGTATCGATGGCGAAGCCTTGCTCCGGTCCACGATGATAAGGCTCTATTACCTGCTTTCCAACGCGACCGACAAAGATATTTCCGTAAATGCCGTCCCTCAAGAGGGTGTAGTGGCTGCCTCGGTATTCAAAATCCAAACTTGATGGCGAAAGAACCCGTTCAAGATATTCCCGGCGAGTGATTTCCCTCGCCGGCCCACCATCGGAACCGATCAATGAACTCTGGTCTGGCCTGATCAGAGACAGCCTTAGATATTCGAATATTGCCATAACCCCCTCCCATGCACCCTTTGCACATAGAAGCAGGCTAAAGCTCCAAAGTGGAGTCTGATTCGAACTGAGCAAATCTTCGGCCGTCGCGAACATGGCCAACTATGCCATAGATCGCGATTTCGATTCACATGTTCGAAGGGGATGCGTCCCGCCGATGGTTTCGATTTACCGAACCAAACCGCTGGTGCAATGTGGCTTTGGAGGATCGAAATCGTGCCATTCGTCAGCATAGGCGGCGTGACGCTGTATCACCGCTACATCGAGGCGACGGGCACGTCGCGTCCGATCATCTTCATCAATTCGCTGGGCACCGATTTCCGGATCTGGGACGACGTCGTCGCGCGGCTTGCCGGCGAAATACCGATGCTCGTCTACGACAAGCGCGGGCATGGGTTGTCGGATATCGGCGGCGGCGTGCGCTCGATCGAGGACCATGTCGACGACCTGCTGGGCCTCATCGATCATTTCGGCTTCGGGAAGGTCGTGCTGTGCGGCCTGTCGGTCGGCGGCCTGATCGCGCAGCGCCTCTATACCCGCCATCCCAAACGCGTGGAGGCGCTGATCCTCAGCGACACCGCGCACAAGATCGGCACGGATGAGAGCTGGAACACGCGCATCGCGACCGTCGAGCGCGACGGCATAGAGGCGATCGCCGACGGCGTGCTGAAAGTGTGGTTCACCCCGGATTTCCATGCAGCGCGCGCCGCCGAGCTGGCCGGCTGCCGCAACATGCTGACCAGGCAGGCGCTGCCTGGTTATATCGGGACATGCGCGGCGGTGCGCGATGCCGATCTTACCGACGCGGCGCGGCGTATCACTGCGCCGACGCTCTGCATCGTCGGCGATCAGGACGGCTCGACGCCACCCGACCTTGTTCGCTCGCTGGCGGATCTGATCCCAGGCGCCCGCTTCGAAATGATCCGCGATGCCGCGCACATCCCGTGCATCGAGCAGCCCGACGCGCTCGTCACCTTGATCCGCGATTTCGCCGCCTCATTGCCTGAGGAAACGTCTGCCCATGGATGATGTCACGAAGAACCGCTACCGGACGGGTCTCGAGGTCCGCCGCTCCGTGCTTGGCGATCCCCACGTCGACCGTGCCGAGGATGCCGCGACCGATTTCGACCGGCCGTTCCAGCAGTTGATCACCGAGGCCGCCTGGGGAACGGTATGGGCGCGGCCGGGCTGGTCGAAGCGCGAGCGTTCGATCGTGACGCTGGCCCTGCTTGCCGCGCTCGGCCATGACGACGAGGTGGCCATGCATGTGCGCGCCACCGCCAATACAGGCGCCACGCGGGACGACATCTGCGAGGCCTTCCTGCACGTCGCCGTCTATGCCGGCGTGCCGGCAGCCAACCGCGCCTTCAAGATTGCCAAGGAGGTGTTCGCGCAGATGGACGGAGCCGCCCATGGCTGAGCGAGGCTCGAACCGTTCACCCGAGACCGGCGCCTTCTTCCAGCGCGACCGCCAGTGGCATCCGGCCGCCTTCACGCCGAACTACAAGAGCTCGGTGCTGCGCTCGCCGCAACGGGCATTGGTGGCATTCGACAACACGCTGTCGGAACTGACCGGACCGGTCTTCGGGCACGCGATGCTCGGCGAGCTCGACAACGACCTGATCCACAATTTCGCCAGGCCTGGCGAGAGCGCCCTCGGCGAGCGCATCATCGTCCATGGACGCGTGCTCGACGAGCGGGGCAAGGGCGTGCCTGGCGTGCTGCTCGAATTCTGGCAGGCCAATGCCGGCGGCCGCTACCGTCACAAGAAGGACGCCTATCTCGCCCCTCTCGATCCTAATTTCGGCGGCTGCGGCCGCACGATCACCGGCGAAGACGGCAGCTACGCCTTTCGCACGGTCAGGCCCGGGCCCTATCCGTGGCCGAATGGGCCGAACGACTGGCGGCCGGCGCATATCCATTTTTCCGTGTTCGGCCATGGCTTCGCGCAGCGGCTGATCACACAGATGTATTTCGAGGGCGATCCGCTGATCTGGCGTTGTCCGATCGTCGGCGGCATTTCCAACAGGGAAGCTATCGAGGCGCTGATCGCCGCGCTCGACATGCAGTCGACCATCCCGATGGATGCGCTCGCCTACAAGTTCGACATCGTGCTGCGCGGGCGCCGCTCGACATTGTTCGAGAACAGGCCGGAGGGCAATTGATGGCGCAGTCGCTCGACCGGTTGAAGGAAAGCCCTTCGCAGACCGCCGGCCCTTACGTGCATATCGGGCTGACGCCCAATTTCTGCGGCATCGGCGGCGTCTATGCGAACGACCTTGGCTCGACGATGCTCAACGGCGAGACCAAGGGCGAGCGCATCGAGCTGCGCATCCGCGTGTTCGACGGCACCGGCACGCCGCTCAAGGATGCGCTGATCGAGATCTGGCAGGCGGATGCCAACGGGCTCTACAATTCGCCGTCGGAATTGCGCGGCGCCGCCGATCCGAATTTCCCTGGATGGGGCCGGCAGCCGACCGACATGGAAACGGGCGTCTGCCTGTTCCGGACGATCAAGCCGGGCCGCGTGCCGTTTCGCGACGGCCGGCTGATGGCGCCGCACATCACGCTGTGGATCGTGGCGCGCGGCATCAATGTCGGCCTGCACACCAGGCTCTATTTTTCCGACGAGGAAAAGGCCAATGCCGAGGACCCGATCCTCGCCCGCATCGAGCATCGCCTGCGTGTGCCGACGCTGATCGCCGAGCGCCGGGGCGATACTTACGTCTTCGACATCCACCTGCAGGGCGAAAAGGAGACGGTCTTCTTCGACAGCTGACCGGGGCCGCCATGACCGTTTCGCCCTTTGATCACCCGCTGCTTTCTGGCCTGCTCGGCGACGAAGAGGCGGCCAGACATTTTTCCGTCGAAGCCGACATCGCCGCGATGCTCAGCTTCGAACGGGCGCTGGCCGAGGCGGAGGCCGAGTGCGGCGCGATTTCCCGCGATGCGGCGACGGCGATCTCGAAGGCGCTGGCGGCGTTCCGGCCGGATACGGCGAAGCTGCGCGCCGGCGTCGCCGCCGACGGCGTCGTGGTGCCGGAACTGGTGCGACAGATCAAGGCTGCTGTTGGCGTGCCGCACGATGCATTCGTTCATTTCGGCGCCACCAGCCAGGATGTGATCGATACATCGCTGGTGCTGCGCCTGAGCGGGGCGGTCGAGCATGTCGGGCTGCTGCTCAGCGAGAACGTCGTGCGGCTCGCCGGACTCGAACAGGATTTCGAGGGCAGGGCGATGATGGCGGTGACGCGCATGCAGCCGGCGATACCGATCGTCGTGACCGACCGGATCGCTTCCTGGCGAGCGCCGCTCCAGCGTCACCAGGAACGGTTGAAGGAGCTCTCCGGCCGACTGCTTATCGTGCAGTTCGGCGGCGCCGCCGGCACGCTGGAAAAGCTCGGCGACAAGGCCGCCGCAGTGCGCGCCGCGCTTGCCGCGAAGCTTGGCCTCGCTGACGCGCCGCAATGGCACAATCAGCGCGACGCGCTCGCCGAGTTCGCCGGCTGGCTGTCGCTGGTGACCGGCAGCCTCGGCAAGTTCGGGAAGGACGTTGCGCTGATGGCGCAGGCGGGCACTGACATCAAGCTGTCCGGCGGCGGCGGTTCATCTACCATGCCGCACAAGCAGAATCCCGTGAAGGCGGAAGCCTTGGTGGCGCTCGCCCGCTTCAATGCCGTCCAGCTTTCCGGCATGCACCAGGCGCTGGTGCATGAGCAGGAGCGCTCGGGTTCGGCCTGGACGCTGGAATGGCTCATCCTGCCGCAAATGGTCGTGGCGACGGCGGCCGCGCTCAGGCTTGCAGCCGAGTTGGCCAGACAGATCGAGAGCCTCGGTCATTGATGCGCACGCAAGTCGCCATCATTGGCTCGGGGCCGTCCGGGCTGCTGCTCGGCCAATTGCTTGCCACGATTGGCGTCGAGACGATCATACTCGAGCGGTCGAGCCGCGAGCATGTGCTTGGCCGGGTACGCGCGGGCGTGCTCGAGCAGGGCACGGTGGACCTGCTCGGCGAAGCGGGCGCGGCGGAGAGGCTCTATGAACAGGGCCTGCCGCATGAAGGCATTTCGCTCGCCTTCGACGGCCGCGCGCACCGCATCGACATGACCGCGCTCACCGGCGGCAAGCATGTCACTGTCTATGGCCAGACCGAGGTGACGCTCGATCTGATGCGGAAGCGCGAGGCGGCGGACTTGGTGACTTTCTTCGAAACGTCGAATGTCGCGCTGCATGGTTTCGATGGCACGTCGCCCTTCGTCACCTACGAGAAGGACGGCGTCACGCACCGCATCGATTGCGACTTCATCGCCGGCTGCGACGGCTATCACGGCGTCAGCCGCAGATCAGTGCCGGAAAACGCCTTGAAGACGTTCGAGCGCCACTATCCGTTCGGCTGGCTGGGCGTGCTGGCCGAGGTGCCGCCGGCCGACCATGAGCTGGTCTATGCCAATCACGAGCGCGGCTTCGCGCTCTGTTCGATGCGCTCGCCGCAGCGCAGCCGCTACTATGTGCAGGTTCCCGCCGACGAGCGCGTCGAGGCCTGGTCGGACGACCGCTTCTGGGACGAGTTGCGCCGCCGCCTGCCGCCGGCGACGGCTGCCGCAGTCACCACCGGCCCATCGTTCGAGAAGTCGATCGCGCCGCTGCGCTCCTTCGTCGCCGAGCCGATGCGCTTCGGCCGGCTGTTCCTGGTCGGTGACGCCGCCCATATCGTGCCGCCGACCGGCGCCAAGGGCCTCAACCTCGCGGCCAGCGACGTGCGCTATCTGTTTGCCGGGCTTCGTGAATTCTACCGCGAAAAGTCAGACGCCGGGCTCGACGCCTATTCGGCCAAGGCGCTGGCGCGGGTGTGGAAAGCGGTGCGCTTTTCCTGGTGGATGACGACGATGCTGCACCGTTTTCCGGAGACGGGAGAGTTCGGCCAACGCATCCAGGAAGCCGAGCTCGACTATCTCGTGCATTCGAGAGCCGCATCGACCGCGCTCGCCGAAAACTACGTCGGCTTGCCCTATTGATCTGCCTGACTGGTCAAACCCGCTCCAGCGCGAGGGCGATGCCCTGGCCGACGCCGATGCACATGGTGGCTAAAGCCAGCTTGCCGCCGCGCTCGCGAAGCTCGAGCGCCGCCGTGCCGGTGATGCGCGCGCCCGACATGCCGAGCGGGTGACCGAGCGCGATCGCGCCGCCATTCGGATTGACGTGCGCGGCATCCTCGGCGATGCCAAGCTGGCGGAGTACGGCAATGCCTTGCGAGGCGAAAGCTTCGTTCAATTCGACGACGTCGAACTGTTCGGGCGTCAGGCCAAGGCGGGCGCAAAGCTTCTCGGTGGCCGGGGCCGGACCGATGCCCATGATGCGCGGCGCCACACCGGCGACGGCGCCGCCGAGGATGCGGGCGATCGGCGTCAGGCCATACTTCTTCGCCGCCGCTTCCGACGCGATGATGAGGGCCGCCGCACCGTCATTGACGCCGGAAGCGTTGCCGGCGGTGACGCTGCCGCCCTGGCGGAATGGCGCCGGCAGTTTGGCCAGGGTCTCGACGGTGGTGCCGGCGCGTGGATGCTCGTCCTTCGAGACGACGACCGGATCGCCTTTCTTCTGCGGGATCGTCACGGACGTGATCTCTTTCGCCAGCCGGCCGCTGCCTTGAGCGGCAACGGCCTTGTCCTGGCTGCGCACCGCGAAGGCGTCCTGGTCCGCGCGGGAAACGGAAAAATCCTCGGCGACGTTCTCCCCGGTCTCCGGCATGGACTCGACGCCATATTGCTTCTTCATCAGCGGGTTGACGAAGCGCCAGCCGATGGTGGTGTCATAGATCTCGGCGTTGCGCGAAAAGGCGGCGTCGGCCTTCGGCATGACGAAAGGCGCGCGGCTCATCGATTCGACGCCGCCGGCAATTATCAGCTCGGCCTCGCCCGATTTGATGGCGCGTGCGGCGATGGTGACGGCATCCATGCCCGAGCCGCACAGGCGGTTGACTGTCGAACCGGGGATGTCCTGCGGCAGGCCGGCAAGCAGCAGCGCCATGCGCGCTACATTGCGATTGTCCTCGCCGGCCTGGTTGGCGCAGCCATAGACGACATCATCGACGGCCGCCCAGTCGACGCCCTGATTGCGCTCGACCAAGGCCCTCAACGGGATGGCGCCGAGGTCGTCGGCGCGGACGGAGGACAACGAGCCGCCGAAGCGGCCGATGGGCGTGCGGATGTAGTCGCAAATGAAGGCTTCAGTCATCTAGGCAGCTTTCCCCTCGGCGATCCCCTGATGCGCCGCCTTGGTGCGGACATGCAGGTCGCGCAATGTCTTCAGCTCGAGTTCCGTCGGCGCCGGCGTCTCGTCAAGAGCCTCCGCGAACTTGACCGTCCAGCCACAGGTCTCCTGTACCTGCTCGCGCGTGACGCCGGGGTGCAGCGACACCACTGTGAATTCCTTGGTCACAGGGTCCGGCTTCCAGATGGCGAGGTCCGTGATCAAAAGCGTTGGCCCGGCGGTATCGATGCCGAGCCGCTTGCGATGATCGCCGCCATCGCCATGGCCGAAGGAGGTGAAGAAGTCGACCTTTTCGACCATGCCGCGCTTCGACTGCGCCATGGTGATGTAGACCTGCTTTGACGAAGTGGCGATCTCCGGCGCGCCGCCGCCGCCGGGCAGGCGGGTCTTGGGATGCGCATAGTCGCCGATGACGGTGGTGTTGATATTGCCGAATTTGTCGAGCTGGGCGGCGCCCAGAAAGCCGATCGAGATGCGGCCGCCCTGCAGCCAATAGCGGAACATCTCCGGCACCGCGACGGTGGTGACCGCCGTCTCGCACAATTCGCCGTCGCCGATCGACAGCGGCAGCACGTCGGGCGCCGTGCCGATGGTGCCGCTCTCATAGATCAAGGTGATATCCGGCGCATGCGTCAGCCGCGCGACGTTGCAGGCGGCCGACGGCGCGCCGATGCCGACGAAGCAGACATCGTCGCTCTTCAAGGCGCGGCTGGCGGCGATCGTCATCATCTCGTTCGGGGTGAAACCAATCTCCTTCGCGTCGCTCATGCGGCTTTCCTCAGATGTTCGATGCGGCCGGCAAAGTCATCCGGGCTGCTCTCGATGACGTTCTGCTGCATCCACGCCTGGAAGCGACCGCGGTCGGCGGCGATCTCGTCCCATTCGAGATAGGCGGCGTTGTCGCGCTCGTAATAGCCATGCGTGTAGGAGGGATGCGAGCCACCGGGCACGACCGAAATCGCAGCGATCGTCCAGCTGGGCAGCACGGTGAGATTGGGGTGGAGTTCGTCGAAGCTGTCGACCATTTCCTCGACCGTCACCACTGCGCGCTTTGCGGCAAGAACAGCCTCCTTCTGGATGCCGATAATGCCCTCGACCAGCACGTTGCCTTTGCGGTCCGCCTTCTGCGCGTGGATGAAGGTGACGTCCGGCCTTATCGCCGGAACGGCCGCCAACACCTCGCCCGTGAAAGGGCAGGTGACGGATTTGATGTTTGGATTGACCACGGCAAGACCGGCGCCGCGATAGCCGCGGAACACCGCACAAGGCAGGCCGGCGGCGCCCGCCTCATAGGCATTGGCCATGCCGGCGTGGCTGTGCTCCTCGATCTCGATGGCGCGGGGAAAGCCGTTCTCGATGGCGTCGCGGGCGCGTCTGAGCAGGCCGACGCCGGGATTGCCGATATAGGAGAA
Source organism: Mesorhizobium sp. B2-8-9 (assembly GCF_006439475.1). NCBI lineage: Bacteria > Pseudomonadati > Pseudomonadota > Alphaproteobacteria > Hyphomicrobiales > Phyllobacteriaceae > Mesorhizobium > Mesorhizobium sp. B2-8-9. The sequence continues at coordinate 38,049 of NZ_VFTQ01000002.1, read as the reverse complement.
GACGATTTTCCTAGCCATGCCCATGCCGATCATCTGGTCATAGATCAGGTCGGGCGTCATGCGGATCAGCGTCAGGTCGCGAAAGCCCTGGCGGATCGCCTCATGCGCGGCGGCGGTCGGGATCAGATGAGTGAAGCCCTCGAAGGCGACCGTATCGCCGTCATGCAGGTTTTCCGCGACCGCCTCTTTCAGCGGCAGGAACTTGACCATCTCCAGACCCCACGAAAAAGTTCGCATTGCGAACATCTGTTTTGTATGACATATTTCTAACTCCGAGCTCTGCATTGAGTCAACGCCGGCATGGAGGCGCTCGTGGGAGAGGAAGTAATTTCGCGCGACCACGTCGGCTCGCTGGAACGCGGCCTGGCAGTGATGGAAATCCTTGCGCGCCATCCGGCCGGCATGACGCTGACCGAGATGGCCGAAGAGGCCGACCTCACCCGCGCGGGCGCCCGCCGCTTTCTGCTGACATTGGTCGCCACGGGCTATGCGACGCAGTCCGGCCGGCTGTTCTCGCTGTCGCCGCGCCTTTTGACCGTCGCGCGGACCTGGCTCGGCGGCGCATCGCTTTGGACGTTCGCGGCGCCGATCATGCGCGAGGTGGCGGGCAAATTCGACGAGGCCTGCAACGCGGCGGTGCTATCGGGTGAGGACGTCGTCTATGTTGCGCGCATCCCCGGACGGCGGATCTTAAGCGTCGCGCTCGATGTAGGCACGCGGCTGCCGGCCTATTGCACCTCGATGGGGCGGGTGCTGCTTTCCGGTCTGGAGGCGGACGACTTGAAGACCTTCCTGGCGCAAGCGACCATCGAGCGGCGGACGCCGAAGACGATCACCGGCCGCAACGCGCTCGGCAAGGCCATCGACAAGGCGAGGGCGGAGGGCTTCGCCATCGTCGACGAGGAACTGGAACTCGGCCTGCGCTCGATCGCGGTGCCGATCGTCGATCGCGCCGGCCGCACCGTCGCCGCCATCAACGTCTCGACGCAGTCGGCGCGTTTCTCGGTCGAGGCGATGGAGCGCGACATCCTGCCGGTGCTGCGCCAGGCCAAGCAGCGCGTCGAGGAGTTCTTCTTCGCTTGAGCGGCGCGTCTCCGGTTGCCGCCGCACGTTCATTCTGCGCCCGGTCCTCCTTCCGTTCTTGAATGGTGATGAAGGTTCGTTGACGGGGGAATTCAAATCCGATATTGAACAGGATTATACAGGTTCACTGAACAGGTATCGATATGGCCCGTCGCGCGACGCAGATCACTCCCGGCACGGGCAAGCCCGAGCAGATCGCGACGGTTCTGGAGCATGAGATACGCTCCGGCCTGCTCGGCTTCGGCGACCGCCTGCAGAGCGAAAACGAGCTCGTCCAGCGCTTTTCCGTCAGCCGCAACACGGTCCGCAAGGGGCTCGAGGAACTGTCGAGCCGCGGGCTGATCACCACCAAGGTCGGCATCGGCTCATTCGTCACCTTCGACGGCATGCCGGTCGACGACGCGATCGGCTGGTCGCGCGCGCTTGCCAATGCGGGCGCCAATGCCGAGACACGCACGTTGCGGCTCGAGATCATCGAGGACGCCGAACTGGCGGCCAGGCTCGGCGTCGAGAGCTCGTCCTTCATCGCCGTCGATCGTGCCCGCACCAACGCCGACGACGGCCATGCCATCTCGATCGAGCGCAGCCGGCTGCCGCTGTCGCCGGAGTTGGAAGACATACCGCTGCGCGGCCTGCGCGAAGGCTCGCTGCACCAGACGCTGCGCGGGGCAGGGCTTGTTCCCGATCACGGCGAGGAATGGGTCGACATCGAGATGCTGAGCGCTTCCGACGCAGCCATCCTCGCCTGCGCGCCCGGCACGCCGTTCCTGCGCACACGCCGCCTGACACGCGCCGCCGATGGGCGCGCCATCGAATTCGTCACCAGCCTGCTCAACCCGGCGCATTTCGCGCTGCACCTGGAGTTCTGAGCATGGCGGCCGACGCGATGGACCGGGCTATGGGCGCGCTGATCGGCGGGGCGCTGGGCGATGCGCTGGGCATGCCGACGCAGCTTCTGTCGCCGGCCCGTATCGCCGAGCTCTACGGCCATGTCGAGGATTTCGTCGCGCCTGCCGCCGATCACCCGGTGTCGAAAGGGCTGCCCGCCGGCGCGATCACCGACGATACGGAACAAGCGCTGCTGCTTGGCCGCATCCTCGTCGAATCCGGCGAGCGTTTCGATCATGCGCGCTGGGTCAACGCGCTGCTCGACTGGGAGCGCGAGGTCAAGGCGCGCGGCAGCTACGACCTGCTTGGGCCGTCGACCAAGCGCGCTATCGATGCCATCAACAGCGGCGTGCCCGCGGAGGAGGCCGGCCGCGGCGGCGACACCAATGGCGCTGCGATGCGCATCGCGCCGGTCGGTATCATGATGCCGCCGGAGCCGCTCGACGTTCTGGTTTCCAAGGTGGCGGAAACCTGCCGGGCCACGCACAACACCTCGATCGCCATCGCATCGGCTGCGGCGGTCGCAGCCGCCATCAGCCTCGGTGTCTCGGGCGGCGACTGGCGTGGCGCTTCCGGCCATGCGGTCGCCGCCGCAAGGCTAGGTGCTGCGCTCGGCCATTGGGTCACCGGCGGCGACATCGCCGCGCGCATCGTCTGGGCGCAGGAGCTTGTCCGCGGCAAGGCGGAGAAGCAAGCCATCAAGCTGATCGTTGACCTGGTCGGCACCGGCGTCGCCAGCCAGGAATCGGTGCCGGCGGCCTTCGCCGTGCTGGAGGTCGCGCAAGGCGATCCGTGGCGGGCAGCCGTCATCGGCGCCAATCTCGGTGGCGACACCGACACGATCGGGGCGATTGCCGCCGGCATGGCGGGCGCCTGCGCCGGCCTGTCGAGGCTGCCGCAGGACCGCATCGCCCAACTGCATGGCATCGACATCGCGGACGTCCGTGCGCTGGCTGGCGACCTGGTCGCCGCACGCGGCTCCAAGGCCGACCCAGGCAAGGAGGTTGCCTGATGAGCGGGCGCCTCGTTCATGTCGGCAGCGCCGTGGTCGACTATGTCTACCGCATCGACGCCCTGCCGGCGGCCGGCACGGAAAAGACCGCGTCAGCTTACGCGCGGGTCGCCGGCGGCGGCTTCAACATGATGGTGGCGGCGAGCCGCACCGGCATGAAGGTGGTGTTCGGCGGCCAGCTCGGCACCGGGCCGGACGGAGACTTCCTGCGCAAAGCCTTCGCGGCCGAAGGCATCGAGACGCTGACGCCGCCATCGCCTTCGATGGACAGCGGCAATTGCGTCGCGATGATCAGCGGCGACGCGGAGCGCACCTTCGTTTCGTGGCCGGGCGCCGAGAGCCGGCTCACGCCGGACATGATGAAGCTAGTGCAAGTCGTTGCGGGTGATTGGGTTTCTACTTCCGGCTATACGTTGAGCTATCCCGGCAGCCGCGACGCGCTTGCCGATTGGATCGAGGCGCTTCCGGCCGGCATTCCTTTCGTCTTCGATCCGACACCGGTGATCGCCGACATTCCACGGCCGATCCTGGACAGGGTTCTGGCGCGTACGACCTGGTTGAGCTGCAACACCAATGAGGCTGCCGAGATTGCCGGCGCCGGCGATGCCCAGACCGTCGCGATCCGATTGCTCGCCGAGCATTGCCCCAGGGCCGAAGGCGTCGTCATCCGCGCCGGCGCGCATGGCTGCTTGGTGCGCATGGCCGATGGCGGCACCCGCGCGGTGCCGGGTTTCAAGGTCGAAGCCGTCGACACCAACGGGGCCGGCGACACGCATATCGGCGCCTTCGTCAGCGGCCTTTCGCGCGGCATGGGCGCTTGCGAGGCGGCACGCTATGCCAATGCGGCGGCCGCGCTTTCGGTCACCCGCCATGGCGGATCTTCGGCGCCCACCGACACGGAAATCCGGGAGTTCCTGACCGAGCGCGGCGAAACGACGACCGCGCTCGGCCGGGCGGAAGCGACTGCAACTTAACAAGCCCGTCAATCGGGCAAACAATGAGAGGAAAAGAACATGCGCATGCCCAGACTGACCGCTTTCCTGACGGCCACCGCCGTCTTTGCCTCCGCCTTTACGCTGGCCGCCCAGGCCGCCGAGGAAGTGCATGTGCTCAACTGGAAGGGCTATGGCGCCGACGAGCCGTGGGCGGTCGCCAATTTCGAGAAGGCGACCGGCTTCAAGGTGGTCAACGACTTCTTCAACTCCGAACAGGAGATGCTGACCAAGATCCGCACCAATCCCGGCCTCTACGACGTCGTCATGATCAACGCCGCCTTCAACGACCAGGCGATGGCCGGCAAGCTGATCCAGCCGATCGACATCTCGAAGCTCTCCAACTATGCCGATATCGCCAAGGACAAGGCCAGCTCGCCGATGCTCAACCATGACGGCAAGGTCTATGGCGTGCCGTGGGTGTGGGGCCTGACGGCTCTGGCGATCAACGACAAGTCCTTCGACAAGCCGCCGACGAGCATCGCCGAGATGTGGAACCCGGCGCATAAGGGCCGCGTCATCATCCGCGACGATGCCGTCGAGGCGGTGCAGTTCGGCGCGATTGCGTCGGGTCAGGACATCAACGACATCAAGGATATGGGCGCGGTCAAGGCGAAGCTCACCTCGCTGATGCCGCAGATCAAGACCTTCTGGAGCTCGGAGAACGACTGGAACCAGATGGTCGCCTCCAACCAGATCGACATCGGCACCTATTGGAGCGGCTCGGCCGACCGCGCCAAGACCCATTTCAAGCTGCCGGTCTCGCTGGTCATCCCGCAGGAAGGCGCCGTCGCCTGGCTCGACGCCTTTTCGATCCCGGTCGGCTCGAGGAATGTCGCGGGCGCCGAGGCCTTCATCAACTATATGATCGACCCGAAATTCTACGTCGAATGGGTCACCAAGGTTGGCGCGCCGGTTTCGGCCAACACCAAGGCTGTCGACGCGCTGCCCGAGGACGCCTTCAACCGCAAGGTCATGGGCAGCCCCGAGGTCGCAAAGCGCATCCAGTTCCAGGCGCCGATCACCGACGCGCAGCGCGAGAAATACCTGGCGCTGTGGCAGGAGCTGAAGGTCAACGTGAAGTAATCACGTCTTTCGGTGAGGAGAGGCAGATGGCTGACCAGCTTGCGATCGGTTCGCGCCGCGGACTGAGGCCGGCCTTGCCGCTTCTCCTTCCGGCCTATCTGTGGCTGACGGTGGCGATCTTCCTGCCGCTGTCGGCCATGGTGTTCTTCTCCTTCATGACCGACCTGCCGCTGGCCGGAAAGGAATGGTCGTTCACGCTCGGCAACTATGCAGCTTTCTTCTCGCAGAGCCTCTATTCGACGCTGTTGTTTTCATCGCTGCGGCTCGGGCTGGAGGTGACGCTGTGGTGCGTCGTCATCGGCTACCCGGCGGCCTATGTGCTTGCGAAGGTGCTGAAAGGGCGCAGCCGCGAGGCGATCTTCCTGCTCGTTATCCTGCCCTTCTGGTCGAACGGGCTGGTGCGCATCTTCTCCTGGGCGATGGTGCTGCGCGAAGGCGGCATCCTCGACACCGCGCTCAATGCGTTGCTGCCGTTCAAGATCAACATTGATCTCATGTATTCCTACCCAGCCGTCATCATCGGCCTGGTGCACTCCTATGTGCCCTATATGGTGCTGACCTGCTATCTCACGCTGCAGGCCATCGATGATTCGCTGATCGAGGCGGGCCGCTCGCTTGGCGCATCGCGGCGGCAGGTGCTGTGGCGGGTGATCATCCCGCTGTCGATGCCGGGCCTGATCGCGGGTGCCGCGCTGATCTTCGTACCGGTAGTCGGCTCCTTCATGGAGCCGCGCATCCTCGGCGGCCGCACCGGTACCTTCTACGGCACCATCATCGAGGACCAGTTCGTCGCCGTCTTCAACTGGCCGCTGGGCGCGGCACTCTCCTTTATCCTGCTCGCGGTCGTGCTGATCATCCTGGCGCTGGCCGCGCCTGTCCTGCGGAGGGCTGCGTGATGGCGACGACGCGCGTCCTCGAATGGCTCGGGCGCTTCTACATCGTGCTTTTGCTCGGCTTCCTCTACCTGCCGATCATCATCATGGCGGCGATGTCCTTCGACGCTTCGCCCTTCTACCAATTGCCGTTCGAATGGACGACGGACTGGTATTCATCGCTCTGGCAGAACGACCAGTTGATCGCGGCGACCTGGAACAGCATCGAGATCGCCGTCATCACCACTTTGATCTCGACGGTGCTGGGCTCGATGGCCTCGCTGGCGCTCTACCGTTACGACTTCCGCGGCAAGAAAGTCCTGCAGGCGCTGCTCTTCCCACCGATCGCCATCCCGTGGCTGATCACCGGCACGGCAATGCTGATCTTCTTCTTCGGCGTCGGCATCGGCCGCGGGCTGGTGGCAATCCTGCTCGGCCATGTCGCGCTGGCGCTGCCTTATGTGATCGTCGTCGTGTCGGCCCGGCTGCAGACCTTCGCGCCAGAGCTGGAGGAAGCGGCGCGCTCGCTCGGCGCCAACCAGTGGCAGATGACCATGCGGGTTACTTTGCCGTGGATCATGCCTGGGGTGATCGCCGGCGGGCTGTTCGCCTTCGCCGTGTCGTTCGACCAGTTCGTGGTCTCGTATTTCCTGTCGACGCCCGGCCAGACGACATTGCCGGTCGAAATCTATGCCGCGATCCGCAAGGGTTTCACGCCCGAGATCAACGCGGTCTCGACGATCATCATTGTCGTGTCGATGGCGCTGATGCTGCTCACGGCGCGCTTCTTCAAGTTTGGTGGAGAGAAATAATGGCTGGCGTCCAGGTCGCGAACGTCTCGCGCAGCTTCGGCGCGCACAAGGCGCTGGACGATGTCTCGATCGATTTTGCCGATGGCGGCTTCTACGCGCTGCTCGGACCTTCGGGCAGCGGGAAGACCACGCTGCTCCGCCAGATCGCCGGCTTCGATTTTCCGGATTCCGGCCGCATTGCGATCGGCGGCGAGAGCGTCGAGCGCGTGCCGGTCGAAAAGCGGCGCATCGGCATGGTGTTCCAGAACTATGCGCTGTTTCCCAATATGAGCGTCGCCGACAATATCGCCTTCGGCCTGTCGGTGCGCGGCGAGGCGAAAGCGACAATCGCTGCGGAAGTGCAACGCGCGCTCGATCTCGTACAGCTCGGCAAGCTCGGCGGGCGAAAGCCGCACCAGCTCTCCGGCGGCCAGCGCCAGCGCGTGGCGCTGGCGCGGGCCATCGTTACCAAGCCGCGCGTGCTCTTGCTCGACGAGCCGCTCGGCGCGCTCGACAAGGCATTGCGCGTCGACATGCAGATCGAGCTGAAGCGCATCCAGCGCGAGATCGGCATCACGACCATTTTCGTCACCCACGACCAGGAAGAGGCGCTGACGATGAGCGACCGCATCGGCATATTGCGCGACGGCAGGCTGGTGCAGGAAGGACCGCCGGAAGAGATCTACGACAGGCCGCAAAGCGAGTTCGCCGCGACTTTCCTCGGCGACGCCAATATCTTTCACGGCAACGCGACCGGCTCAGGGATCAGGCTGCCCGACGGCACGACGATCGCGGCTTCGACAGGCGCATCGGTGCCGGCCGGCGCCAAGGCGAGCTGCGCCGTTCGGCCCGAGCGCATCCGGATTTCGCCCGGCGCGGCAAAGCCCGATCCAGCCAATGTCAACACGCTCACGGGGCAGGTCTCAAAGCGCATCTTCGCCGGCAACAACAGCACCTATTTCGTCAACCGCGGCGGCCAGACTTTGAAGGTGATCGTCCAGAACACCGGTGCCGAACGCCTCGCAGAGGATCAGCCCGTCGTACTCAGCTGGTCGCCGGACAGCACGGTGCTGATTGCCGCCTGACTGATGGGAAATGATGGCGCGGGCCTTGGCTGAGGTCCGGACCATGGCGTTATATCCATCCTCCAAGGGAGGAATGGATGGCGAGTATAGGCTTCGAACCGGACGTGACAGTTCGGGTCAGGGAATATCGGATCGGCTGCATCGGCGCCGGCATGATCATGGCCGAATGCCATCTCGCCGCCTATCACGAAGCCGGTTTTCCGGTGGTCGCCATAGCATCGCGCACCAAGGCCAATGCGCAGAAGGTCGCCGATCGCTGGAATATTGCGACCGTCCACGAGACGCCGGAGCAATTGATCGAGGACAGCCAGGTCGAGATCGTCGATCTGGCCTTTCCGCCCGATCAGCAACCGGCTTTGATCCGCCATGCGTTGAAGCAGCCGCACATCAAAGCGATCTTGGCGCAGAAGCCGCTGGCGCTTTCGGTCGAGGAAGCTGTGAAGCTGCGCGACGAAGCGGCTGCCTCCGGCAAGATCCTCTCGGTCAATCAGAACATGCGCTATGATCAGTCGATGCGCGTCTTGAAGCAGATCATAGACAGCGGCGCGCTTGGCGACATCGTCTTTGCCGAGATCGACATGCACGCGATCCCGCACTGGCAGACCTTCCTTGCCGATTACGACCGACTGACGCTCGCCAATATGAGCGTGCATCACCTCGACGTGCTGCGTTTCCTTTTTGGCGAACCGGAGGAGATAACCACGCTGACGCGCAAGGATCCGCGCACGGCGTTCGAGCACTCGGACGGCATCACCGTGTCGACGCTGCGCTTCCCCTCGGGCGTGCTTGCCGTTTCGCTGGAGGACGTCTGGTCCGGCCCGCGCCAGGAGGGTTACGAGGACGATCAGCACATCAATTGGCGGGTCGACGGCATCAAGGGCGTCGCCAAGGGCACGATTGGATGGCCGAAGGGCGTCGCGTCGACGTTGACCCATGCCTCGAGCGAAACGACGGGCGGCAAATGGGTCAGCCCAAGCTGGGAGACGATGTGGTTTCCGCATGCATTCATCGGCGTCATGGAGCAGTTGCAATACGCGCTGAAGACCGGCACGCCGCCGGCGCTGTCGGTCGCCGACAACGTCAAGACCATGGCGCTGGTCGAGGCCGGCTACCGTTCGATGGCGGAAGGTCGCACGATCAGGCTGTCCGAAATCTCTGTCGACTAGGCGACTAAAAGGCAGGGCAACTGAATCGCTTACCCAGAGGACTTCACCTCATGATGCAGGCAGGTATCTTCACAGGCTATTTTCCCTACGAGCTGGAAGAGTCCGCCAGGCGCATCCGTGCGCTCGGCTTCAACACCGTGCAGCTCGACCTGCATTTCAAGGATATCGACCTGTCGGCCGGGCAGATCTCCACGGAAAAGGCGCGGAAAGTGCGCGACACTTTTCGCGATCATAACCTGCCAGTCTGCTGCGTGTCCGGCTACACCAACATCATTCATCCGGACAAGACCGAGCGCGACAGGCGACTGGCGTATCTGAAGGAGATTATCCGCAATGCGCGCCATTTCGGCTCGCCTTACGTGATCTCGGAAACCGGCACCTACAACACCGAGTCCGACTGGGTGCATCACCCGAAGAACAAGACCGAGGAGGGGTTCGAGGAATGCCGCAAAGTGATTTCCGACCTTGCCCGGACGGCTTACGACCACGGCGCCGTGTTTCTGCTTGAGACCTATGTCAACAACGTCGTCGGTTCGGTCGAGGAGACGGTCAGGATGTTCGCACAGGTCGACCACCCCGGTCTCGGCCTGTTGATGGATCCGACCAATTACTTCGAGGCGCACAACATCGACCGCATGGACCATGTGCTGAACCAGGTGTTCGACACGCTGAGCGACAAGATCAGGATCGCGCATGCCAAGGACGTCAAGCGCTCGGGCGACGACAAGTCCGAGAAGCATGCCGATATCGGCGATGCGGACGCGCATGAGGGGCTTACCTTCCGCGGCGTCGGCGAGATCGAGCTGCCGGCGCCGGGCCTCGGCGCGCTGAACTACGACCTCTATCTGAAGCGGCTCAGCGAGAAGCATCCGAACATCCCGGTGATCATCGAGCACCTGACCGAGGACGACGTGCCGCGCGCGAAAAAATTCCTCGATGAGAAATTCTGCGCCAACGGAGTTTGACGGCTGGGGAATATGACGATGGCGATGGCCGGCAGCACCAAGCGCGACTACAGCCTTGTCGGCGAAAGCACTCGGCTTGCGATCGAGACCGGGCTCGCCTCGGCCGAGTGGTACCATACCGACGTGCCGCGCAAGACCATGAAGGAATTGATGCAGCGCTCCGATGGGCCGGCGATCCGCGACACCATCATCTGGATCGTCGCGATCCTGGGCTCGGCGGCCGGCATCGTCTGGTTCTGGGGCACGTGGTGGGTGGTGCCGTTCCTGTTCGTCTACGGCGTGCTCTACGGCTCGTCGAGCGACTCGCGCTGGCACGAATGCGGCCACGGCACCGCCTTCCGCGCGCGCTGGATGAACGATGTCGTCTATCAGATCGCCTCGTTCATGCTGATGCGCAACCCGGTGCAGTGGCGCTGGAGCCATGCGCGCCACCACACCGACACGATCATCGTCGGCCGCGACGCCGAGATCGCGGTGATGCGGCCGCCCGATCTTATCAAGGCGGCTTTGGCCTTCACCGGCATCCTCGACTTCCGTTATTCGCTGCCGACGCTGGTGCGCCAGGCCTTCGGCAGATTGTCGGACGAGGAGAAGAGCTACATTCCTGAGATGGAGCAGCACAAGGCGGTGACCGCGGCGCGCTGGCACATGGTCGTGTATGCCGCGACGATTGCTGTCGCGATCGCGCTTGGATCATGGATACCGCTCGTATTGATCGGCCTGCCGCGGCTCTACGGCACCTGGCACATGGTGCTGACGGGGCTGTTGCAGCATATCGGGCTGGCCGACAACGTCACCGATCACCGGCTGAACACGCGCACCGTCTACATGAACCCGGTCAGCCGCTTCATCTACTGGAACATGAACTACCATGTGGAGCACCACATGTTCCCGATGGTGCCGTACCACGCCCTGCCGAAACTGCATGAGCTCATCAAGCACGATCTGCCGGTGCCGAACCCGTCGATGTGGCACGCCTATCGCGAGGTCTGGCCGGTGCTGCTCAGGCAGCTGAAATACGAGGACTATTATCTCAAGCGCGAATTGCCGCCGACGGCCAAGCCTTATCGCGGCGAGTTCCACGATCTCGACATAACGGCCGCGGCCGCCGAATAGGAGCAGCTTAGGCAAATTGGAGAAAGACGATGGCGGAGTGGGTCGAAGCATGCGCGGTGGATGATGTGGACGAGGAGGATGTGATCCGCTTCGACCATGGCGGCCGCACCTTCGCGATCTACCGCTCGCCGGAAGACGCGTTCTTTGCCACGGACGGCTTCTGCACGCATGAAAAGGCCCATCTCGCCGATGGGCTGGTGATGGACGACATCATCGAATGCCCCAAGCACAATGGCCGCTTCAATTACAAGACCGGCCAGGCCAAGGGCGCGCCGGTCTGCGTCGACCTCAAGACCTATCCGGTCAAGGTCGAGGCCGGTAAGGTGATGATCGATATCGGCTGAAAGCCGCCAGACAAAACAGGATGTAACCGATGAGCCGGAAGAGACCGACCGTTGCCGATTTGCGCGCCATGAAGGGCAAGCGGCAATTGACCATGCTGCGCGTGCTGACGCTGGAGGAAGCCGAGGCTGCCGAGCGGGCAGGGGTCGACATCGTCTCGGTGCCGCCGGACCTGGTTCTCAACCCGCAATATCGCGACGCCGCGCCCAGCCTCTTCACCATGCCGGGCGACAATTTCTTCGAGATCGGCACGGCCGACGATTTCGTGCGCTGGTCGTTCCGGCTCTACAAGGCCGGCGCCGACGCGGTCTATTGCAGCGCCGGCTACGCCACGATCAAGCGCATGGCCGACGACGCCATCCCGGTCATCGGCCATGTCGGCCTGATCCCGTCGCGCGCGACCTGGACCGGCGGCTTCAAGGCGGTCGGCAAGACCGCCGATACCGCCATGCAGGTGTTCGAGGCGGTCAAGCAGTTGGAGGCGGCCGGCGCGATCGGCGCCGAGATCGAGGTGGTGCCGGTGGAAGTGGCGAAGGCGATCTCGGAACGTACTTCGCTGATCATGCTGTCGATGGGCGCCGGCACCGGCTGCGACGCGCAATATCTGTTCGCCGAGGATATCCTCGGCACCAATCGCGGCCACATGCCGCGCCACTCGAAAGTCTATCGCAACTTCGCCGCCGAATATGACCGGCTTCAGCAGGAGCGCATTGCGGCGTTTTCCGAATATGTCGCCGACGTCAACAGCGGCGCCTATCCTGAAGACAGGCATGTCGTGCACATGGATCCGGACGAGCTCACCCTCTTCATGAAGAAGGTGGACGCAAAGCCCTGAACCAAGAATCGAAAAGCGTCAGCCCGTGGCCGGAGGGCCTTGCCAGATTCCGCTGACGAGAGCGGCATAGAGCGCTTCAGCGTCGATGCCGAGCGGCCTGTCTTCCTTGAGCGTCGCCACATGCGAACGCACGGCCGCGTGGATCGCGCCGGTGGCCGGCGCCAGCGCCATGCCCTCGCGCAAGTCGACGGCCTGCGCTGCAGCCATCAGTTCCAAGGCGATCAGTCGCCGCCACAGCACGATCATCTCGGCGCATTTGGCGACGGCGAGCGGCGTCTGCGTGGCGTGGTCCTCGACGCCCTCGGACACGGGCAGGAAATCGAGCATCACCGGATTGGCCTTGTGGCGGATCGCGGCCAGGATCGCCGTCACCGTCTTCTGCAGCGGCACGAAGCCGGCAGAGGCACCGCCGACTGGCGAGAGGTATTTCGGCAGGCCGTGGCGGGTCGAGCCGGTGAGCTGGACGAAGCGCGCGGCGGACGCTGCCGCGCATTGCGCGATCGCCAGGCCAAGCGTCTCGAAGGCGAGCGACAGCGACGCGGTGTGGAAGTTGCCGGTCGACATGACCAGCTCATCCTCGGCAAGCACCAGCGGATTGTCGGCGGCGGCGTTGATCTCGATCTCGACAGCAAGCCTGGCATGGTCGATCGCCTGGATCAGCGCGCCGTGGATCGAGGGCATGCAGCGGATCGACAACGGATCCTGGATGGTGGTCGGCGCCGGCGCCTCATCGCGCGCCAAGAGGTCGCGCAGCGCCTTGGCCGCAAGCTGCTGGCAGGCGCCCGGGCGTGCCTGATGCTGGCGCGGATCGAGAATGGTGCGGTTGGCGCCGATGCCTTCCATCGTCAGCGCGCCGGCCTGCTGCTGCTGGTCGAGCGCCGACAGCGCATCGGTCAGCGCCAGCGCTCCGATCCCGGTGGAAACGGCCGAGGCGTTGATCAGGGAAAGACCGTCCTTCGGCGAGAGAGTGACCGGTGCAAGCCGCGCCATCATCAGCGCCTTGGCGGCAGGCATGCGGCGGCCCTGATATTCGGCTTCGCCATCGCCAATCAGTACGCGGGCAACCGCCGTCATCAGCAGAAGATCGCCGGCGCCGATCGAACCCAGCGACGGCATCACCGGATGCACGCCGGCATTGAGCGCTTCGACCAGCGCGGTGAAGACGCGCGGCGACAGGCCCGAGCCGCCGGCGGCGAGCATCGCAAGACGGGCGAACATCGCCGCCCGCACCACCGGAACCGGCAGAGCATCGCCGACGGCGGCGCTGCGGCCTTCGATCAGCTGGCGCTGGAAGGCGCCGGCGTCGCCTACGACAGCCGTGACGAGATTGGCGCCGAGCCCGGTGTTCAGCCCGTAGATCTGCTGGCCGCCGGCCGCGGCGGCATCGAGAACCTGGCGAGCCTTGTCGAGCTTTTCCAGGACGGCAGGCGTGATCTCGACCTTGCAGGCGTTGCGCGCGGCGGCAACCACATCCTCGATGCTGACGCCGGCGCCGGTGAGAACGAGCGGGCTCATGCGAAGCGCAGCCTCTGGCCGATGCCGTTTTCGCCGGCCTTGGCGAGCATGGCCTTGCCGAGCGCGATGTCCGACAGCGAGAGGCCGCGATGCCAGAACAGGATCGTCTCGCCATCGCTTTGCCGGCCGGCTTTGAGGCCGGCCGCGATCTGGCCGAGCTCGGCATGCAGCGTCGCCTCGCTCAGCCGTCCTGTCTCGACATGGGCGCGCAGCGAGCCGAACTTGCCGCCCTTGCACTGGCCCCAGTCATCGACGACGATCTTCTGCATGATATCGGTCAATGACAGCTCGACCGCGCTCATCGTGCCATAGGGCACGACCAACGCGCCGCGCTTGATCCATTCGGTCTTGAGCAGCGGCTGCGGTTCCGGCAGCCGCGAGGCTTCGACGACGATGTCGGCGCCTTCGACGCAGCTTTTCCAGTCAGCCACGGCCATGACCGGCTTGCCGAGGTCGGCCGCCAGCCTGGCGACAAAGCTATCGCGGCTTTCGGGGCGGCGTGAGTGGACGCGGATCTCGTCGAAGTCGAAGAGATGGTCGAGCAGGCGCACGTTCCAATAGGCGGTGCCGCGCGCGCCGATATGGCCGAGCACCTTGGACGACTTCTTCGCCAGATGCTTGGCGCCGATGGCGGTGACCGCGCCGGTGCGCATGTCGGTGATGACGGTGGCGTCGAGGATGGCGCGCGGCGTGCCGGTGCGCGGATCGAAAAGGTTGAGGATGCCGAATTCCGACGGCAGGCCGTGCCTGTAGTTTTCGACATAGTCGCCGACGATCTTCACGCCGGCGGCATCGAGCGGCGCCACATAGCCGCGCAGCACGTTGAAGTGGCCGTGGAAGGAGGGATCCGGCTCGAGATGGACGCGCGGCTCGATCACCGTCTGGCCGTTGCCCTGCGCGACGAGCCCGGCTTCGACGGCGCCGATGATCTCGGCGTCCGTCATGGCAAGCGCTTCGATATCGAGAGCATTGAGGTAGTCGATATAAATCGGCTTCATGCGTTTTCCTCGGCCCACCCCCGGGCTCATCCATAACAGGCGAGACGGCGACACGGAAGTTTGTTGGATAAGCTCTGGACTGGGCCGGCGCCGCGGCGGTGTGTGCATGCTCCTGCCGGCCAATGCCGGCGCAGAGGTTTCGGGCCATTCAGCGAAGAATTGACGTCGTGCCGGGCGCATTTTGCGGACTCGAATTGCGCCGGTCCCGCGGGGTCCGAACAGGTTCTTTCGCGCGCCGTGCGATCACGGCAACGAACTGCCAAAAGCCCAAGAGTTTCCGCCAATTGCGCCAGTTACGGCAATCGATGCGTCCACTCGGAAAATAGTCGGAGAGGCGCGGTTCTTGAACGCGGATTCATTTGACGAGCCGCTGTTGAGCCGATTAGCTTTCGTGCGGGGTGCAGGCCGGCAAGGCCTTGCCCTCGGGGCGAAAGACACAAGCGATGAATGCGACCGGCTGGCCGAACTGGAGGCGCCTTAATCAGGAAGGCATCGTCTTTGCCATCGCCATCCTGTTGTCCGCCGCCGCTGCGCTGGGTCTGCCCGGTTTCCTGACCGCCGACAATTTGGTGGCCATCGTCCGCTCGGTCTCGGTGCTCGGCATTCTGGCGCTTGGCATGGCGGTCGTCATCATCGGCCGCGGCATCGACCTGTCGGCGGTGGCGATCATGGCGATGTCGGTCGCCTGGTACCTGCAACTGCTCAACACCGGAACTTCGGACGGACTCGCCTTCGTCTATGTGCTGGCGGGCGTTTTAGCCATCGGCCTGCTCAACGGCTTTCTCGTCGCCTATGCCGACGTGCCGGCGATCTTCGTGACCTTGGCCACCGGCTCCTTCGTGTTCGGCTATGTGCGCTCGCAACTGATCACGCAGGATGCCGTGCCGGTGCCCGGCGGACACTGGGTCGAGTTGCTCGGCGGCGTCCGCTTCCTCGATATTCCGGTCGAGGTGTTCGTCTTCGCCGGTTTGGCTTTCCTGGTGTTCCTGTTCCTGCGCTACACCAAATGGGGCCGCTTCATCTATTTCGCCGGCGACAATCCGGTCGCTGCCCGCAACATCGGCGTTCCGGTACGGCCCATGCTGGTGCTGCGCTACGTGCTCTCGGCCTTCGTGGCGCTGATCGCCGGGCTTTTGACGGCAGCCAGCCTGCATTCGATCAACACCCGCATCGTCAACTCGACGCTGCTCTACGACATCGTGCTTGTGGCGGTGATCGGCGGCATCGGGCTTTCGGGCGGCAGAGGCGGGGTGCGCAACGTGCTGGTGGGGGCGGCGCTGATCGGCATCCTGCTCAACGCCATGACCATCATCGACATTCCGCTGCTCTACCAGAACCTGATCAAGGCGGCGATCCTGCTCGGGGCCATCATCGTCGACGGCATCATCAATCCGCGCGACGAACAGACGGCGCAACAGGGCGACATTTAGAGCGGATGGGCCAGCCCATCTTGCTCTGGGGTACCCCGGAGCGATCGCGACGATCGCCCGGCAACGAAAACCGAACCAGAGGTGTGACATGAGACTGCTCAGAACATTGATGGCCGCCGCCACGGCGCTCGCCGTTACCGCCTTCGCGGCGCCGAGTCTTGCCGCGGACGATCCCGGCCCGGCCGCCTATGCCAAGGCGCTCAACGGCAAGCGCGTCATGCTCGTGCCGCTGGCGATGGGCTTCGACCTGGCGCAGGGTTGGGCGCACTACCTGAAGAAGGAAGTCGAGGCCTGGGGCGGCACGTTCGAGACCCGCGACCCGAACTGGGTGGTCGATGCCGGCGCGCAGGCGATCACCGACGCCATCGCTTCGGACACGCGGCCGGACGTGCTGATCATTCATGCGCCCGACCTCAACTCCTACTCGAAGCTGATGAAGAAGGCGCAGGCCGCCGGCACCTATGTGCTGCTGGTCGACAATCCGGCGAACTTCCCGGCCGACGCCTTCGTCGGCAGCGACTGGGACAAGCTCGGCCAGCTCGAAGCCGAAGCGGCGATCAAAGGCTGCGGCGAGAATTCGTCCAAGAAGATCGGGTTGGTGCAGGGCGACCAGGCGAACTCGTCGAGCCTCTACCAGTATGCCGGCATCATGAAGGTGCTGGAGAAGCATCCCGACTTCCAGGTGGTGGCAAAGCCCGACTCGAACTGGGACGCGACCACGTCGCGCAACGTGACGACGACGATGCTGCAGCAGCACCCGGACATCTGCTCGATCATCGACTTCTGGGACGGCGACGCCACCGGCGCCTCGGCCGCGATCCGCGACGCCAAGCTCGACGGCAAGGTGTTCCTGGTCACCACCGGCGGCGGCGAGAAGGCGGCCGATTGCGACAAGCTGAACGACGGCACCTATGGCGCCGTGGTGATGACCGATCTTGCCCGCCAGTCGGGCGACATGAACGCCATCATCAAGTTCCTGCTGCAGAGCGGCCAGCCGGCCGGCACCTCGCACACCTACATCTACACGCTGGAGAAGGCGACGACCAAGGCCGACCTCAAGCCCGACAGCTGCTGGGACCTGAAGGCGCTGCAGGCCGAAGCGGCGGCGAAATAAGCCGCGCAGCCGTAAAAGCATCCACGGGTGGCCGGATCGTTCCGGCCGCCTCTTTCCCGTTTTTAATGACAGCGGCAGCCGATGAATTTCCGTGAACGCCTCCAGGCCTGGCGCTACAATCTCGTGCCCGACCATCTGATCGGCGAGATCCTGACCAAGCGCTGGACCGACAACGCCATACCTTTCCTGGCGCTGGTGGCGACGCTCGGGGTGTTCGGCTCGATCATTCCGGGCTTCTTCAAGCTCACCTCGCTGCAGGAATCCGCTCGACAGCTCGGCGAGTTCTCGCTGGTCGTCATCGGCATGACCGTGGTGATGTTGGGCGGCGGCATCGATCTTTCGGTGGGCTCAATCTTCGCGCTGTCCTGCTTTTCCGCCGTCTACGTCTTCTTCATTCTCGAACAGTCGATCTGGCTGGCCTTGGCCGCGGCACTTTGCACGGGGCTCGCCTTCGGCGCCATCAACGGCTACCTCGTCGGCTATCTCAGGCTGCGTGCCTTCCTGACAACGCTGGTCACCTTCATTTTCGGGCGGGCGCTGTTCGACATCCTCGTCACCACCTATGCCGCCGACGTGCAGCTTTCCCAGGCAAGCTCCGATGTGCTCGACTTCATCGGCGACGGCACGTTCTGGGGCCTGTCGGTCTCGGTCTGGCTGGCCATCATCCTTGCCGTCATCACGCATATCGCGCTGACGCGCTCGCGCCCAGGCTGGCATGTGCTGGCGGTGGGCGGCTCCCGTCGTTCGGCGCATAATGCCGGCATCCGGGTGCGGCGCACCGTGTTCATGACCTACGTCTTTTCCGGCTTCTGCGCCTCGATCGGCGGCTTCCTGATCGCCTGCCGGTTGAGCGGGGCGGGGCCGGGCACCGGCCTCAATCTCGAGATCATGGCGCTGACGGCGGCGGTGGTCGGCGGCGTCAGCCTTGGCGGCGGACGCGGCTCGGTGGTCAAGGGCCTGATGGGCGCCATCATCGTTCTGACCATGACCAACGGGCTGATCCGGCTCGGCTACGGCACCGGCACCAACCAGATGGTGCTCGGCATCCTGCTTGCGGTTGCCGTCACCATCGACATCCGCTGGCTGAAGAACCGCCACAAGGTGCTGAACGAGGTCTATGTCGCGCCGGTCTACCTCAAGATGGGCGAGACCCAATCGGCCGCGCCCGGTTCCGGCACGTCCTACGAACTCGACAACCGGCTCTCGGCCGCGGACCATATCGGGCTCGGCGAGCTGGAAGGACCCGAGGACGTCATCCTCGACCGCCACGACCATCTCTATTGCGGCACCCGCCACGGCGAGATCGTCCGCTTCTTCGCACCGGACTATGTGAAGTCGGAAGTCTTTGCCCATATAGGCGGCTTTCCGCTGGGGCTCGCCTTCGACCGGGACGGCAATCTGATCAGCTGCGTCGGTGCCATGGGGCTCTATTCGGTCTCGCCGGACCGGGAGGTGAAGCGCCTCTCGGCAGAGACGGCGCGCTCCTGGACCTCGATCGTGGACGATGCGCGTCTGCGCGACCCGAACGATTGCGACATCGCGCCGGACGGCCGCATCTATTTTACGGATTCGACCAAGCGCTATGACGCCCATGATTGGGCGCTGGACTCGATCGAGAACCGCGCCACGGGCCGCCTTTTGGCCTACGATCCGAAGGACGGATCGACCAAGACGCTGCTCGACGGCTACCGCTACACCAACGGCGTGTGCATGGCGCATGACGGCAAGTCGCTGTTCTTTGCCGAAAGCTGGGCCTGCCGCGTGCATCGCTATTGGCTGGAAGGACCGAAGGCCGGCACCGCCGAATGCGTCATCCGCGACATGCCGGGCTATCCCGACAACATCAACCGTGCCTCGGACGGCAATTACTGGATGGCGTGGCTCGGCATGCGCACGCCGAGCTTCGACCTGTCGCTGCGCCACCCCGACATGCGCAAGCGCATGACCCGGCGCCTGCCGCAGGATGAATGGCTGTTTCCCAACATCAACACCGGCGGCGTGGTGAAGTTCAACGAGAAAGGCGGCATCGTCGAGACGCTCGGCGATCTTTCCGGCAATGCGCATCCGATGGTGACCTCGATGCGCGAGCACAAGGGCTACCTGTTCGTCGGCGGCATCCTCAACAACCGCATCGGGCGCTACAAGATCAGTGATGCGGACCCGAACTGGACGAGCCCCGCTTCCTATTGGGGAGGCAAGCCATGATCCTCGATCCGATCCTGGATGTCTTTCGCGGCAAGGCGGTCACCATTCCGCCGCTCGACGGCGCCTTCCGTCCCAACACGCGGCTGGACGACGCGCCGGCCTTCGCCGAACTGAGCGAGCCGGACAATCTGCTGGTGTCTGACGGGCGGCTGCTTGTCTCCAGCGGCAACGCTCTCCTGGCGGTTGCGGCTGGTTCCGAGCCCGTCGCTGTCGAAACCTTTCAATCCCCTATCACCGCGCTGGCGCTGTCGCCATCGGGCGAACTGACGGTCGGGCTGGAGAGCGGCAGACTGCTGATCGCCGGCAAGGAGGTTTCGCTGCCGGCCGAAATCCGTTGCATCACCGCGCTCGCCTATGCGGACGACGGCACGTTGTGGCTGGCCAACGGCTCCGGCGCGCATGCTCCTTCGCAATGGGCGGCCGACCTGATGAAGAAGGGCGCATCCGGTTCGCTGTGGCGGTGCGGGGCGGGTGGCATCGGTTTTCAGAAGATCGCCGGAGACATCGCCTTTCCCTATGGACTTCACCCGGTCGGCGCCAACGTGCTGGTGAGCGAAAGCTGGCGCCACCAGCTCGTGCGCTTTGACGGCGCGAACGGAAGCCGCTTGACGGTGCTGACGCATCTGCCCGGCTATCCGGCGCGGCTGGTGCCTGCCGACGATGGCGGCGCGTGGCTGACCCTTTTTGCGCCGCGCAACCGACTGATCGAATTCGTGCTGCAGGAAACGCATTATCGCCGCGACATGATCGACCAGGTGCCGCCGGCCTACTGGATTGCGCCGGCGCTGGCCTCCAATCGCAGCTTCCTCGAGCCGCTGCAATGCGGCGGCATCCGTACCATGGGCATCCACAAGCCGTGGTCGCCCAGCCGCTCCTATGGGCTCGTCGTGAAACTCGACCGGACCATGCAGCCGCAATTCAGTTTGCACAGCCGCGCCAACGGCACGCGGCACGGCATCTGCAGCGTGGCGGAAAAGGACGGTTGCCTGTTCGTCGCCTCGAAGGGCGGCGATTGCGTGCTGGCGCTCGACGCGGTCACGGGAGGTTTCTGATGGAGCCGATCGTCCGTCTGGAAAACGTCACCAAGACCTATCGCGGCGTGCCGGCCGTGAAGAATGTCAGCTTCGATCTGAGGAAGGGCGAGATCCATGCGCTGCTTGGCGAGAATGGCGCCGGCAAGTCGACGCTGACCAAGATCATCGCCGGCGTCGTCGACGCGACTTCGGGCAAGATGTTCCACCAGGGCGTCGAGACGGCTTATGCCTCGCCGCACGCCGCGCTGGAAGCGGGCATCGCCATGGTATTCCAGGAGACCAGCCTGGTGCCGTCGATGACGGTGGCGCAGAACCTTTATCTCGGCACCGAGAAATTCCTCAACCGGCTGCGCGGCACCTACATCTCGGCGCAGCAATTCCTGCAGTCGCTGAATTTTCCGGTCGATCCCAATGCGATGGTGGCGACGCTGGGCGCGGCCAAGCGGCAGATGGTCGAGATCGCGCGCGCCGTCCACCACAATGCCGAGATCATCATCTTCGACGAACCCACCGCCACGCTGACGCCGGAGGAGAAACGCCATTTCTTCGCGCTGATCCGGAGGCTCAAAGCGCGCGGCGTGTCGATCGTCTTCATCAGCCACGCGCTGGAAGAGGCGCTGATGATTGCCGACCGCATCACCATCCTGCGCGACGGCGAACTGGTGATCACCGACCAGACATCGGCTTTCGACCGCGACAAGATCGTCGCGGCCATGGTGGGCCGCTCGCTGTCGGGGCAGATCTATCGCCAGCGCGACGAGACGAAATTGCGCAAGGCCGGCAAGAAAGTGCTCTCGGTGCAGGACATCTCGATGAGCAACATCGTGCGCAACAATTCCTTCTCGATCTTCGAAGGCCAGATCACCGGCGTATTCGGGCTGATCGGCTCCGGCCGCACCGAGACGTTCAAGATCGTGTCGGGCATCTACAAGCGCGACTTCCTGCGCGGCGGCGCGATCGAGCTGGATGACAGGCCGGTGCGCTACCTCGTGCCGAGCGAAGCGGTGGCCGACGGCATCGTCTATGTCACCGAGGACCGCAAGAGCGAGGGCATCTTCGAGACCATGGGCATCGCCGAGAACCTTTTCGGCGGCCTGCTTGCCGCCGGCCGCGAAAAGGCCTGGGTGATCAACCAGCAGGAGATGCGGCAGCTTTCGGCCGAATGGACCAAGACGCTCAACATCAAGGCGATCAACGACAACGCCCGCGTGGTCGAGCTTTCCGGCGGCAACCAGCAGAAGGTGGTGATCGGCAAGGGGCTGGTGCAGCAGCCGCGCATCGTCATTTTCGACGAGCCGACACGCGGCGTCGATGTCGGCGCCATCGCCGAGATCCACCAGATCATCAACCGACTGGCCGACGAAGGCCTCGCCGTCGTCGTCATCTCGTCCTACCTGCCGGAGATCATGAACCTGTCCGATCGTATCCTGGTCTGCCGACAGGGCCGTATCGTCGAGGAGTTCTCGCCGGCGGAGGCGACGGAGGAGAAGATCATGTACGCGGCGGTGCACTAGGGTAGCGAGGCGACGGCGGATGATCGCACCGTTGGAGACTGGCCGAGGCGCCTGTCATTTCGTCATCCACGGGCGGAGCAAGGAGCGAAGCGACGCGCGCAGACCCGAGGATCCATGCCGCGGCTTTCAGGCGCCGCTACGGTGCAGAATTCTGCTTCGCCGCACCCTTCGCGCGAGGTCACGGAATGGATTCCAGGGTCTGCGCGCGTCGCTTCGCTCCTTGCTCCGCCCTGGAATGACTATGCTGAGGTGCTTCGGTCAATGTCCGCGGCGGCGAACGGTTCCGAGCCAAAAACTGAATCGGACAAACACGTTAGCTGTCTATGCGCAACCCTTGGTTCAACGACCTCGACCGGCGATTCAAACGAAAGGAAACACCATGGCCACCACAAAACTCCTCAGCGATGCCGAGGTCGAAAAGATCCCGGCGGTGAAGGCCGTGTTCGACGATATCCGGGCGACGCGAAAATCCGACTTCGTCAACAATTTCTGGCGCGGGCTGGCCAATGATCCGGCGGCGCTGAAGCGGGTGTGGGAGCAGCTCAAGGCGGTGATGGTCGCCGACGGCGCGATCGATCCGCTGACCAAGGAGATGATCTATATCGCGGTCTCGACTGCCAATGGCTGCTCCTATTGCGTCCACTCGCACACGGCCGCCGCCCGCGCCAAGGGCATGACCGACGCGCAGCATGGCGAGCTTGTGTCGATCATCGGGCTTGCGGGACAGACCAACCATCTGGTGACGGCAATGCAGATCCCGCTCGATCCGCAATTCGAGGTCAAGTGAAGCGCCAGCTTCTCCTTTTCCCCTTGTGGGAGAAGGTGGCCGAGCGAAGCTCGGACGGATGAGGGGTGTTCCAGGGAATGCCAACGGCTCACTCCGATGGAGCACCCCTCATCCGTCTCGGCGCTTCGCGCCGATCCACCTTCTCCCACAAGGGGAGAAGGTAAAGCCGCGCTACACCGGCCGGTAAACCTTCTCCGCCGTGTTCCAGAAGATATCCGCTTGCGCCGCCGCGCCATGCTTCGCCACCGCTGCCCGGTGCGCTTGGATCAGCTCGGCATGGCTGGTCCAGAGCTTCTCGATCGGGAAGTTCGAGCCGAACATCAGCCGGTCGCTGCCGAGGATTTCGACCGCGTTGTCGACGATGTAGGCGATGAGCTCCGGGTTGTTGCGGTGGACGAAGGTGCCGAGCCCCGAAAGCTTGGCGTAGAAATTGGGCGCTGCCGAAAGCGTGCGCAGACCCGCCTTCCATGCTTCGGTGGTTTCCGGCTCCATGCCGGTCAGCATGCCGGCATGGGTGAGGATGAAATTCGTCTGAGGGTTTTCGCCGACTAGTGTCAGCCCGTCCTTCATCTGCGCGGGAAAGAGCTGCAGGTCAAAGGAGAGGCCGTAATCCTTCAAACGCGCCACGTTCTTCCGCACTTTCGGATCGATCACCTGGTCGGCCGAAGCGGCGAAGCGGAAGGCCGGCGTCTCATGCCAGTGGAGCTGCATGCGCACGCCGCGCAGCAGCGGATACTTTTTCAATCGGTCGATCTGCGGGCGGACGTCGTCGACCGTCATGTCGGCATAGCCGACGATGGCATGCGGCCAGCCGGTTTCTTGCGCCGTCTTCTGCAGGAACGCGACCTCCTTTTCGAAATCCTCCTTGGCCCAGTTGGTCTGGACATAGACGGCCTTCTCGACGCCCGAGCCTTTCTGGTCCTCGAGAAACTCGGTGATCGGATAGTCGCGGCGGATCGGCTCGTAGGGGCCGAAGATGCGCGGCACCATCGGTCCGACCAGCCAGGGCTGGTCCTTCTGGCGCCAGATGTGGAAATGCGCGTCGATGGCTTTCTGCATCACGATATCCTTTTCCAGACGACTGAAGCCGCGGGCGCAGGATGGGCGAGCGACAGGATGAAATCGGTGAGGCTTCTCAGCGACGAGCCGTCGACGAGATCGTCGAGCATCGGCAGGATGGCGCCAAGCGCCGAAGTTGCGGGGCGAAAACGCGGATCGCCGGCGAGCGGGCTCGCCAGCGACAGCCGGAAGGCGCGGGCGCTGAACCGCCGCATCGCGATCTCCAGCTCGGCATGGCTGCCGCGTTCCAGCCCGTCCGACAGCATGACGACGCAGGCGCCGCGCGCGAAGGCGGAGAAGCGTGGCACCGACAGGAAGGCGAGCAAGGTCGGCCCCATGCGCGTGCCGCCGTCCCAATCCTCGACGAGTGCTGCGGCGCGGGCGAGCGCCTGCTCGCGGTCAAGAATGCGTAGCGCCGAGGTGATGCGGGTGAGCCGCGTGCCAAAGGTGAAGACTTCGGCGCGGTCGGCGCCTTGCACCGCCGCGTGCGCCAGCTTGAGATAATCGGCGGTGTGCAGCTTCATCGAGCCGGAGACATCGATGAGCAGAAGCAGTTTGCGCGATACGGCCTGCCGGCGGCGCAGCAGCGGCGAGGGGATGTCGCCATCGGCGCTGACGATTTCACTGAGCGAGCGCCTGAGGTCGAGCGTGCCGCGCGAAGGCGTGCGCATGGTGCGGAAAGAACGGCGCGCGGGGAGGGCGGAGGCGAGCTTGCGGCGGAACTGGCCGAGACCATCGGGATCGCGCTGGAAATCGCGGCTGCTCAATTGCTCGAGCGCCGAGGACAGCTCACCGCCTTTCTCCTGGCGGATGGTTTGCTTCTCTTCCTCGCGCGTGCCGCGATCGTCCTTGACGCGGGTCTCGTCGTCCTCCTCGCCTTCGATCGGAGGCTTGGCGTCGCCGTAGAAATAGGCGCGGAAATGCGCTTCGAATTCGTCGCGGCGATCAGGCGAGGGCGCAAGCGTCGCGAGCGCTGCTTCGCGGATGTCATTCATCGAGCGCGGGCCGAGCAGGGTCACGGCCTGCATGAAGCTGGTGACCTGTTGCGGCGCGATGGCGAAGGCGTGATGGCGCAGCAAGCGGGCGAAGCCGAGGAACGGCGCGGCGGGACGAGGCAAGCTCTCCTCTCCCCGTTCATGGGGAGAGGATGCCGGCAGGCAGGTGAGGGGCAGCGCTACCTTCTGCCCAGTGTGGCGCTGCCCCTCATCCGCCCCTTCGGGGCACCTTCTCCCCGTAAACGGGGCGAAGGGGTTGTCGAGGTCGCGGCTCACCCCAGCGCCTCCTCGACAATCCTCCCAAGCTCCGGCGTGATTATCGACAGATCCTCCTCGTCCTTGATCAGCACGCCGATGGCCCGCCGAAAGGCCTCCGGCCACGGGCTGCCGCCTTTTTCGAGGATGGTCGCGGCATTCGCCCATTCGACCGCTTCGGCGATGCCGGGCGGCTTGGCCAGTGGCCGCGCCCGGATCTCCTGCACGGCGTTGGCCACGGCACGTGCGGTGGCTCCCGCGACGTCGCCTGAGCGCAGCATGATGATCTCGGCCTCGCGCTGGGCGTCGGGATAGCCAATCCAATGATAGACGCAGCGGCGGCGCAGCGCCTCGGCCAGCTCGCGCGTGCGGTTGGAGGTGAGGATGACGATCGGCTGCGTCGCGGCACGGATCGTGCCGCGCTCCGGGATGCTGATCTGGAAGTCTGAGAGGAATTCGAGCAGCAGCGCCTCGAACTCGTGATCCGAGCGGTCGATCTCGTCGACCAGCAGCACGCGCTCAACGGGTGCCCGCAGCACCTGCAGCAGCGGCCGCGCGATGAGGAAACGGTCGTCATAGATGTCGATCTCGTGCTCGCCGGCATGGCGGATGGCGAGCAACTGCCGCTGGTAGTTCCACTCGTAAAGCGCATGCCCGGCGTCGATGCCTTCATAGCATTGCAGCCGCACCAGCTCGCGGCCAAGCAGTTCGGCCACCGCCTTGGCGGCCTCGGTCTTGCCGACGCCCGGCGCGCCTTCGAGCAGCAGCGGCTTGCCCAGGCGGATCGCGAGGAAGATCGCCGTCGCAAGGCTGTCGTCGGCCAGGTAGCGCGAAGCGGCAAGGCGCGCGGCGATCGCCTCCGGCGAAGCCGCGACCGCAACGGCGTCGGCGCTGTTCATCTCCCCTCAGCCCGCGGCCTGCGCCTTCAGAGCGCGCAGGATGCGCTCGGGCGTGATCGGAAGCGTGTCGATGCGCACGCCGACGGCGTCGAAGACGGCATTGGCGACGGCCGGGATCTGCGGGTTGGCGCACATCTCGCCCGGCCCCTTGGCGCCGAACGGTCCATCGGCGGAAGGCCGCTCCAAGACGATGATCTCGGTCTCTGCCAGATCGCCGGGACCCGGCATCAGATACTGGTTGAAGTCGGTGCCGCCATGGTCGCGGTTCGGGTAATAGGGCTCGGTCGTCTCATAGAGCGCATGGCTGATGCCCATCCAGGAGCCGCCGACCAGTTGCTGCTCGACCATCTTCGGGTTGAGCGCACGGCCGATCTCGAAGACGTTCTTGACACTGAGCACCGTCACTTCGCCGGTCTCGTCGTCGACCTCGACCTCGGCCACCGTGCAGGCATGCGCGTAGCAGGTGGACGGCTTCATAGCACCGGTCTCCTTCTCCGGATAGGAGCGCGGGATCAGGAACATGCCGCGTCCGGAGATCGAGCGGCCGCGCTTGAAATGCGCCGACAGCGCGACATCGAAGATCGAGATCGATTTCTGCGGCGCGCCCTTCACCTGGATGTTGCCCCGGCCGTCGGTCTCAAGGTCGGAGGCGTTCACCTCCAACTCTTCGGCGGCCACTTCCAGCATCACCTGGCGGGCTTCCTTGGCCGCCTGGATGACCGCGTTGCCGGCGCGGTGCGTGCCGCGCGAGGCGAAAGTGCCCATGCAGTGCGGGCCGGTGTCGGTGTCGGCGGTATCGATGACGACGCGGTCGGTCGGTACGCCGATCGTCTCGGCGCAGATCTGCGCCATGATCTGCTTCATGCCCTGGCCCAGATCGACACTGGACAACGTCACCATGAAGTTGCCGGTCGGGGTCGAATGGACCAGCGCCTGGGTCGGGTCGCCGCCGAGATTCATGCCGGTCGGATAGTTGATCGCGGCGACGCCGCGTCCACGCCGGATCGCCATCTCAGGCTTCCTTCCTGTAGGAGGACATCGTCATGTATTTTTCCGCGACCGGCCAGTTGGCGGCGCGCGAGGCTTCCTGCATGCATTCGATCAGCGCCGCACCGTCGGTCGGCTGGCGATGCGCCTTCATGTCGCCGTCGCGATACGCGTTGACGAAGCGGAATTCGAGCGGATCCATGCCGATCAGCCGCGCCAGCTTGTCCATCTGCACCTCCAGCGCGAAGTCGCCGATGGTGACGCCGAAGCCGCGCATGGCCGACGAAGGGGTGCGGTTGGTGTAGACGCAATAGGTGTCGATCCAGACATTCGGGATCGTATAGGGGCCTGGATAGTGCGCCGCGCCCTTCTGCGCGCCATAGGGCGAGTGGCGCGAATAGGCGCCGGCGTCGGTATAACCGGTCACCTTGCGCGCGACGATGCGGCCGTCCTTCATGACGCCGTCCTTGATGATCACCTTCTCGGCGGCGCGCGGCGAGGAGATCTGCATTTCCTCCTCGCGGCTGTAGATAAAACAGACCGGGCGTCCGGTTAGCTTGGCCGCGAGGATAGCGATCGGCTCGACGATGACGTCGACCTTGCCGCCGAAGCCACCGCCAACGGTGCCGCCGACGAAATGCAGCTTCGAGCCCGGGATCTGCAGGATGATCGAGGCGTTGTCGAGGGTGAAGAACATCGCCTGCGTGTTGGTGTAGCAGGTGAAGCGGTCGTTGCCTTCCGGCGCCACCACGCAGCCCGTGGTCTCGGTCGGCGCGTGCTCGATCGGCGAGGACTGGTAGGACTGTTCGAGGATGTGGTCGGCCTGGGCAAAGCCTGCCTCGACATCGCCGAAGCGCACCTTGCGGCACTCGCCGCTGTCATAGAGGTAGTAATTCTGGCCGTGATATTCGTTGACCAAAGGCGCGCCGGGCTTCAGCGCTTCCTCCATGTCGAAGACGGCCGGCAACACCTCATAGTCGACCTTGACCTTGGCGGCGGCTTCCTGCGCGGCGCGCTCGGTCTCGGCCAGCACCGCCACCACGGCCTCACCCTTCCAGCGCACCTTGCCGTCGGCGAGCACGGTTTCGTCCTCGGGCCCGATCTGGATCAGGATCAGGATGGTGTAGACATTGTGCGGCACATCCTTGGCGGTCAGCACGCGCACCACGCCCGGATGTTTCTCCGCTTCCGACGTATCGATCGAGCGGATGCGGGCATGGTGGTGCGGGCTGCGCACCATCTTCAGATGCAGCATGCCCGGGAAGTTTCGGTCGGCGAAATAAACGGTCTTGCCGGTGACATGTCCCGGCGAGTCGAGCCGCGGGCGACCCTGGCCGATCTCATGCAGGCCGTCCTTGCGGACATCGGCAAAATAGTCCTTGCGCAGTTCCATGGCTCGTTCCCTCAGGCGGCGTTCTGCGAGTTGGCGCGCGCCGCAAGCAGCACCGCCTGGATGATCGGCTCGTAGCCGGTGCAGCGGCAGATGTTGCCGGACAGCGCCTCGACCACATCCTCGCGGCTTGGGTTGGGCGTGCGGTCGAGCAGAACCTTCGCGGCCATGATCATGCCCGGCGTGCAGAAGCCGCATTGCGTGGCGAAGGCATCGAGGAAGGCGCGCTGCAGCGGATGCAGCACACCGCCTTCGGCAAGGCCGGCGGTGGTCCTGACGTCGGCACCGCCGCAGGTTTCGGCCAGCGTCAGGCAGGAGAGCCTGAGTTCTCCGTCGATGATGACCGAGCAGGCGCCGCAGGTGCCTTGGTGGCAACCCCCCTTGGGTGAGGTGTCGCCGATCTTGTCGCGCAGCACATTGAGCAGCGTCGTGCCGCTTTCGACGAACTCGGCTTTCTCCGAGCCGTTGAGCGTGAATTGAACCGGGACCTTCGCCATTTTTCCTCCCTGCGCGCCTGCCCGGATCGGCCGGACAGACGCGCGTCCCCCACGGATATTAGTCAAGCAGCAGCCGGCCGAGATGGACCGGCAGAACCTCGGCGCGATACCAGGCGCTGGCGATCGGGTCGGTGATCGGCGCTATGCCTTCGCTCGCAGCGGTCAGGGCCGGCGCGATCTCCTGCGGGGTGAGCTTGCAGCTGAGCAGCGTCTTTTCGGCCGCTAAAGCGCGCATTGGACGATCGGCCATGCAGCCCAGGGCGATGCGCGCCGAGGTCACCGTGCCGTCCGACGCGAGCTCCAGAAGCGCGGCGATGCTCAGCACGGACACACCCTTGGGCTTGACCCGCGATACTTTCAGGAAGCGGAAGCTCTCGGCTTTAGGCAATGCAATATCCACCGCGGTCAGTATGGCGCGGCTGGTGTCGCGATCGGCCAAAAAAGTCTCGATCGGCACTTCGCCGGCTTGGGTGACGACGGTCGCGTCCAGCGCCAGCAGCGCCACCGCGAAATCCCCGTAAGGGGCAGGGGCAAACAGATTGCCGCCGACGGTCGCCATGTTGCGGATCGCCGGTCCGCCGACGGCGCGCGCGGCCGGCGCAAGCGCGGCGAGCTCGGGATGGCGGGCAATCGCGGCCATGGTGACCGAAGCGCCGAGCCGGACCTTGCCGCCGGAAACCGCGATCTGCGAGAAGCCGGGATCGTTGACGCGGATCAGGTTGGAGACGGCAACATCGCCTTCATTGGCCGCGCGGACGACAAGCGTGCCGCCACCGAGATAACGTGTCCCAGCGGCCTGCAACGCGGCGTTGGCGTCTTTCACGCTCGAAAAAGTCTGCAGCGCAAGCGACATGGCGCGCTCCCGTCAGCTCTGGCCGGCGAAATGGGCCTTCAGGGCATTGAAGCCGCCCTGAAAGACATTGGCGCCCATGCCCTCGGCCAGCTTGTCGGCCTCTTCGGGCGCGGCGTCGAAGCTCGCTGTCCATTCGGCATAGGTGCGGTTGCCGTCGGTGACGCGCCGCAACTGCAGCGTCGCCTTGTGATTGGTGAGCGGCTGCGGCGTCTCGAGGATCGAATAGCTGACCAGGAAATTCTCATCCGAGAAATCGAGCAGCTTCTCGCGCAGCCGCGCGCCACTGACCAATTGGAAGTTGCGCACGCAGCCGATCGCGGTGGCGTCCTTGCCGTCCTCGATATGGCTTTCCACCATGCGCGGATGCCAACTGGGCAAACCATTGAAGTCGCGGATGCGCGCCCAGACCTGCTCGACCGGCGCGTCGATGACGCTGGAGATGGTGACTTTCGCCATAGACTGGTTCCCTTGCAAAGATCGGGAGCATGCTAGGGCGGCCGGCGGGCCGGCGCTTATCAATGCGTCTTGAGCGCATATCAACCAGTCGGAAAAACCGGCGCGTCGATATTCAGGTGATGCCGGCCTGCAAATGGCGGCTTCCTGCGCTTCCGGTGCTCACGTAGCTAAAGTACGCTCCGCTCCGGCCTTCGCCGGCCGAAGCCCTCGTAAGTGTCTTGGCTCTATGAAGGCTACGGCCGGCGTAGGCCGGTTCTCGGAAGCCATCCGGTTTGTCGCTTCGCGCCCGTCTTCGACTCCGGCTCGGCCCTGACCTGAATCTCAAAGCGCCTTACGCTGTCGCCCGCGCGGCTTCGCGGTAGAGCGTCGGCGGCACGCCGACATGGTCGCGGAAAAAGCGCGAGAAATTACCCTGGGTGGTGAAGCCGAGATTGCAGGCGACCGAGATCAGCGGTTCCTGCGACCACTGCAGTTGCCGCACGGCTTCCTCCATGCGCAGCGTGTTCCAGTAGACGTTCGGCGTCAGATTGGTCTGTTCCTTGAACAGCGCGAAGAAATGCGGTCGGGAGAGCCCGACCGAACGGGCGACGTCGTCGAAGGAGATGCGTTCGCAGACATTGGCCTTCATCAACTGGATCGCCTTGCGGACACGGAAATCGAGCATCGTGTTGATGCGCGCGCGGGCTATCTGTGGCGCGGATGTGTCGGCCGCATCGAGAACGCTGTCTATGAAACGCTCGATCTCGTAATTGGCGACGTCGTCGATGCTCTCATTGTCGGCCAGATGATCGAGCAGGTTCGCCGCCGCCTGGTGCAGCCAAGGCTCCAGCGTGATCGCCGCTTGCGCGAACAGCGGCGCGGAGGAGGGCAGGTCGCGGCGCCGGCGCGCCCAATCCGGGTCGATGTAGAAGGCGAGGAACAGGCCGGGCTTACCGTCGCGGGAAAGGGCGTGGCTGTGCGGCTGGAACGAGTTGATGCCGGCCGCGGTGCCAGGCCCAAGCCGCACCGTCTCGCGGCCGATCGTCATTTCGCCTGCCGTGCCTTCCAGCCAGATGATGAGATGAGCCTCGCCATGGGCATGGGTGACGAAGTCGTTGGCGACATTCAGCACGGAAACATGTCCGAACCGGCCCCAATAGAGCCTGATCGCGTCCGTCATGGGTATCGTTCCTCCCGCAGGCGACTGGCCTCCCTTCGCCTGCCGGGCAATAGTGCGGCTGAGTTTGCGGTTGCGTCAAGGCGCGCAATGATGACAGACGTTTGGAGGCGGCCGTCGGGGCGGATTTTCAGACTGGGCGATAGGAGCGCGTTCCCTTCTCCCACAAGGGGAGAAGGCGAGGCGGCGCGCTTCAGTCACTACGCCTGAAATTGCGGATCCGGTCGAACAGGACCGCCAGGATGATCGCGCCGCCGATGAAGGTGCCTTGCCAGAAGGCGTTGATGCCGAGCAGGCCGAGGCTGTTGCGGATCACCTCGATGAGGGCGGCGCCGACGATGGCGCCGAGCGCGGTGCCGACGCCGCCGGCGAGATTGGCGCCGCCGATGACGGTGGCGGCAATCACCTGCAGCTCCATTCCGTTGCCGAGATTGGTGGTGACGGCGCCCAGCCATCCGGTCTGGATGATGCCGGCAAGCCCTGCCGACAGCGCCGAGATCATGTAGACGACGACCTTGATCTGCTTGACGGGAACGCCGGTCAGCGTCGCCGCATGCTCATTGCCGCCGATGGCGAAGATGTGCCGGCCGAATTTGGTCCAGCGCAGGATGAAGCCGGTGATCGCCGCCAGGAGGATCATGTAGAGCACCGGATTGGCGATGCCGAAAAGCCAGGCGCCGCCGCCCAATGACAAAAGCTTCTGGTGGTCCGGCCCGAACTGGAACACCACGGTGTTGTTCGAGGCGACCATGGCAAGGCTGCGCGCCACCGACAGCATGCCGAGCGTGACCACGAAAGGCGGGAAGCCGAGATAGGCGATGAGCAGGCCGTTGAAGGCGCCGATCGCAAGCGCGGTGCCGATCGAGGCCAGGATGCCCACCTCGATCGAATAGCCGGCATGCATGGTGACGGCGAGCACCATCGAGGATAGGCAAAGCACCGAGCCGACCGAAAGGTCGATGCCGCCGGTAATGATGACGAAGGTCATGCCGAGCGCGACGATGGCGACGAAGGTGATATTGCGCGTGATGTTGAAGATGTTCTTCGACGTGGCGAAGGAATCGGTGGCGACGGACAGGAACAGGCAGGCGAGGATGACCGCGATCACCACCCAGAAAGTCTGGTTGGCAAAAAGCCGCGACAGGAAGGTGTGCTGCTTCTGCGCGATCGTCTGGTCAAGTGTGACTGCCATTATCGACCTTTCCTGAGAGGCGGGGCGCGGGGTTACGCGCGACTACGCAACCTGTTCGATGGCGCCGGTGATCAGCCCGGTGACTTCCTCGGGCGAGCTCGAGGCGATTTTCTTGTCGGCCACCTTGCGGCCGCGCCGCATGACGATAACACGGTCGGCGACGTCGAACACGTCGGGCATGCGGTGGCTGATCAGCACCACGGCGATGCCCTGATCGCGCAGGTGGCGGATGAGATTGAGCACTTCGGCGACCTGCCTGACCGAAATCGCCGCCGTCGGCTCATCCATCAGCACGATCTTGGCCTGCGACAGCATGGTGCGGGCAATCGCCACCGCCTGGCGCTGGCCGCCCGACATCTGCTTGACGAGGTCGCGCGGCCGCGTCTCGGATTTCAGCTCGGCAAAAAGCTGGCCGGCGCGCTTGTACATCGCGCCATAGTCGAGAATACGCAGCGGACCGAAGCCGCGGCGCAGCTCGCGGCCGAGATAGACGTTGGCCGCGGCCGTCAGATTGTTGCAGAGCGCAAGGTCCTGGTGGACGATCTCGATGCCGTGCTGGCGCGCATCCGCCGGCTTGTGCATGACAAGGTCCTTGCCCTCCAGCCGCATGGTGCCGTGGCTCGGGTGGAAATTGCCAGCGATCATCTTCACCAGCGTCGACTTGCCGGCACCGTTGTCGCCCATCAGGCCGACGACCTCACCAGCTTCCAGCGAAAACGATACATCGTTGACCGCCTGGATGGCGCCGAAATGCTTCGAGATGTTGGCGAGTTCCAGAACCGACACCAGCCTTAAGCCTCCCCATGTTGGCGCAACTGGCCACCGAACCCGGCGGCGCCGCTTGCGTCCTTATCCCGTCCATTTCCTCCGGAACGGTGCATCCACGCATTTAGGCAAAAGCGGACTGGGCGTCAATCAATTGTCTGACGATTAATTTCGAGACTCGACGAAAAATCGGTTTTGTAGGACAAATAGCAATTGACGCTGGCGAAAAGCCGATATTAGCTAAGCCTCGGAACAACACTTTGCCAATCGTCCGTCTACCCGGCGGAGGCAGGCAGATGGTTTGAGGGTAAAGGATTCGGCTGCATCGGTATTCGGGCGGACGGATCGGCAAATGCTTATCAGCCCGGCGCGGGGCGCGAACATCATGAGATGCTCGTCGTGGTTCTTGTGTATCCGGGTTGATCAGTGTGGCGGGCACGCGGTGTCCGTCTGTTTCAAGGGAGGACTGATATGAGGAAAACACTTTTGCTTGCCGCCGTCGCCGCAATGGCGTTGGGCGCCGGGCCGGCTTTGGCCAAGAAACAGCTCGTCATCGTTGTGAAGGGTCTCGACAATCCGTTCTTCGAAGCCATCCATCAGGGCTGCGAGAAGTGGAACAAGGAAAACGCCAGCTCGGAATATGAATGCTTCTACACCGGCCCGGCATCGACTTCCGACGAGGCCGGCGAGGCGCAGATCGTGCAGGATATGCTGAGCAAGCCAGACACGGTGGCGATGGCGATCTCGCCGTCGAACGCGCCGCTGATCGCGCAGACGATCAAGAGCGCCAATCCGTCGATCCCGATCATGACGGTCGACGCCGACCTTGCCAAGGAAGACGCCGCCCTTCGCAAGACCTATCTCGGCACCGACAACTACCTGATGGGCAAGAAGATCGGCGAGTACATCAAGAAGGCCAAGCCGAATGGCGGCACGATCTGCACGATCGAGGGCAATCCGGCGGCCGACAACATCCTGCGTCGCGCGCAAGGCATGCGCGATGCGCTGACCGGGAAGGAAGGTCTTGCAGCACTTGCCGGCGAAGGTGGCTGGACCGAAGCTCCCGGCTGCCCGGTGTTCACCAATGACGACGGCGCCAAAGGCGTGCAGGCGATGACCGACATCCTCGCCGCCAACCCGAAGCTCGACGCCTTCGGCATCATGGGTGGCTGGCCGCTGTTCGGCGCGCCGCAGCCTTATCGCGACCTGTTCAAGCCGATGGCCGACAAGATCGCCAAGAACGAGTTCGTCATCGGCGCCGCCGACACGATCGGCGACGAGGTGGCGATCGCCAAGGAAGGCTTGGTGACCGCGCTGGTCGGCCAGCGGCCGTTCGAAATGGGCTACAAGGCGCCGGCAGTGATGCTCGACCTCATCGGTGGCAAGAAGGTCGACGATCCGGTCTTCACCGGCCTCGACGAATGCACCAAGGAAACGGCCGACACCTGCATCCAGAAGTAGGCGCTGGTCGCATCCATAACCAATGCAACAGGGGCGCCGCGAGGCGCCCCTGACTTTTGTGCTCTTGATGAAGGCGCTTTCGTCTCAGATCTTCTGCTTCACGCCGTCCTTCGAAGGCATCAGGTCGACGCCGTTGAGCTTGCCGATATGTGTGGCGAGCATCGGCACATACTGTTCCGCGGGGCCGGTGGCGAAGGCGGTCGCAAAGGAATTCTTGGTCGCGTTGCCCAGAGGGTTGGCGATGCCGGCCGCGCCCGCCATCGATTCCAGATAGGTCAGATCCTTGAAGGCATTGGCGATGGTGAATTTGTGCGCGTCGCGGTCGCCCTCCAGCGTCCAGCGCATGAAGGTCTGGTAGAAGCCGCAATCCATGCGGCCGTTGCGAATGACGCTGTCGAAGCGCGGCGGCGAAATACCGACCTTCTCGGCCAGCGCCAGCGCCTCGGAATAGATCGCGGCGTAGCCCAGCGAGATGAAGTTGTTGAGCAGCTTCATGCGGTGGCCGTCGCCGGTATCGCCGATATGCACGATGCGGCCGGCCCAGGTCTCAAGCACCGGCTTCAGCCTGGCGAAGACGGCGTCCGGCGCGCCGACCATGGCGTCGAGCGTGCCTTCCCAAGCCTCCTTCGGCGTGCGGCTGAGCGGCGCATCGACATAGTCGACGCCGAGCGCCTTGAGTTCGGCGGCCAGGGCCACGGTCGAGACCGGATCGGAGGTCGAGCAATCGACGACGACCGAGCCTTGCTTCAGGCCCTCCTTCAGCCCGGACGGGCCGCGGATGATCGCCTCCACCTCGCGCGAGCCGGTGACGCAGATGAAGACGATGTCGGAGGCCGCGGCCACCTCCTTGGACGTGGCAGCCTCCGTGGCGCCGCGTCCGGCCAAGTCTTCCGCCGGCTTGCGGTTCTTGCGACCGAGGAAAGTCAGCGGGTAGCCCTTGTCGACGATGTTCTTGGCGATGCCGTGCCCCATCAGGCCAAGGCCGATGAAGCCGATGTTCTCGCGGGCAGCGGTGGTGCTCATGTCGTCTCTTCCCTGTCTTTCATGGTGGTGGGCGGCCCGCGCGGCGGGCGATTGTCCAGAAGGTTTCCGCGGATCGCGGGTGGCGGGCGATCGCGGAATGTCATATTGTCTGACAATACACATAATTACCTAGCATTGTGGAGAGCAAAATGACGAAGCGGATCATGTTCACCGGCGGCAGCGGCAAGGCTGGCCGGCATGTCGTGGAATATCTGGTCGAACATGGCTGCCAGGTGCTCAACATCGACACCAAGCCGCTCGATAATCCGAAGGTGCGCACTTTGGTCACCGACATCACCGACAGCGGCCAGGTTTTCAACGCGCTGTCGAGCTATATGGGTCTGCACGAGTTCGACCCGTCGTTGAGATCGCAGCCGGTCGACGCCGTGGTGCATTTCGCGGCGATCCCGCGCATCATGATCACGCCGGACAACGAGGTGTTCCGCATCAACGCGATGGGCACCTACAATGTCATCGAGGCGGCGGTGAAGCTCGGCATCCGCAAGGTTATCATCGCTTCCAGCGAGACGACCTACGGTCTTGTCTTCGCCAACGAGCCTCGCAATCCGACGCATTTCCCGCTCGACGAGGATTATGACGTCGACCCGATGGACTCCTATGCGCTGTCGAAGATCGTCAACGAGAAGACCGCGCGGGCTTTCGCGTTGCGCAGCGGCTTCGACATCTATGCGCTGCGCATCGGCAATGTCATCGAGCCGCATGAATATTCGCTATTCCCGAAATGGTTCGCTGATCCGGGCTTCCGTAAGCGCATCGCCTGGAGCTATATCGATGCGCGCGATCTCGGCCAGATCACCTTGCGCGCCATCGAGAAGGACGGCCTGGGCTATCAGGTGTTCAACGCGGCCAACGACGACACCTCGTCGGACCTGCCGACGGCGGAGCTGTTGAAGCGCTTTTATCCGGGCGTGCCGGTCAAGGCCGAGCTTGGCGAATATGAGACGCTGCTTTCGAACCGCAAGGCGCGCGATGTGCTTGGCTTTCAGCCCGAGCACAGCTGGCGCAAATACGTCAAGACGGCGTGAGCCGGCGGCAAATGCCGGTTGATCTGTGCACATCCTCGCGCATTGCGGCAAAGCGGGCTTGCCCTGCTTGACAGCTTCTGAAAACGGGATTTTGTGGAACCATGCGGGACGCTAAGCCGAACAACGAAAAGAGGCCGACAAAAATGGCAGCGGCAGAGCGTCCGTCCGGCGTTCGCCGGGCCAACGCGTCAC
Organism: Mesorhizobium sp. B2-8-9; assembly: GCF_006439475.1. NCBI lineage: Bacteria > Pseudomonadati > Pseudomonadota > Alphaproteobacteria > Hyphomicrobiales > Phyllobacteriaceae > Mesorhizobium > Mesorhizobium sp. B2-8-9. The sequence continues at coordinate 993 of NZ_VFTQ01000002.1, read as the reverse complement.
GCATCCCGGGTGCCAGCGTGCATGCTTCGCTTGCGAGCGAGATCGGCCTTCGGATCGTGCGCGGCGACTATCCGCCGGGCACCATCCTGCCCAATGAGGCCAAATGGTCGGAGACCTTCGACGTCAGCCGCTCGGCGGTGCGCGAGGCGATCAAGATGCTGATGGCAAAGAGCCTTCTGGCCTCGCGACCGAAGATCGGCAGCTGGGTCGAACCGAAGGAACGCTGGAACCTTCTCGACCGCGACGTGCTCGCCTGGTACGCGACCTCGCCGGACCGCGAGGTGTTCCTCAAGACCGTGCAGGAGTTCCGCCACATCATCGAGCCGGAGGCGACGGCCTTCGCGGCGATGCGGCGCACCCGCGAGCAGATGGCCGAGATCAGCCAGGCCTGTCGCGAGATGGGCGAGGCGACCAACCTGCAGGAGCGCACCCGGGCCGACACGCGCTTCCACCTTGCCATCCTGAGGGCTTCAGGCAACGACCTGCTGGTGCCGCTGGGCGTCTTGATCGAATCTGCCTTCGACCATCTCTTCACCTATACGACGCGCGAGCTCGACAATCTGCAGCACGCCCAGAAACTGCATGAGGCGATCGAACGCAGTATCCGCCTGCAAAGGCCGGACGCGGCGCGCAATGCGGTGCGCAAGCTGCTGGCCAATACCGACGAAGTGATCCGGTCGCGCTAGGGTCTTGTACCGGACCAGTTCGCCAGCACAGAAACTTTGACCGCTGCCCGTGCGTGCGTTGGCAGATCCCATGCCTTGGCGATTGGCCCAGACGCCTATCGCGGTCGTCATCCACGGGCGGAGCAAGGAGCGAAGCGACGCGCGCAGACCCGAGGATCCATGCCGTGACTTGGAAGCGCCGCGGCGGTTCAGAATTCTGCACCGTTGCACACTTCGGTCGATGTAACGGCATGGCAACTGTGTTCACGCGAATGCGGTTTTGTCGCGAATGATAGCGTTGAGGACGACCAGGAGCTTCCTTGCGACG